>NZ_JBEPPO010000013.1:0-150403 GCF_040547365.1 Pseudarthrobacter sp. PvP090
CCAAATAAAACAGGCCTTTCATAAAACCCCACCAAACTCCCCCCCCCCCCCCCCCCCCCCCGGGGGGGGGGGGGGGGGGCCCCCCCCCCCCCCCCCGCCGCTTGATTCAGTTCAGACTACTCTGCGGACTCCAGGGAGACCTCAGCGATGTCGGCGTCCTCGGAGCCTGCCTCGTCAGCCACAACGGGTGACAGGGAGAGCTTTCCGCGGTCGTCGATCTTGGTGATTTCCACCTGGATCTTCTGGCCGACGGAGACGACGTCATCGACGTTGTCCACGCGCTTGCCGCCGGCGATCTTGCGCAGCTCGGAGATGTGCAGCAGACCGTCCTTGCCCGGGGTCAGGGAAACGAAGGCGCCGAAGGTGGTGGTCTTGACGACCGTGCCCAGGTAGCGCTCGCCGATTTCCGGGATCTGCGGGTTGGCGATGGCGTTGATCGCGGACCGTGCTGCATCGGCAGACGGGCCGTTCGTGGCGCCGATGTAGACAGTTCCGTCGTCCTCGATCGAGATGTCGGCTCCGGTGTCTTCCTGGATCTGGTTGATCATCTTGCCCTTCGGGCCGATGACCTCGCCGATCTTATCTACCGGAATCTTGACAGCGATGACGCGCGGCGCGAACTCGGAGAGCTCGTCCGGGGTGTCGATCGCGGAGTTCAGGACGTCCAGGATGTGCAGGCGGGCTTCGCGGGCCTGCTTCAGGGCGGCAGCCAGGACGGAGGCCGGGATGCCGTCGAGCTTCGTGTCCAGCTGGATGGCCGTGACGAACTCAGCGGTACCGGCGACCTTGAAGTCCATGTCACCGAAGGCATCTTCGGCGCCGAGGATATCGGTCAGGGCGGCGTAGCGGGTCTGGCCGTCGACCTGGTCGGAGACCAGGCCCATGGCGATACCGGCAACAGCGGCCTTCAGCGGCACACCTGCGTTGAGCAGGGACAGCGTGGAGGCGCAGACGGAACCCATCGACGTCGAACCGTTGGAGCTGAGAGCCTCAGACACCTGGCGGATGGCGTAGGGGAATTCCTCGCGGGACGGCAGCACCGGCATGATGGCGCGCTCTGCGAGGGCACCGTGGCCGATTTCGCGGCGCTTCGGGGAACCGACGCGGCCGGTCTCGCCGGTGGAGTACGGCGGGAAGTTGTAGTTGTGCATGTAGCGCTTGCGCGTCACGGGAGACAGCGAGTCGATCTGCTGTTCCATCTTGAGCATGTTCAGCGTGGTGACACCCATGATCTGGGTCTCGCCGCGTTCGAAGATGGCCGAGCCATGGACGCGGGGCAGGACCTCAACCTCGGCGGTGAGCTGGCGGATGTCCGTCAGGCCACGGCCGTCGATGCGGATCTGGTCCGTGAGGATGCGCTGGCGCACAACGTGCTTGGTGACGGAGCGGAAGGCTGCGGACAGCTCCTTCTCGCGGCCTTCGAACTGGCCGGCGAGGGAAGAGGTCACCTCATCCTTGAGCTCGTCGGAGGCGGTGTCGCGCTCCTGCTTGTCGGCGATCTGGAAGACAGCGGCCAGCTTCTCGGCGGCAGCGGACTCCACAGCGGCGTAGACGTCGTCCTGGTAGTCCAGGAAGACCGGGAACTCGACGGTCGGCTTGGCGGCGCGGGCTGCCAGGTCGGACTGTGCTTCGCAAAGGGCCTTGATGAACGGCTTGGCAGCCTCGAGGCCTTCGGAGACAACCTCTTCGGTCGGGGCGGTGGCGCCCTGTTCCTTGATGAGGTTCCAGGAGTTGTCGGTGGCTTCGGCTTCAACCATCATGATGGCGACGTCGTCACCGGCGATGCGGCCGGCAACGACCATGTTGAAGACGGCGTTCTCCAGCTGCGAGTGCTTCGGGAACGCAACCCACTGCGAGCCGTGCTCGTCGGCGACGAGGGCAACGCGGACGCCGCCGATCGGGCCGGAGAAGGGCAGGCCGGAGAGCTGGGTGGACATCGAGGAAGCGTTGATCGCGACCACGTCGTAGAGCTCGTCCGGGTTGATGGACAGCACGGTGACGACGATCTGGACCTCGTTGCGCAGGCCCTTGACGAAGGCGGGTCGCAGCGGGCGGTCCATCAGGCGGCAGGCCAGGATGGCTTCCGTGGAGGGACGGCCTTCGCGGCGGAAGAACGAGCCCGGGATGCGGCCGGCGGCGTACATACGCTCTTCGACGTCGACGGTCAGCGGGAAGAAGTCGAAACCTTCACGCGGGTGCTTGCCGGCGGTGGTGGCGGACAGCAGCGCGGTCTCTTCATCGATGTAGACCATCGCTGCGCCGGCTGCCTGCTTGGCAAGGCGGCCGGTTTCAAAGCGGATTACACGCTTGCCGAAGCGGCCGTTATCAATGACTGCTTCTGAGAACTGGATTTCGGGACCCTCCATAGAGAGTCACCTCCGTTTCATGGTTCACGGAGTCCAGCCGCATCAACCCAGTCCAGCCTCTGTCGGCTGGGCTGCACTGCACCCGGTCATCGATCGAGACCCACGGGCTAAGGCTTCATCCCTTGAAGCCGTTCCCGGAGATCACTACCGAAGACCGCGAATGCGTGATGCGGTTGATCCTCCTGTTGAGTTTTTGTTTTGAAGAAGGCGGCCCTTTCCGTTCCGGAAGGGGCCGCCCCTTAAAGCTGACTAGCGGCGCAGGCCGAGACGCTCGATGAGCGCACGGTAGCGGGTGATGTCAGTGTTCTTGAGGTAGGTCAGCATGCGCTTGCGACGACCAACCATGGCCAGCAGACCGCGCTGGGTGTGGTAATCGTGCTTGTGCACCTTCATGTGCTCAGTGAGATCCTTGATCCGCTGAGTCAGGACTGCAACCTGGACCTCCGGCGAACCGGTGTCGCCCTCGGACGTTGCGAAATCCTTGATGATGGACTGCTTTACAGCGGCTTCAAGTGCCACGATAACTCCTAGAGATGTGCCGTGAGGCCCGAATCAGTAACTCACTGCCGGGGGTGCTGCGCCGGAGATTCCCCTCCGAAGGGAGGACTGCCCGTACACAACAAGAGCCAGCCGCCACGGACTGCAGCCGGATCCAACGTTTAGTTTACCGGCACGCCGCTAATCTTGTCGAAACGGCCGGTCCTGATGCTGCCCGGAATGGCCCTATGCCAGCCGTTCGCGGATGGCTTCCATACCGCGGTACAGCTCGGCGAAGGACGTGCTCAGCGGGGACAGCCCGATCCTGATGCCGTGCGGCGCCCGGAAATCCGGAATGATGTCCTGCTCCCACAGCGCCGCGGTCATCTCCCGGAAGGCCGGGTGGTCGACCGTGATGTGGCTGCCGCGCAGTTCCGGATCCCGCGGCGTCGAGAGTTCAACGCCCGCCGGGGCGAGCCACGCGTCGTGGAGTTCGACGGCGAACGCGGTCAGCAGCCGTGACTTCTCCCGGACGGCGGCCATGCCCGCCTCCTCCAGCAGGTCCAGGGTGCCGCGCATGGCGAGCATCCCGAAGATCGCCGGGGTGCCGCTGAGGAAGCCGCGGATTCCCGCCGCGGCCTCATAGCCGGGCCCCATTTCGAAGGCGTCCTTGCGGCCCATCCAGCCCCAGATGGGCTGCTGCAGTCCGGGCAGGTGCCGGGCGTTGACGTAGGCGAACGCGGGCGAGCCCGGTCCCCCGTTGAGGTACTTGTAGGTGCAGCCGGCGGCGAAGTCGACGTCGGCGGCGTCCAGGGCGATCTCCACCGACCCGGCGGAATGGCACAGGTCCCACACCACCAGGGCGCCGGCGTCGTGCACGGCCGTGGTGATGCCGGGCAGGTCCGCGAGGAACCCGGAGCGGTAGGCGATCTGGCTCAGGACCACGACGGCGGTGGCCGGGCCGGTCGCTGCCCGCACCTGCTCGACGGTCACGCCGGAGGAGGGATCGGCGTCTATCCAGCGCACCGTGAGGCCCTCTTCGCGGGCGATGCCCTCGACGAGGTAGCGGTCGGTGGGGAAATTGTCGGTGTCCAGCACGATTTCGGTGCGTGCCGGGTCGGTGACCGCGGCCAGCGCCGCCCGGATCAGCTTGTACAGGACCACCGTGGTGGAGTCGGCGATGATGGTCTGGCCCGGAGCGGCGCCGAGGACGGCCCTGCCGAGCTGGTCGCCGATGGCCTGCGGCAGTTCCAGCCACTCCTCGTCCCAGCCGCGGATCAGCCGGCCGCCCCAGCTGTCCTGGATGAAGCTGCCGATGTCCGTGACGGTGCGCTTGAGTGGGCGGCCCAGGGAGTTGCCGTCCAGGTAGGACAGCGCGGTGTCGGTGCCGATGAAGTGCTCGCGGTAGGCGGCCAGCGGGTCCGCGGCGTCCAGATCGCGGGCGCGCTGCAGCAGGACTGTGTCGTTGCCGGCGGTGGCCTGTGCCGCGGGCCGTGCCGTCTCCGGCTGAAGGGCGCTCACTGGCCGATCTCCGTCCGGACGGCGAAGAGCTCCGGGAAGAAGGTCAGTTCCAGCGCCTTCTGCAGGAAGGCCGCGCCGCTGGAGCCGCCGGTGCCGGACTTCATGCCGATGGTGCGCTGCACCGTGCGCAGGTGCCGGAAGCGCCAGAGCTGGAAGTTGTCTTCGAGGTCCACGAGTTCCTCACAGGCCTCGTAGGCACCCCAGTTGTCCGCGGCGTTCTCGTAGATGTACTTGAAGACCGGGACCAGCTCGGCGCAGAACTCGTGCGCCTGGGTGACGTCCCGCTCCAGCAGCGACGCGGGAACGTCGAAGCCCTGGCGCTTGAGGTAGGCGAGGAAGTCGTCGTAGATGCTCGGGGATTCGAGGAGCTCCAGCAGCATCGCGTGGGCCTCGGGGTCGGATTCGAACACCGGCAGCATCTTGCGGTTCTTGTTGCCGAGCAGGAATTCGACCGCGCGGTACTGGCTGGACTGGAATCCGGAGGAGTTGCCCAGGAAGCCGCGGAACTGCGAGTACTCGGTGGGTGTGAGGGTGGCCAGCACGGACCACTGCTCGGTGAGGGTTTTCTGGATGTGCTTGACCCTGGCGATGGCCTTCAGGGCCGAGCCGAGATCGTCGGAGCGGAGCCAGGCGGCGGCGCTGCGGAGCTCGTGGAGGACCAGTTTGAGCCACAGTTCCGTGGTCTGGTGCTGGATGATGAACAGCATCTCGTCGTGGTGCTCCGGGGCGCTGACCGGCTGCTGGGCGCTCAGGAGCGTCGGCAGCTGCAGGTAGGACGCGTAGCTCATCTTTGAGCTGAAGTCCCGGACAATATCCTTGTCCAGCTCCCTGGTGTTTTTCTCAATCGTCACGTTTCTTGCCTTCCTTGCCCAATGGCGGTGCTTCACTGCGCGGATCCGCCGGCGTAATTGCCCGCAGGGACCACGGAGCAGCCGCGCGGTTCAGCGCGGCGGTTCGCCCGGCGCTTTAACCTGGCGGTTCAGCGCGCGAACAGAATGTTGTGGGCCTGGACGACGTCCAGGCGCATCTGGTCCACCAGTGCTTCAGGGCCACGGTACGCCACCATCCCCCGCAGCCGGGCGACGAATTCCACCACTACTGTCTGGTCGTACAGATCGAAGTCCTCGACCGCCTCGTCCGGGCGGTCGATCACGTGCGCCTCCACCTGCCGGCTGACGCCGTCGAAGGTGGGGTTGGAGCCCACGGAGATGGCGGCGGGCCAGCGGGTACCGGCCTGGTCGACGAGCCAGCCGGCGTAGATGCCGTCGGCCGGGATGTAGCCGCTGGCGTCGGAGGCGAGGTTGGCGGTCGGGAAGCCGAGGTCGCGGCCGCGCGCAGCGCCGTGGACCACCTCGCCGCGCATCCGGTGCGGCCTTCCCAGGACGGCGGCCGCCGTGGCGACGTCGCCCTCGCGCAGTGCCTCACGCACCCAGGTGGAGGAACACCGCCGGTCCTTGCCGCCGTCGTCGTGCGCTTCACCGTGGAGCGGGAAGCCTTCCGAGCCGAACTCGCTGATGACCAGGACCTCGAACCCGAGCTTCCTGCCGAGCTCCTGCATCGTGTCCAGGTCCCCGGAGTTGCCCCGGCCGAACCGGGCGTCGTGGCCGATCACCACGTGGCTGGCTTTGAGGGCGCCGACCAGGACACTCGCGACGAATTCTTCGGGGGTGAGGCTGGCCAGCTCGAGGGAGTACTTCATCACGAGCACAGCGTCGAGGCCCACCTCGCCGAGCGCGACCAGCTTGTCTTCCAGGCCCATAATCAGTTCCGGGGCGGATTCGGGACGGTGGACCTGCGCCGGATGCGGGTCGAAGGTGATGGCGACGGCCCGCGCGTGATTCAGGCGGGCGACGCGGATGAGCTGCGAGAGCACCTGCTGGTGGCCGCGGTGCACACCGTCGAAGTTGCCGAAGGTAACGACGGAGGGACCAAAGTCCGCCGGGACTTCGGACGGATCGTTCCAGATGTGGACCATCAACCTCGCCTTTTGCTTCCTGCCATGTGCTCCTCCGGAGAAACCTGCCGGCTCCGGAACTCTCCTAGATTACCCGCAAACGTGGCAGGCCTCCGACGGCGTCGCCCGCCCCCGGCGGCGTCCTTTCGCGTCCCGGAAGCCCGGACTAGGATGCAAGGGCAACAGTCCGGCGGCGCCCGCGCGGGCGCCGTTTCCCAGCGAGGCCCGCACTGACACGCGGCTGAAGGAGAACCATGACCGAGCTCGACGACATCCTGCGGCAGATCCCGGTGGACCAGATTGCCGGCCTGCTCGGCACCGACCGGCAGACCGCCCAGGCCGCAGTGGAGGCCGCCGTGCCCACGCTGCTGGCAGGCATGCAGGTCAACGCGCAGGCCTCCGACGGCGCCGCCTCGCTGGAGTCAGCGCTCGGCCAGCATCAGGACGGGCTGCTGAAGGGCGGAGTGGATGTCTCGCAGGTGGACACCGCGGACGGTGAGAAGATCGTGAGCCATGTCTTCGGCGGGCAGCAGGAACAGGTCGCCAGCCAGCTGGCCGGGACCTCCCAACTCGGCGGCGTGGGCGGCGACCTCATCAAGAAGCTGCTGCCGATCCTGGCCCCCATCGTGATGTCTTACCTTGCGAACAAGGTGCTCGGTGGCCGCGGGCAGTCGTCCGGGGCCGGCGGGTCGGGCGGGTCCGGCCAGGCCGGCGGCATTGACCTTGGCGGAATTCTGGGCGGGATCCTGGGCGGTGCCGGCGGCGCTGGCGGGATGGGCGGCCTTGGTGATCTGCTGGGCGGGCTCCTCGGCGGTGGCCAGCCGTCCTCGCCGGCAGCCGTTCCTGATGCGGTGCCTGATGCGCGGCGGGATTCGACGCTGGAACGCCAGGCCTACCCGCAGGGCCAGCCGACCGGCGGCGCGCCGCGCCCCGGCGAGGTGATCGACGTCGACCTCCCGGAGACCCAGCCGGTGGAGCGGAAAAATGACGACGGCGGACTCGGCGGGATCCTGGGCGGCCTGTTCGGGAAGAAGTAGGCCACCCGGGGTCGTTGCGGACCTGGCTGGTAGGGTCATCCCATCCGGGCCGGGGACCGCCGGCCGGTGACAATGTTGGGGGACATCATCTTGGGATACGAAGCCGGCGCGCTGCGCCTTGCCACTGCTGGTGTGATTCTTGCTGCGGGGGCGTCGCTGAGCGCGTGCGGCGGTGCGGCGAAAGCAGCAGGGACACCGACGGCGTCCGCGCCGGCGTCGTCGGAGTCGCCCGTCGGCGGCTACGAAGGCTGGTGGAACGCGACACCGGCCACCGGCAGCAGCGCGGGACTCCCCCAGGAAACGGTGGCCGTCAACACCAGGACCAATCGGGTGGTCGATGCCTTCAGCCGGAAGATCAACGACGCCGGGCGGCCCACGAAAATCACTGATGTTCCCTACACCGTCGTTCACGATCCGTCCTGGCCGGCGGACTCGGTAGTCATCATCGACGTGGTGACCAACAAGATGATCGAGAACTTCCGGGTTGACCTCTACGGGAACCCACTGCGCTAGCGCCGCCGGCGGCACGGTGGTTCCGCCAGTGCAGCAGCACGGCGGCCAGGATCAGCGGAACGTGGATCCCCGGGAGGTTCCTCGCGAACCACTGAGGCAGATAGATGTCGGTGACTGAACCCGTCTCGTCGCCCAGTTCCCTGGCCACCGCGGTGAGCGGACAGTGAAAGCCGTTGGCGGCAAAGACCAGGGTCTCTGCCGTGACGACGCCCGCGGCCACGCCCACCCTGCTGTCGGTGCGGCCGCGGGCACCGGCATACAGGACGTAGACCATGCAGGCCTCGATGGTGAACCACGCAAAAGTGTGGAAGGCCTTCACGGCCCTGAGCAGGGACGCACGTTCAGCTTCCGGTGTCTTGCGTGGAGCCTTACCAGCCACAAGTCCAGCCATGGATCCAGCGTAGCCGCCGTCACCAGCCGCCGCGCGTCGGCGTATGTCCTTTTCGGGCATCGTCGGGCATTGCCATTTCGGCCCGCAGGCCCAGGAGCCGGATCGGACGGCCCGCTTCGATTGCGGCAGCGAGGTCCAGGGCCCGGGCGAGGATTTCGTTCCGGTCGAAAGTCTCGGGCATCTTCCTCGCGTGGGTCTTGGTGACGAACGGCGCGTACCGAACCTTGAGGGTCAGCCCAACCACGGGCCGTCCTTCGGCCACCACATCCTCGAGGACATGCGCTGTCAGCTCCCTCACGGCGTCGTCCACTTGGGCAGGCTCGGTCAGGTCGCGCTGGAAGGTGGTCTCCCTGCTATGCCCGTGGGCAACCCACGGGGTGTCGTCCACAACGCTGGCGCCGTCCCCGCGTCCGAGCTCCGCGTACCAGGGACCCATCTTCGGGCCGAACTCCGGGACCAGGTCCAGTGGGTCGGACGCGGCGAGTTCGGCGACGGTGGTGATGCCGAGTTTGGCCAGCCGGTCCGACACTTTGGTTCCGACGCCCCATAGGTCCTTGGTGGGCCGGCTGCCCATGACGTCGAGCCAGTTCCCGGCAGTGAGACGGAAAACTCCGGCCGGCTTGCCGAAACCGGTGGCGACCTTGGCCCGGACCAAAGTGTCGCCGATGCCCACGCTGCAATGCAGCCGCGTTCGCTCCAGGACAGCGGCCTGCACCTGCCGGGCGTAGGCCTCCGGGTTCTCTGTCTCAGTGCCGATAAAGGCTTCATCCCAACCCAACACCTGCACGGTGGCGCCGGGCTGCGCGCGCAGGGTAGCCATCACTGTTTCAGACGCCTCGAGGTAAGCCTCGTGGTCGACGGGCAGGATCACGGCGTCGGGCACTTTCCGGGCCGCAATGCGTAACGGCATTCCGGAACCCACGCCGAACGCCCTGGCTTCGTAGGATGCGGTCGACACCACAGCCCGTTCCGTGGGGTCGCCCCGACCGCCGACAATGATCGGCCTGCCTGCAAGCTCCGGCCGCCGGAGCACTTCGACCGCAGCGATGAACTGGTCGAGATCGACGTGCAGCACCCACGGGATTCCGCTCACGCCACCAGTCTGCCCTAAACATCCGTGGCAAGCATCGGCTTTCCACAGCACAGGCTCATTGGCCGATCCGGGTGTCAGTCTTTCTTCAGTTTCTCGGCGAGCATCACGATGATTCCGCTGGGGCCGCGGAGGTACGTGAGTTTGTATTCGTCGCCGTAGGTAGCCACGCCGCGTAGCGGATGGCATCCGTGCTTCGCCGCTATCTCAAGGGCCTTGTCGATGTCGTCGACCGAGAAGGCCACGCGGTGCATGCCGATGTCGTTGGGACGGGTTGGGTTCGTCTCGATCGCTTTGGGGTGGATGTATTCGAAGAGCTCAAGTCGGCCCTGACCGTCCGGGGTCTGGAGCATTGCAATGTTGGCGTGGTTGCCATCAAGTCCGACGGCGGTGTCGGTCCACTCCCCGCTGACCGTGTCACGGCCGACGACCGTAAGACCGAGATCCGTGAAAAAGGCGATTGCTGCTTCGAGGTCGCGAACGGCGATACCGACGTTCTCAAGTTTGATGGCCATGCGTTGAAGCTACCAAGGCGGACCGATTAGCTCCAGAGCCCGCCGTCGTCCGCCGGACTACCGCCTCGCCATGGCGCCACTGGGGATAGCGTCATGGCGCCATTGGGGGTGACCCTCGACGGGTGATTCCGGAGTTGCTGCTGTACCTCACCGGATATGCACCGGTGGCCATCACTGAACGCATCACCATGCTCGTGATTACCGTCGACGCGGAGCCCGCCATGATCGTTCCGAGGCTTGAGAGGCCGGCCGCGGAAGCGGCCGCCGGCGCCTCGATTCTGCGGATCACCGACTGGACCGACCCCTACACGGAATCTGCGACGCTGATGGCCGGCACCGGACGTTATGCCGTCTCTGACTCGGCCTGGGCCATGCGTGGCCCCGGAACGGGATTGCTTCTGAGATTTCCTTGAGCGGGACGCCCCTGAGCCTCCGTTGACTGGGCGACTTGGGCACGGCAGGCTGTGAGGACATCCACTGCTAGGGGGAGCACGATGAAGTACCGGACGTACATGGTCGCCGTCGCGGCTGTGCTCGGGTTCGCCCTTGCCGGGTGCCAGCCGGCCGCCGGGCCGCCCACGGCGGGGTCGTCCGCGTCAGTGCCGGGCCCGTCGTCGTCCGAGCTCGCGGCCATCATCCAGGCTGCCGTCGAGGATCGAAACGGCACCGTCCTCGACACTCCCCCCGCCGCGCGCCTTGCCGAAGGGCAGATGACGCCGGCCTACCGGTCCAAGCGCGAGCGGGACCTCCCAGTGGTGGCCCGTTCGAAGGCCGGATTCAAGGCAATGGGCTTCTGGTATACGTCCTTTTCGACGAAGGTTACGGTGGAGTCGGTCGAGGTGACCGGTTCGGAGGCGAGCGTCCGGTTCCAGGAACTGACCGAGGAATACCAGGCCTCGACGGCGGGGCCGAGCAGCGTCCCGTCGGGCTACTCGCTGCCGCAGATCGCGACGTTCCGGGCATCCGGGGACGGCTGGCAGCTAGACAGCCTCGTCCCTACCGTGCACGGGGGCGGCCTGCCGATGTCCGTCGTCGAGGGCTGAGAACTGCTCCCAGGCATCTTCGCTCTCGCCAACGGCTTGGCCAACGACGGGAGCACCATTCAGGGGGCACGTTGAGGGAACCCTCGCCGGAACCCCCCGGGCTCATCGGCTACGCGGGCTTGGGCCGCGCGCGTACGTGCATCCGCTCGCCCTGCTGTCCAAACAGGCTGATGAACTCGACGGGTTTGCCGTCAGCGCTGGCGAACCAGTGCGGCGTGTGGGTGTCGAATTCGGCGGCTTCGCCGGGGCGAAGTTCAAAGTCCTTGTCGCCCAGCACCAGACGCAGCCGTCCGTTGAGGATGTAAAGCCATTCATAGCCTTCGTGCACGCGCGGGTCGGGCTCTGCCCCGCGCGCATCGCCGTCGAGCACCATCTTGAAGGCCTGCAGCCCGCCGGGGCGGCGCGTGAGAGGAACAGCGGTCATGCCGGCATGGGTGATGGGCTGCAGGTGGATTCTCGGATCCCCGGTGGGCGGGGCGCCGACCAGATCATCGAGGGGAACACCGTACAACCTCGCCAGGGGCAGCAGAAGTTCGAGGTTTGGCCTGCGCTGCCCGGATTCAAGGCGGGACAGGGTGCTCACCGACACTCCGGACGCGGAAGACACATCGCCGAGGGTGAGGTTCCGTTCCGCACGGAGTGCTCGAAGCCGGGGGCCGACTGCCCCGAGAACATCGTTCAGCTCAGTTTCCATACCCCCACTTTGCCATAACGGCAATCATCTTTGTCAAAACTGGTTCATGCAGTGGAGGCTGGTGTAACCGCCAAAGGACGCTGGCGGCGATCATTCAGGACGCGACGAAGGACAGATTGGTATGGACACCACACGGTATGACGTTGTCATTGTTGGCGGTGGCGCGGCGGGACTCAGCGCGGCCACGACGCTGAGCCGGGCGCTGCGCTCGGTGCTGGTCATCGATTCCGGAACTCCACGCAATGCACCCGCTGCGGGAGTGCACGGTTATCTTTCGAGGGACGGTATGAACCCCCGGGAACTCCTGTCCATCGGACGCGGCGAAGTGCTCTCCTACGGAGGAACGGTCATTGACGGCGAAGCCGTTTCGGCACGGCGGACCCCCGATGGATTCGAGGTAGTTCTCGGAGATGCCCGCCGGTTCTCCGGCCGGCGCCTCCTCGTCACCACCGGCCTGACCGACGAGCTGCCTCCGATCGACGGGCTGCGGGAGCAATGGGGAAAGGGCGTTGTGCACTGCCCCTACTGCCATGGCTGGGAAATCCGCGGGCAAAGGATTGGGGTGCTGGGCACAGGCCCGCTGTCCGTCCATCAGGCGCTGTTGTTCAGGCAGTGGTCCCCGGACATCACCCTTTTCCTCAACGACACCGTCGAACCCACCGACGAGGAATGGGACAAGCTTGCCGCCCGGTCCATAACGGTCGTTGACGGCACCGTGGCTTCCGTCGACGCAGTCGACGGCGTCCTCGCGGGGCTCACCCTCCGCCAGGGCTCCTCGTTCGACGTGCAGGCCCTGGCCGTCGGAACACGGATGGAGGCCAGATCCGCGCTGCTGGAATCACTCGGGCTCAGTTCCCAGGTGCACCCGTCGGGTGCCGGACGGTTTATCGAGACCGACGCCTCTGGTGCGACGGACGTCCCCGGCGTGTATGCGGGGGGCAATGTCTCCAACCTCATGGCCCAGGTGATCACCGCGGCGGCGGAGGGGGTCATGGCCGGCGCAAGGATCAACGCCGACCTCATCGAAGAGGAAACCCGGTGGGCCGTTGAAGGGCACTTCGGCCCCTTCTCAGCTGCCTCGGAAGCAGCCGTCTCTAATATCGTGCTGAATCACAGACGCCATGGCCTTGATGACGGGCAGACGACCGCCGGCATTGGCGATGCGGCCACAGTAGAAAGGCAATGAGCATGGATCACCAGCCCCACCGGACACGGGACAACGACCACCACTCCCACCAGCGGTCTGGCAGTCATGACCAGCACCGCGTCCTCGACCTCGATGCCGAGGTGTTCGGCGAGCACCTCGCAGCCGTCCTGGACGTGACCGGGGTGCCCGCAGCGCGCCGCGTCGTTGATCTCGGCGCCGGCACCGGCGCAGGCAGCCGCCTGCTGCGCGAGCGGTACCCGGACGCCGCGCTGACGTGCGTCGACAACGACCCCCAGATGCTCGAGCTGCTGCGCGGGCAGGGCTTCGCCGTGGTCGAGGCCGACCTCGACGACGGCTTCCCTGCGCTGGCCGGTTCCTTGGTCACGGCGGATGCCGCGGCCGAGACACCGGTTGACCTGGTGTGGGCGTCGTCCTCGCTGCACCACGTCGCCCACCCCGCCCGGCTCCTGTCGGGGGTCCGCCGGGCACTGGCGCCGGGTGGGGTCCTAGCCGTCGTCGAGCTCGCCGCTCTGCCCCGCTTCCTAAGCCATCCGCGCGGAGCGCTGCTGGAGCAGCGCTGCCACGCCGCTGCGGCGGCCGAGGGGTGGAACCACCACCCGGACTGGTCGCCGGTCCTCGAGGCCGCCGGGTTCGGCGTCATCAAGTCAGAGGTGACGACGATCGCGCCCGCGACCCCGGCTGCACGGGAGTACGCCCAGCAGTGGTTCGCGCGCTTCTCGCGACTTGCGGCCCTGACAGCGGACGACCGCGACGCCGTGGAAGACCTGCTGGAGCGGTTCTCCGACGACGTCGAGCTGGAACCCCGCACCACCCGGACCGTCTGGGTGGCCACTCCCTCTAGAACCCAGGAGCAGCCATGACCCTGCGATACGCTCGCGCCTCCCCCGGCACGCCGGTATTTATCCAGAAGTGCGGAAGCGCGAGACTCACTCAAGCCGGAAGTAGCGGTTTCGCCGTGGGACCTGGCGCGGATCAACGTGCGGAGGCGGGATGAACCACGGAACGCCGCTTCGCAGTTGAATGGTCCACTGCTCTTTGTGGACCAGGTGATGGTGATGCGAGCAGAGCAGCGTTCCGTTGCCTGCCCCGGTGCTCCCGCCGCGGGACCAGTAGCTGATGTGGTGGGCCTCGCACCAGGGCGCCGGGATAGTGCACTGGGGAAACGCACAGCCCCCGTCCCTCGCGGTGATGGCCTTGCGTACGTGCGGCGGGAAAACCCGCGAGGCGCGTCCGATGTCGAGGATCCGGCCTTGCCCACCCAGCACAACCGGGATGATGTCGGCGTCGCAAGCGATCTTGCGCACTGTCGCGGCCGTGATGGGTCCGGTGAACATCAGTGTCCCGGTGTTGGAGCCCGGGGCCCCGGTCTCCGTGTCGGCACCGCCGAGCCGTTCCAGCAGGTCACGGTAGTCAACGGTGACCATCACCTGCGGGCGCAGCCCTCCCGCGGCGGGCAGGTCTCCGGCGGCGAGAGCGGCTTTGCAGCCACCGACGAGGCCGTCGAGGAGCCGCTGCGGCCGCGTGCGCTGATCCAGCCGTTCCGCTGCAGCCGCGTCTTCCGCATCGCCGTCGGCGACGGCGACGGCACCAGCCCCGGGCCCGGCGCTACCCGCAGCCTCTGTGCCGGCGTCGGGCCCGAATGCGAAGCCGGCCCGCGGGTTGGTGGCGGTATTCATGACCGTGAGCAAGCATTCGAACTGGTCGGACGTGGCGAAGATTTCCAGATGCTGCAGTCCGCGGTGTGCCCGTCGTATGAAGGCGCCTTGGCGGTGGCGCAGTTCCTGCTCGTCGGGTTCCTCGCCGTCCTGGTCCAGGGCGTCCGTCCAGCGTTTGGCGATCCTGGTCAGAAAATCCGGGTCGTTCTCGACCGCCGTCCGGGTGAGGGCGTGCTCCATCCGCGCGGCATCCTCGGGTGCGGCCACGTGCCGGACCCGGTCCAGGGAAAGGCTGATGATGGTCGCCGCCCGTGAGCTGATGTCCCCCGAAGCGACCACAGCCGCGAGTTCCTCTTTCGCGGCCGGCAGGGGCGGGCCCGATATGCCCGTTCGCGGCAGAACCTCCGCGACAAGGGCCAGACGGCGTCGGGCTTCCGGGGCACTGATCCGCAACCGCGCCCGCAGGAATTCCGCGGTGTTCCGGTACCCGTCATCGACCCACCCCGTGGAAGGAGCGACGCCTTCAGGTTCATTCCAGATGGGGTCGGACGGAGTACTTTTCGGCGCACTCGCCTCCGTTTTCCTGCCAGTCAACCAGCCGGCAGGCGCGTTGGCACCAAACTTCGCGGCGGCAGTCCTCGCTCCAGCCGCTGCCTGGCTTCGGGTCCGGTCGACCGCCGCCGCGGCCACAAGCTGCCAGTAGTCGACCACGCGGGACAGCTCCTCCACGCGGCCGGCAAATTCGGAGGCTTCGGCCACTCCGAACAGCGCTGCATCAGGCACAGCCGTCCCGTTGCAGGAGCGGAGCAGCGCAAGCGCCGCATCCAGGGCACAGACGACGTCCTCCGCCTCAGGAGGAACGGACGCGAGCCGGGAAACCCCAGGGAGGATCCCGGCGCCAGGCTGCGTGGCCCGTACCGGGATGAGATCACCAATGGCTTCCATGACTCAACACTACTTTTTGGGTGTGACAGTAACGGGATCGAGCTCTTCGACCCGGATGCTTGATCCACCCTGGCGTCCCGGCCGGTCCCGCGGGGTCACACTTCGGCCGACACAAGAAGGGGCGTGGCAAACTGGGGGCATGGACCGCCCTGTTGCCTCGACCTCCAGCCCGGTACTCCCTCACAGCCCGCAGCCCGGCGACCCAAGCTCCGGCGAATCACGGCACCCCGCCGCACAAACTGAGCTCCCCATCGAGCTGCGCCGGCCCCTCGGCCCCCGGGACCCCGGTGACGCCTGGGTTGAAGGCGACCGCGGCCGGTTCTGGGGGCGCTTCGGCTCGGCCGGACTTCTGGTCCACGACCCCGCCAAGGGCATCCTGCTCCAGCACCGCGCCCTGTGGAGCGATCAGGGCGGCACGTGGGGACTGCCGGGCGGAGCCCTGCACCAGGGTGAAGAGGCAGTCCACGGCGCCCTGCGCGAGGCCAAGGAAGAAGCCGCCGTTCCGCCGGAGAACGTCCGGGTACTGTTCACCTCGGTGTTCGACGTCGGCTACTGGCGCTACACCACAGTCGCCGTCGAGGTCGTGGACCGATTCGAGCCGGAGATCAGCGACCCGGAAAGCCTGGAGCTGCAGTGGGTGCCGGTCGAGAACGTCGGCGACAAGGAATTGCATCCCGGATTCGGAACCGCCTGGCCGGGCCTGCGCCGCAGGCTGTTGGGGCTCGACGCCGGGACGGACTGAGTCCACGACGCCGGGCGGCAGCAGCAACAACGGCAGACAGCAACAGCGGTATTCCGCACCGGACCCGTCCGTCCTAAGGTTCGGTTATGACGACCGAAAATCACACCCCGCCACCCGTCCGGCAACTGCGCCTCGTCGTCGAGACGGAGGATTACGACGCCGCCCTGACCTTCTACCGCGACGTCCTCGGGCTCGTGGAACGTGAGGTGGTCCCCAGCGAGGGGGAAGCACGCATCACGATCCTGGAAGCAGGCCGCGCCACCCTGGAGCTCTCCAACCCGGCGCAGGTCAAGTACATCGACCAGGTGGAAGCCGACGGCCAGCCGAGCGCCAGGATCCGGGTCGCCTTCGAGGTTGACGACGCGGAAGCAGCCACGCGCGACCTTGTGGAGGCTGGCGGCACTCTCATCGCAGAACCGCGGGAGACGCCGTGGCGGTCCGTGAACTCACGGCTGAATGGCCCCGCGGGACTCCAAATCACGCTGTTCCAGGAACTGGACCAGCCCGCGGACTAGGAGCCTCAGGCCCGCTTCGGCGCGGGACGGCGGCGGTACAGCCAGATGAGGCCCAGGATCGGCAGCAGCAGCGGGATAAACGCGTAGCCCCGGCCAAAGAGGGACCAGACGGTCTCATGCGGGAAGTTGACCGAGTCGAACACGCTGAGCGCCCCGACCACCAGCACACCCACCAGTTCCACGAGCACCGCCGCTACGGAGACCTTGAACCAGGTCCGGCCGGGCTTCGCGAGGGACACGGTTGCCACCAGGTAGACGACGGCGGCGAAGGCGGACAGCAGATACGCCAAGGGGGCTTCGGAGAACTTGGTGAGGATCTGGAATCCCGCCCGGGCCGTTGCGGAGATCGCGAACACGGCGTATACGGCGATCAGCAGCCGGCCTGGGCCGGTGTTGCGGGTGTCTTTTGTCGGTGCCGCAGCCGGGGCGGGCGCCGGGGACGTCGTCGGGGCGGCGTCCCGGCCCGTTGCCGGGGCACGCATGGTTCCGATGTCCTCGTGCGAAGGTTTAGCCGTCACGTTTTCTGCCTCTTCCACGTCAGTACCAAATCTGATTCATTCGGGCGGCCATCACCAGGGCGGTGACACCGACGGCGGACAGCACGAAGTTGCTCCACCGGGTGCGCTCCAGGATGGCCCAGTACACCGCACCGACCGGCAGCAGCAGCGCCGTCAGCAGGTAACCCCAGAACTCCCACGGCTCCCCCGCCATCTGTTCCCCGCCCGCGACTCGGACGATCGACCCGACCAGGTAGACCAGCAGGGACAGTTCGACGGCGGCCACCGAAAGGATCGTCGTGTCGTTCGGAGCCTTCTTGAGGATGCCGGCGGTCAGGCAGATAACGGTGGAGACCAGCCCGACGACCAGGATGATGTAGAAATACGCGTCCACTACTGCCCGGCCTGCTGTTCCGCCGTCGGCTGCTTGGGCGCACGCTTCTCATTGTCCGGCGCGAACACCAGCACGGGTTTGGCGTAGCTGCCCTTGTCAGCGAGCAGGGCTACAAGGGTCCCGTCCGGGGCGAAGCCTGCGGCCGGATTCTCCGGTGTGGCTGCGCCCGGTGTACCGGCGGCCGCGCCCGCGGCAATCCTGCGGCCGAAGGAAATCTCGGTGGTTTCCTCGTCGCTGAGTTCGCGGTTGGGCATGAGGGCCCGGGCGGCCTGGGACATTTCCAGCACGTCCAGCCCTTCGGCGAGCTGTTCCAGGGTGTGGGCCTGGTCCAGCGTGTAGGGGCCCACCTGGGTGCGGCGCAGCGCCGTCAGGTGGCCGCCGACGCCGAGCGCCTCGCCGAGGTCGCGGGCGAGGGCCCGGATGTAGGTGCCCGAGGAGCACTCGACGGTCACATCCACGTCCAGGGCCTCGCCGTCGCGCACCGGACGGAGCCCGTGGACCTCGAAGCGGTGGATGGTCACCGGCCGTGCGGCCAGCTTGACCTCTTCGCCGGAGCGGACGCGGGCGTAGGCGCGCTCCCCGTTGACCTTGATGGCGCTGACGCTGCTGGGCACCTGCTGGATCTCGCCGGTCAGCGCGGCGACGCCGGCCAGGACGCTTTCCTCGGTGACCGCGGCGGCGCTGTGCGTCGCCGTGACCTCGCCCTCGGCGTCGTCGGTGATCGTCGATTCGCCCAGGCGGATGGTGGCCGTGTACGTCTTGGAGGTGCCCACAATGTAGGTGAGCAGCCGGGTGGCCTTGTTGATGCCGACCACCAGGACACCCGTGGCCATCGGATCCAGCGTCCCGGCGTGGCCCACCTTTCGGGTACCGGCGAGCCGCCGCATCCGTCCAACCACATCGTGGCTGGTCCAGCCTTGCGGCTTGTCCACTATTACCAGTCCAGAAAGCACGCTCCCCAGTATATCTGCGCCGGACCGGCCCCCGGCGCCGGAGGCTGCGCCGGTTAGGATGGCAGACATGCCCGAGCTTGCCGCCCACGTCCGCGACGTCCCCATCAACCAGATCCGCGAGATCACCGAAGCCGCCTGGGGCACCCCCGGCGCGATCGTGCTGAGCATCGGCGAACCCGGCTTCGCCGTCCCCCGCCATATCCTCGAAGCCGGGATGGCCTGCCTGGACCGCGACGAAACGAACTACACCCCGAACGCCGGCATCCCGGCCCTGCGCGAGGCCTTCGCGGCAAGGTTCCGGGAACACAACGCGACGCCGGTCGGCGCGGAGCGCGTCTACGTCGTCGACGGCGCCCAGCAGGGCCTGCATTTCGCGATGAGCCTGCTGCTCTCCCCCGGTGACGAAATCCTGATCCCCAACCCGGGATACCCGACCTTCGCCATGACCAGCAGCCTGCTGCACGCCGTCCCGGTGCAGTACCCGCTGTACCCCGAGCACGACTTCCAGCCCCGGATCGCGGACATTGAGGAACTGATCACGCCGCGGACCAAGGTGCTGATCCTCAACTCGCCGTCCAATCCGCTGGGCGCCGTTCTGGGCGAGGATCTCACCCGCAGCCTCGTGGCCCTGGCCGTCCGGCACGATCTGTGGATCATCTCCGACGAATGCTACGAGGCGTTCACCTATGACGTCCCGCATGTGAGCCCGGCCCGCTTCGACAGCGACGTCCCGGGCGAAGCGCGCGTGTTCACCTCGCTCACGCTGTCCAAGACCTACGGCCTGACCGGGCTGCGGATCGGCGCGCTGATCTGCCCGCCCGGCCTGGAACAGAAAATGAACAACGTGATGGAGGCGATCGTCTCCTGTGTTGCCGCGCCTTCGCAGTACGCGGCACTGGCCGCGCTGACGGGTCCGCAGGACTACGTCAGCCACGCCCACGCGCACTACCGGGCCAACCGCGACGCCGCCTCGGCCGTACTGGCGTCCAAGGGCATCCCGTTTCTCACCGCGCAGGGGGCCTTCTACCTCTGGGCGGATGTGTCCCACGCCAGCGGCGGTGACGTGCGGTCCTGGGTCCGGCGCTTCCTCGCCGACTCCGGGGTGTCCTTTGCCCCCGGCACCGCGTTCGGCTCGATCGGCGAGGGCTGGATCCGGATTGCCCTCTGCAGCAGCCAGGCTGATCTCGTGGAAGGCCTCGGCCGGCTCCCGGCCCGGGCCCCCGTCCCGCCCGAAGGCTGACGGCGCAACCACCGGGTCCCTGTCCCCTACCGCCATGGCGCTGCAACGCCTAACCTGAGCGCAGCGCGCGGTCTTTGCGTGCGTGCCGGGGCATGCCGTTCCGGGACTAGTGGTCGGGGTTCGGTCAGGGAGGTTCACATGTGGTGGCAGGACTTGTTATGGGGCATCTGGAACGGGCTCACGGCGTGGATTGTGTTGATCGTCCATGTCTTCGGGCAGTGGAGCGAGTTCCCGTTCTACAACACGGCCCGTGCAGGTAACTGGTACGACTTCGGCTTCCTGCTGGGGGTCGGCTCGCCTTTCCTGGGTGGCCTGGGGGCCAAGGGCGCGCGGAGCAGGCGCCGCTGAGGTCGCGGCTGTGACGGCCGCTGCTGAAACCGCTCCGCGCCGCCGCTCACTCAGCTGGGCCGGACGGCCTCACAGCATAATCTCTTCCTCGGGCGACAATGGCGCCGGGGGCGTGTGCGAGAAGGACAGCTTCACGATGAAGTGGGCCTCCGAGCAGTTCTGCGCGATGATGGCCCCCGCCCCACCGGCCAGCTTCACGCCGAACTGCAGTTCCAGGTGCTCCGCGCCGACTTCCTTCAGGACCTCGGCCGCCGCGTTGGCCGCCGGCCGGATGGCGGCGAGGGCATCTTCCAGCCGCCGCCCGGCGTCGGTAATTCCCTGCTCGTTCCTCGCGGGGCGTTCGACGCCGAAGCTGTCATCCGCGACCTCGACCAGCACCGTCCCGGAACCCACTTCGTAGCGCAGTATCTCGGTCATTGCTTCCTCCATTTCGCCCCTGGGACTCTCACGGTGTGCCCGCCGCCAGGGCGCCGTCGAGCCATTGGCGCAAGGCCGCCGCCGGCGGAGCACCCGCCTGCCGGGCCACCACTTTGCCGTCCCGGATCAGCAGCATGGTCGGAATGGCCTGGATGTCGAAGCGCCGTGAGAGCGCCGGTGACTTGTCGACGTCGACCTTGACGAGTTTGACCCGGCCGGCCCGCTCGTGGGCCAGCTTGTCCAGCACGGGGCTGACCATGCGGCAGGGACCGCACCAGGCTGCCCAGAAATCGATCAGGGCCGGTGTCGATGACTGTTCGGCGATCACAGCGAAGTCGGCGTCGCCGGCGTCGACAATCCAGGGCAGGTCCGTGCGGCAGTTGCCACAGCGCGGATGGCCGGCAGCCGCCGCCGGGATCCGGTTTGTTTTCCCGCACTGGGGGCAGGTGATCAGGCTGGAGCCCACGGCCCGCCGCCTTCCCGAGTCCCCGCAGTCATGGTTCCATGGGACGCCACCGCGCGGAACGGGCCTAGAGTCCAAAGTCCCCCGGGCGGGCCGTGGCTGCCGGACCCGTGGTGGCGGCCTTCAATATTCAATGCGGTCCGGGTTATCGTGCCAGGCCTGGAAGGGAACGTCCGACGCCGGGACGGCCGTCTGGCGGACCGGCATCAGGTCCGGCCGGGTGCCGTCGAAGTACTCGTAGAACAGCGCGTCGTCGAAACCGGCGGCAGCAGCCGCCCGGCGGTCCGCGGCGAAGTGCACCTGGTCGACGCGGGCCCAAAGGGCGGCGGCGAGGCACAGTGGACACGGCTCGCAGCTGGCATAGAGCACGGCGCCGCTGAGGTCGAAATTGGCGGACGCGGCCGCGGCCGTGCGGATGGCCACCACCTCGGCGTGGGCTGTGGGATCGTTGTCCCGCGTGACCTGGTTGACCCCCCTCATGGATCCGTCCGTCGGGAGTCACCACCAGCGCCCCGAAAGGCCCGCCGCCCGCGGCCACGTTCGCGGCGGCAAGCCGGATGGCCTGATCCAAGAAACGGGTGATGTCTGAAGCTGAGGGTGCCGAGGCCATGGTCCGATCATAGCCAGCAACACCGTCCGCGGTGGAAGATCCGTGGCAACTGCGCAGCCATCGACTTTGCGTCCCGGAAGGCTTAATATCCGCTATGGGGGCCGTGAATGATCCGGTCGCCATAACACCGGTCTCAAGGGTCTCAACGATGTGGATACCTCATCACTCGCCCCGGGAGCCAACCATGAGAAAGAAATTGTCATTGCTCGCCACGGCGGCCACCGCCGCCGTGTTCCTCGCGACCGGGTCAGCTGCGGGCGCAGCCCCCGACGGCGCCTCGGGACGGAACGCCGACGGCGCGGCACCGGTTCTGCTCACTGGCGGGCTGGTGGGTCCGCTGCATGTCAGCGCCGGGCATGACGGCTCCGTCACCGTCAGCGAATCGTTTGCCGGCCGGCTGACCCGGGTCGACTCCGGGGGCAACCACACCGTCCTCTACGAAACCCCTGACTGGAGCGTTGCGGGCAACGCCCAGCGCGGTGACAGGACGTATTTCCTGGAGAGCCAGGGCGCCGGACCCCACCCGGCTGAGTTGGCCGGGCACGTCCGTATCATCGACGACGACGGGAGCCAGCGGACCCTGGGCGATTTCGCCGCCTTGGAAACCAAGGAGAACTCCGACGGCGACACCCGGTACGGCTACCGCGACCTGCCGATGGGGTGCGCCGCCGAACTGCCGGCCAATATGCCAGAGACCTATATGGGTGAAGTTGATTCACATCCATACGGCATCGCCGTCACCGAGGGGACCATCTACGTCGCCGATGCCGGGGCGAACAGTGTCGTGACCGTGGATACCCGGAACGGCGAGACGGCGACCGTCGCCGTGCTGCCGCCGCGGCCCTACAAGATCACCCCGGAGGCTGCGGCCTCCAACGGGCTGCCCGACTGCGTCGTGGGAACGACTTATGACTTCGAGTCCGTTCCGACCGATGTCGCCGTGGGGCCCGACGGCCAGCTGTACGTCACCTCACTCCCGGGCGGCCCGGAAGATCCGGCGCTCGGCCCCCGCGGGGCGGTCTTCAAAGTGGACCCGGACAACAACGAGGTGGATCTCGTGGCAGATGAGATCATGTCGCCCACGGGCCTCGCCCTGGGCGTGGACGGCGAGCTGTACGTTGCCTCATTGTTCGGCGACGGTGTGCTCAGGATCGACCCGGACTCGGGCGACCGGACGGTGGTGCTCGCGGCCGGATTCACCGCCGACGTGGTCCTCCGCGGAGACACCCTTTATGCCACGGTCAACGCCCTGCCCGGACCCGAGGGCGCGCCCGACGGCCAGGTGATGTACGTGAATGTGCGGGACGGCCGACATGACGGGGCCGCCGCGACCTGACAGAGCAGTGCTATCGCCACACGGAAATGGCCGGCCCCGTACGGGGTCCGGCCATTTACTCGCAGAACTTCAGTGTTTCAGGACTGCGTCGGTGCTGGGCTACTTGTTACGGTCCTCGTCGACGTCGTCCTCGTCGATGAGGTCCAGGTCCTCTTCGTCGAAGTCGTCCTCGTCGAGCTCCACGTCCTGCGGAGTATCGCTCTTGTAGGGGTCAGCATCGCCGGCGTGCTTTGCGCTGGCGGCAAGAGCGGCCACCTCGGCGTCGCGCTTCTTCGCAGCCCGGAGCAGTTCCTCCAGGTTGGACGCGTTGACCGGGATCTGGTCCGCCACGAACTCCAGCGTCGGGGTCAGCCGGACGGTGACGTTGCGCCCGACTTCCTGCCGGAGCACACCCTTGGCTTTCTCAAGCCCCTTGGCGGCCTCGGCCTGGACCAGCTGGTCACCGAACACGGTGTAGTAAACCGTGGCGTGCTGCAGATCATTGGTGACACGCGCATCGGTAACGGTGACGCCCTCAAGCCGGGGATCCTTGACCCTCCGGCCCAGGGCCTCAGCAACAACAACCTTAATTCGCTGCGCCAACTTGGCAGCCCGTGCGGGATCAGCCATTTCCACTCCTAAAAATTTGGATGTACGACGGCGCCTGTTGGGCGGGGTCGCTCGTTTCAGTTTTCTGCCACGCACTACGGCGAGTCAACGACGGACCCGTTGGATTCTTTCCGGCGGCCAGGGAGTGGCATCGGGCCTGCCGGAGCCGGGCGGTTTGCGATCGAAGATCGAAAACCGTCCGGCGAAGGGGCGGGGCCGCCGGAAAGAATCCAGCGGCCCCGCACCTGTAACGCTAGGACACTCTAGACGCGCGGCTTTTCGCGCATCTCGAACGTCTCGATGGTGTCACCCTCGGTGATGTCGTTGAACGAGCCAAGACCGATACCACACTCGAAGTCCGTGCGGACCTCAGTGGCGTCGTCCTTGAAGCGCTTGAGCGTCTCAACCGTGAGGTTGTCACCGATGATCTTGCCGTCGCGGCTGACACGGGCCTTCGCGTTGCGTCGGATAACACCCGAGCGGACGATCGAGCCTGCAATGTTGCCGAACTTGGAGGAACGGAACACTTCGCGGACCTCGGCGGTGCCAAGCTGGACCTCTTCGTACTCCGGCTTGAGCATGCCCTTGAGGGCTGCCTCAATGTCATCAATTGCTGCGTAGATGACGGAGTAGAAGCGCATGTCCACGCCTTCGCGGTCTGCCAGTTCGGCAACACGCTCGGCGGGCTTGACGTTGAAGCCGATGATGACGGCGCTGTCGACCGTAGCCAGGTTGACGTCGTTCTGCGTGATCGCACCGACACCGCGGTGGATAACGCGGAGCTGGACACCCTCGCCGACGTCGATCTTGAGCAGCGCGTCTTCGAGGGCTTCCACGGCACCGGAAACGTCACCCTTGAGGATGAGGTTGAGGGTGTCGATCTTGCCATCGGCGACGGCCTGGTCGAAGTCTTCCAGGCTGATGCGCTTGCGGCGCTTGGCCAGTGCGGCGTTGCGGTCCGCAGCTTCACGCTTCTCGGCGATCTGGCGGGCGGTGCGCTCGTCGGCGGTCACGAAGAACGTGTCGCCGGCGCGCGGGACGTTGGACAGACCCAGGACCTGCACGGGGCGGGACGGGCCGGCCTCGGTCAGGGCACTGCCGTCGTCGTCGAACATCGCACGGACGCGGCCGTGGGCCGTGCCTGCCACGATGGTGTCGCCGACGTGCAGGGTGCCGGACTGAACCAGGACGGTGGCCACGGAACCGCGGCCCTTGTCCAGATTGGCTTCAATCGCGATACCGCGGGCGTCCTTGTTCGGGTTGGCGCGCATGTCCAGGGCGGCGTCTGCGGTGAGCAGAACGGCCTCGAGCAGCTCGTCGATGTTCAGGTTCTGGCGGGCAGAGACCTCCACGAACATGGTGTCGCCACCGTATTCTTCCGGAACCAGTCCGTACTCGGTCAGCTGGCCGCGGACCTTCTCCGGGTTGGCGCCTTCCTTGTCGATCTTGTTCACGGCCACGACGATCGGCACGTTGGCCGCCTGGGCGTGGTTGAGGGCTTCAACGGTCTGCGGCATAACGCCGTCGTCCGCTGCGACCACGAGGATGGCGATGTCGGTGACCTTGGCACCACGGGCACGCATGGCGGTGAACGCCTCGTGGCCCGGAGTATCGATGAAGGTGATCTTGCGATCGGTGCCTTCATGCTGGTGCGTGACCTGGTAAGCACCGATGTGCTGCGTGATGCCGCCGTGCTCGCCCGCCATAACGTCGGACTTGCGGATGGCATCGAGCAGGCGGGTCTTACCGTGGTCAACGTGACCCATGACGGTGACAACCGGAGGACGTGCCTCGAGGTCTTCATCGCCTTCGGCTTCCAGTTCGGCTTCGAAGTCGATGTCGAAACCGGAGAGCAGCTCGCGCTCCTCGTCCTCCGGGGACACGACCTGGAGCTTGTAGCCAAGCTCCTCGCCCAGCAGGGCGAAGGTCTCTTCATCCAGCGACTGCGTGGCGGTAGCCATTTCGCCGAGGTGGAAGAGCACGGTCACCAGCGCGGCGGGGTTCGCCTCGATCTTGTCGGCAAAGTCCGTGATGGACGAGCCACGGCGAAGCCGGACTACGGTGTTGCCGTCGCCGCGGGGCACACTGACGCCACCCAGCGACGGAGCACTCATCTGCTCGAGTTCCTGGCGCTTGGCACGCTTCGACTTGCGCTGCTTGCCACGGCCTGCGCCGCCCTTACCGAAGGCACCCTGGGTGCCACCGCGACCGCGGCCGCCCTTACCGAAGCCACCGCCGGCCGGAGCGCCGCCACCGGCACCGGGAGCACCGGTACCTGGAGCGCCACCCGGACGGCCCGGACCACGGGCTCCGCCGCCGGGACGGCCTGCACCAGCGGGTGCGGGACGTTCGGTGCGGTTCGGCATCATGCCGGGAGTCGGACGGTTTCCGCCGGCCCCTGCCGGACGGCCAGCGCCGGCCGCGCCGGCCGGACGCGGTGCGCCCGGACGTGCACCCGGAGCGCCGCCGGTGCGGGGAGCACCGGGACGGGGACCGCCAGCGCCTGCTGCGGGACGGGGACCGCCGGGGCGTTCGCCCTCGGTGCGGCTTCCGCCCGGACGCGGCATGCCCTGGGAAGGAGCGAACGGGTTGTTACCCGGACGCGCGGGACGTTCGTTGTCGCCGCCGCGGCCCCGGGGCATGCCCTGGGACGTAGCGAACGGGTTGTTGCCGGGACGGGGACCGCCCGGGCGGGGTGCCGAGCCACCCTGGCGTGCCGGAGCAGCCGGGGTTTCAGCCTTGGGGGCCGGACGTGCGCCGGGCTTGGCGCCCGTCGAGGGCGCAGCCGGAGCCTGGGCGGCGGGAGCCGACGGAGCGGCCGGTGCTGCCGAGGGAGCTGCCGGGGCGGCACTGGCTGCCGGAGCAGCTGCTGCCGGAGCCGGAGCTTCAGTCTTGGTTTCTGCAGCCGCAGGCGCTGTCGGTGCAGCCGGGGCCGGCGCGGGCGCCGGACGGTTTGCCGAGGGGCTGGCGGGTGCCTTGGGGGCGGACGCGGGCGCTTCGGACTTCGAAGCTGCTGCTGCGTCGGGGAACGCGTTGCGGAGTTTCCTCACAACGGGGGCCTCAATGGTGGAAGAGGCAGAGCGAACGAATTCGCCCAGTTCCTGCAGTTTGGTTACTGCATCTTTGGAAGTAATACCGAGCTCTTTAGCAAGCTCATGTACGCGGACCTTGGCCACATTTCTCCTGTCTCGGTCCGCACCGAGCCAGGCACGAACCGTCTACTTCTTACTGCGGACCTCCGCCGCGAGTGCAGCTGAAAGGTCCATTGCAGAGCGCAACAAAGTTGTCATCGTTGCGCACTCATCGCTGGGAACTCATCGGGTTTCCATCAGTTTTCTGACCCGCTTTCAGGTTGGACGGTTGTTGCCGCGGCCACCGGGGTGTCCACGGCTTGCGTGCCCGCCATGATCCGGCGTTCGACGTCGGCTGTTCCGGCAGCGCCGTTGAGGGCGCGTCCGAACGCTCGACGTTTGACCGCCAGTGCCAGGCACTTTTCGCTGGGGTGCAGCCATGCACCCCGGCCAGCCATCCGGCGTCGTTCATCCACTACGACGGCGGATGAACCGCTGCCGTCGGCGACGAGCCGGAGTAGCTCCGACCGCGACCCCTTTTTCCGGCATCCGATGCAGGTACGCTGCGGCTGATTCTCGAGGTGTTGCACGTGTGCCACTTACGAGTATCTTCCTGCCAGTACATATCTGCCGGTCCCGGACTTCCAGAGCCTGCCTGGCCAAGGGTTGGGATCAACACCTTCGCCGGACGCAAAACCCGGACGCGTAAGGGACACGCGGATACCGGCCGTTAGGCGCGGTCATGTCTATTCTAGCCCCTCAAGCGCCCGGGCCCCGAACTTGCGGGGACACGGACGCTGGCGGGCGGGCCGGAACTACGGCCTTATTGTTGTGGCCCTCCTGCGGGGGCCACTGATTTGGAGCCTATTTGTCGCGGCTGACCGCGGCGTCCGAGACGATGTCGATCCGCCAGCCGGTGAGCTTGGCGGCGAGACGCGCGTTCTGGCCTTCCTTGCCGATGGCGAGGGAGAGCTGGTAATCCGGGACCACAACGCGGGCCGAGCGGGTTGCCTCGTCCGTGATGGTGACCGAATTCACCCGCGACGGGGAGAGCGCACTGGCGATGAACGTCGCCGGATCGTCGCTGTAATCGACGATGTCGATCTTTTCGTCGTTGAGTTCGTTCATGACCGCACGGACGCGCGACCCCATTTCGCCGATGCAGGCGCCCTTGGCGTTGATGCCGGGGTTGTTGGCCTTGACCGCCATCTTGGTGCGGTGCCCGGCTTCACGGGCGAGGGCGACGATTTCCACGGAGCGGTCCGCGATTTCCGGAACTTCCATTTCGAAGAGCTTCCGCACGAGGCCCGGGTGGGACCGGGAGAGCGTAATGGACGGGCCCTTGGTGCCGCGGTGCACGTCGATCACGAAGGCGCGGAGCCGGTTGCCGTGGATGTACTTCTCCCCCGGCACCTGCTCGGGCGGCGGCAGCAGCGCCTCCACCGTGCCCAGGTTGACCTGGATCATGTGCGGGTTGTTGCCCTGCTGGATGGTTCCGGCCACCAGTTCGCCCTCGCGGCCCTTGAACTCGCCGAGGACGTTGTCGTCCTCAACGTCGCGAAGGCGCTGCAGGATGATCTGCCGTGCGGTGCTGGCGGCGATGCGGCCGAAGCCGGCGGGAGTGTCCTCGAATTCGCCGATGGGGGCGCCGTCGTCGTCGATCTCCGTGGCCCAGATGGTGACGTGCCCGCTCTTGCGGTCCAGTTCGGCCCGGGCCTTCTCGAAGGCTCCCGGCGTCTTGTGGTAGGCCACCAGCAGGGCCTGCTCGATCGTCGGAATCAGGAGATCCAGCGGGATTTCACGCTCACGCTCCAGGAGTCTCAGTGCGCTCATGTCAATATCCATTAGGCCTCCTCAGAAGGTCCATTGTTTGCGTTCTCCAGGCCGGCCTCTTCGAGGTGGCTGAACTCTATTTCGACTTTTCCGCTGCGGATCTTGTCGAAAGGAAGCTTGATGGGCTCGCCCTGCTTGGGCTTCATGCCCTTTTTCACGGTGATCTCGGGGATCAGGGTGACGCCGTCGTCGTCGACGGACTGAACCCGGCCGGTGACGTTCTCGCCCTGCAGGACGTTGACCTTGACCATGCGGCCGCGGGCGCGGTGCCAGTGCCGCTCTTCGGTGAGGGGACGGCCGACGCCGGGCGAGGAAACCTCAAGCTCGTACGGGCGTGCGTCAGTGCTGGGATCGTTGTCCAGCATGTCGGAGAGGGTCTTGGAGATCTCCGCGATGACGTCGAGACCGACGCCCCCCGTTTCCTCCTGCGGCAGGTCCACCACTACGTGGACCACGCGGTTGGCTCCGGCGACGTGAATGGAAACGTCCTCCAGATACAGCCGGTTTGCCAGGACCTCGGGCTCCAGGAGGGCATGCAGCCGCTCGGCCTCGAAGTTGTGAGCGGGTGCGGCTTCAGCCTTACCCGTCCCGGTCCGGTCTGTTGAAGTCGTGGCTTCTGCGTTGGTCATGATGCCGGCCGCCTCCCGTTAGATGATGTTGTGTGTACTAGCCTAGCGATTTTCCGGGCGCCGTGGTGCACGTAGTTCCCGGCCGGCATGACAACATGGTCTGTTGTGAAAGACGACAGCGGGGAAAAGCAGCGGCGGAAGCTCATTCCCCGCATCGCGCTCCTGGCCTGCCTCGCCCCCGTGGTCCTGAGCCTCGGGATCGCGCTGAGTCCCGGAAGTCCCGAGGAGCCCGCCGAACCGCCGTTTTCCGAACAGGCAAGGTCCGCCGCGCTGGCTGAAACCATGGGGCTGCGTGCTGCCGGCGAGGAACTGGCCGCGTCCGCCTCCGGCGACGCGAAGCCTGCCGTGGCGCAGACTGTGAGTTTGCTGACAAGCCAGGCCCGGGCCCTCCTGCTGCCGGGCCAGGACGACCCTGCTTCGCTTCTGCCTCCGGGGCCGGCCACACCGTCGACTGCTCCCTCTGCTGGGCAGTCTGCCTCTGCCTCTGCCGGCCAGTCTGCGGCTCCGCTGCCCTCGTCGGCGGCCGCGCTGGCCACCGAACTGGCGGACAGCGCCGCGCAACGGCTGGCCGACGCTGCCGTGACCGACGGCGGCATGGCCCGCCTGCTCTCCTCCGTCGGGACCGCCCAGCTGCTGCAGGCGTCCTCCCTCGCCGCGGCCGCCGGGTCGCCGGCCCCGGCGGTGCCCGACCCGGCCGCACCCCAGCTCTCCGGCGCGTGCCCCAGCGCTGCGGCGTCGCCGTCGTCCTCCCCTGCGGATGCATCCGGGCCGTCGTCTTCCCCTGATGCATCGGGGCCGTCGTCCTCCCCTGCGGATGCATCGACCGCCTCGGCGGGAGCCGACGGTGGCGCCGCCACCCTGCCCGGAGCGCTGGCGGCCGCTGTACGGACCGAGCTGGAGACCGTCTACGGCTACCAGGTGGCCCTGACCCGGCTGAA
Organism: Pseudarthrobacter sp. PvP090; assembly: GCF_040547365.1. Taxonomy (NCBI): domain Bacteria; kingdom Bacillati; phylum Actinomycetota; class Actinomycetes; order Micrococcales; family Micrococcaceae; genus Pseudarthrobacter; species Pseudarthrobacter sp. PvP090. The sequence continues at coordinate 29,944 of NZ_JBEPPO010000013.1, forward strand.
CGGCGAAGCGGCCGCCCTGGCGTCGGAGCAGCTCGCCCGGCACGAGGCCCTCGCCGCCGGCGCCGAGGCGCTGAGCAGGGTGCATTGTGCCCCGGTGCCGCCGCGCGAAGCCGGATACACCATGGAGCAGGACTTCCTGGCGTCTCCCGCCGCCGGCCTGGGCCGGTTGGAGGCCTCGGCGCTGCCGGTCTACGGCGACCTGGTGGCATTGAGTGAGGGCCAGACCCGCCAATGGGCGATCGCGGGCCTGGTCGGTGCCGCACGCCGGTCCGCCCTCTGGGGTGCGGGGGCAGGGGTCCTTCCCGGCCTGGCCGCGGACCCGGCGGGCTTCCCCGAGCTGCCAACACCGAGCCCGTAGCGGACCGGCTGGCGGGTGGTGTTGGGCATCGGCCGTGCGGGGTGACTTTGACGTCCGCAGACCGCGAATCCTGCTCTAATTGCGGCGTGTCCGTGTCAAAGTGCCCCCGCTGCGCCGATAGAGGTCCGGGGTACAGGACCCGCGGCATTGATGCAGCGGAAGCGGGGCGTTGGGAGGACCGTCGCGCGCAGGAAGTGCTTACTTAGGCTCGTCATACTGGCCGGCTGCGGTTGCCGGTGCTTTGCTGTAGTCATGGACAGTCAAGCCGCCCCCATCCAGCATGACAACGAGCCCCACCACAATGACATCGCGCACCGTCTGAACTGGCTGCGCGCGGGTGTGCTGGGCGCCAACGACGGCATCGTTTCCGTCGCAGCGATTGTGGTCGGTGTCGCCGGCGTCACCACAGAGTCCGGACCCATCCTCATCGCGGGTACCGCAGGCGTGGTCGGCGGCGCCATCTCGATGGCCCTGGGCGAATACGTCTCGGTAAGCAGCCAGAAGGACAGCCAGCGGGCCCTGATCGAGAAGGAACGCCGGGAACTGGAGGAACAGCCCGAAGAGGAGCTCGAGGAACTCGCCGCGATCTACCAGGGCAAGGGCCTCAGCGCCGACACTGCCCGGACCGTGGCCAGGGAACTCACCGCGCACGATGCCCTCGGCGCCCACCTGTCCGCGGAACTGCACATCGACGAGACGGACATTGTCAGCCCGTGGCACGCCGCGTTTGCCTCCGCCGCGGCCTTCCTGGTCGGTGCGATCCTCCCGATGCTTGCCATCCTGCTCCCGCCGGAGGACATCCGTGTTCCGCTCACCTTCGTGGCCGTGCTGGTCGCCCTGGCCCTGACCGGGGCCGTCGGCGCGTGGATCGGCGGCGGCTCAAAGACGAAGGCCGCCGTGCGGGTGGTGATCGGCGGCGCCGCAGCGCTCATCGCGACGTTCCTGATCGGCAGCTGGCTCGGGGCCAGCGGCATCACCGTCTGACCGTCCTGCTTCGCCGGCCGGATGCTGCCGGGCTGACAATATGGAGTCTGCCCCGGCAGGACCAGCGACATGGCCCTCCTTGGCCCGGCCTGCCGACCGGTGGCCCGCCGCATCCAGCGGTTCCGGTACGCCCTCAGCAACTACGCTGGATTCGATGAACCCGTCAGCAGACCTCCCGATCCCGCCCGACCTCAGCCGCCGCTACGGTGGCAGTTCCACCGGCCGCGACTGGCTTTCCTCCCTGCCCCGGCTGGTCCGGCACTGCCGGGACCAGTGGCAGCTCGAGCTGGACCTCGCCCCCGGTGCCCTGCCGTGGAATGGGCACGGGGCCATCGTGGTCCCGGTGCGGCTTCGCGCCAGCGCCCGCACCAACGGCAGCGGCGGGGCCGGCACCGAAACTAGGGAGACCGACACCAGCACCGAGTTCCGCGCAGCAACCTTGGGTGCTGCACACCAGGCGGCCGTCCTGAAGATCGCTTATCCGCACGACGAAGCCCTCGTGGAACCGCAAGCCCTGGCTCTCTGGAACGGGCACGGGGCGGTCCAGCTGCTGGCGCACGACGCCGGGGCCGGTGCGCTGCTGCTGGAGCGCCTCGACGCCGCCCGTTCCCTGCAGGACGTGCCCCTGGAAGAGGCGGTCCCGGTGTGGGGCGCACTCGTCCGCCGGCTGAGCTTGGTCCCCGACGGACGCCCGGAATGGCAGGATTTCGACCACGTGGCGGCCCGGGCCGAGCAGTGGAGTGACGAGTTGCCGGAGAGCTGGGAACGGCTGGGCCGGCCGTTCCCGCGCTGGCTGCTGGAGGCCGCGCTTGAGGTCTGCCAGACCCGCGGGGCCGTCGGGCGCCGCTCCGGGGCCGATGTGCTGGTCCATACCGACCTGCACTATCTGAACATCCTGGCCCGGCTCCGCGGTGCGGAACGTCAGGGCGGCGGAGGTGAACCGGCCGATGGCTGGGCCGCGATCGATCCGCAGCCCATGATCGGCGAGGCGGAATTCGCGGTGGCACCGTTGCTGTGGAACCGGATCGGTGAGCTGTCCCGGGCGGATCCGGAACGGGGCCTGCGGGAGCGCTGCCGCGACTTCAGCGTGGCCGCAGGGCTCGACGCCGAGGTGGCCCGGCAATGGAGCCTGGCCCGCGAGGTCGAGAACGCGCTCTGGTACGCCTCGAAGCCCCCGCGCGAGGGCGACCTCGCCCGTTCGCTCTGGGTGGCCAGCACCCTCGCCGGCCGCACGCTCCCGGACCTGCCCGCGCCCCACGAGCTGCCGGCGCCGGGGGAAGCCGCCGGCTAGCTGCTGCGCGCGCGGACCGCCGCCACGGCGTCCCGCTCAGCCTAGTTCGGGCGGCCGCGGACCGCCGCCACGGCGTCCCGCTCAGCCTAGTTCGGGCGGCCGCGGACCGCCGCCACGGCGTCCCGGACAGCGGCGACGGCGACGGCCACGTCGGCGTCATCCGTGCTCCAGTTGCTAACGGAGATCCTGAGGATGTCGCGGTCCCGCCAGCGCGACCCGGACATCCAGACCCGGCCGTCGGCGATGATCCGTGCCGTCACCGCACGGGTCGTGGCGTCGTCGCCGAAGGCCAGCGAGACCTGGGTGTAGTCGACGTCGTTGAGCACCTCGACGCCGTCCAGCGCGGCCAGCTGCTCGGCCAGTTGCCGGGCGTGCAGCACCAGCCCGCGGACCTGGGCGACGACGCCGTCCCGGCCCAGCGATTTCAGCGCGGCCCACACCGGCACCCCGCGGGCCCGGCGGGACAGCTCGGGCACCGACTCGAAGGGGTCCGCCGCGCCGTCAGCGTCCTGGATCAGGTAGCTGGTGTGCAGGCCCATGGCCGCGCGCAGCGCCTGGGCGTCCCGGACCACCGCGATTCCGCAGTCGTAGGGCACGTTGAGGGTCTTGTGCGCGTCGGTGCCCCAGGAATCGGCGCCCCGCAGCCCGGCGGTCAGCGCGGTGAGCTCCGGGACGGCGGCAGCCCAGAGCCCGAAGGCCCCGTCCACGTGGACCCAGGCGCCGCGCGCTTTGGCGACGGCGATTGCCTCCACGAACGGGTCAAAGGCTCCGGAGTGCAGGTTCCCGGCCTGCAAGCTGACCAGCAGCGGGGCAGGGCCCGATCCGGCGGCTGAGGCCTGGTCAACGGCGCTGGCCAGGGCGCGGTCCAGCTCCCACGGGTTGATGCGGCCCTGCCGGTCCACGGGGACCACCGTGGGCCGCCCCAGCCCCAGATACCGCAGGACGAGGTCGATCGAGTCGTGCCGTTCCTGGCCCACGAAGCAGTGGACCCGTGGGGCGCCGAAGAGGCCGTCGCCGTCGAGGTCCCAGCCGGCGTCGGCCATGAGGCGCCAGCGCGCCGCCGCCAGCCCGGCAAAGTTCGCCATCGTGGCGCCGGTGGCGAACCCGACGTCGCACTCTGCCGGAAGCCCCAGCAGCTCCAGCAGCCACCCTCCGGCGGCCTCTTCGATGGCCGCCGCGGCCGGGGACCCGTACCGGAGCACCGCGTTCTGGTCCCAGGCGCTGACCAGCCAGTCCGCGGCCAGCGCCGCCGGCAGGGTGCCGCCGATGACCCAGCCGAAGAACCGTCCGGAGGGCATAGCCATCAGCCCGGGCTCGGCCTTCGTTGCGAGGTAGTCCACCACCTCGGCCGCCGGCGTCCCTTCCCGCGGCAACGGCCCGCCGAAGTCGGCCGCGAGGTCTGTCGCCGTCACGCGCGGGCCCACGTGCCGGGTTTCCTGGCTCTCCAGCCACTGGCGCGCGTGCCGGGCCGCGGCCTCCAGGGCGTCGCTATAGCGTTCAACAGGAGCTGACATAGCTGCATGCTACGCCCGCGGCCAGGCGACGGGCAGGGGCTTTAGGCGACGTTCTCCTGCCAGATGTCCGAGCCGAGCTTGATGATCAGGGCACCCACGACGGCCAGGAACACGATGCGGATGAACTTGTTCCCCTGCTTGACGGCGGTCCGGGCCCCGAGGTAGCCGCCGGCCATATTTGCCACGCCCAGGACCAACCCGAGACCCCACAGCACGGCACCATGCGGCACAAAGAACAGCAGGGCCCCGGCGTTGGTGGCCATGTTCACGATCTTGGCCTTGGCGCTTGCCTCGAGGAAGGCGTACCCCATCGCCGAGACGAGCGCGATGATCAGGAAGGACCCGGTGCCGGGGCCGATCAGTCCGTCATAGAACCCGATCACGCCGCCGATCAGGCACGCCAGGACATAGTGCCGGTGGCCGTTGTGCCGCAGCCTGGTCAGCTCGCCCACATTCGGGCGGAAGGCCGTGAACAGCGCGACGGCGACGAGCGCCACCACGATAATCGGTTTGAACACGCTCGCCGGGAGGTTCGCGGCGAGCACCGCCCCGCCGAAGCTGCCGGCCATGGCTATCACCGCCATCGGCAGCGCGGTCCGCAGGTCCGGCCGGACCCGGCCGTAGTACGTGACGGCGCTGGTGGTGGTGCCGAAGATCGACCCCATCTTGTTCGTCGCCAGCGCCTGCACCGGGCTGATGCCCGGAACCAGCAGCATCGCCGGGAGCTGGATCAGTCCGCCGCCGCCGACGACGGCATCGACCCAGCCCGCGGCGAAGCCGGCGACCACGATCAGGATGAGGGTGCTGAGCTCGATCGATTCGAGTCCGGAAACCACGCCTGGACGGACTGCGGGTCAGCTGTTGCGGACGGCGTCGACCACGTAATCGACGGCCTTCTCAACGGCGATGTTTTCGGCGTTTCCGCTGCGGCGGTCCTTGATCTCGACAACCCCGTCCACCAGGCCGCGGCCGACGGCAAGGATGGTCGGCACCCCGACGAGTTCGGCGTCGCCGAACTTCACGCCCGGGGACACCTTGGGGCGGTCGTCGTAGATCACGTCGAGGCCGGCGGCCTCCAGTTCGAAGGCCAGCTTCTCCGCGGCGGCGAAGATCTCCTCGCCGCGGCCCACGGCCACCACGTGGACGTCGGCCGGGGCGACGGCGCGCGGCCAGATGAGGCCCTTGTCGTCGTGGTTGGACTCGGCGAGGGCCGCGACGGCGCGGGTGACGCCGACGCCGTAGGAACCCATGGTCACCACGACCTGCTTGCCGTTCTGGTCCAGGACCTTCAGATCCAGGGCTGCGGCGTATTTGCGGCCGAGCTGGAAGATGTGGCCCATTTCGATGCCCCGGGCGGTTTCCAGCGGGCCGGAGCCGTCGGGGGCCTCGTCGCCGGCGCGCACGTCGGTGCACTCGATGACGCCGTCCCAGCCGAAGTCGCGGCCGGCGACGAGGCCGAAGACGTGCTTGCCTGCCTCGTTGGCGCCGGTGACCCAGGCCGAGCCGCTGACAACGCGGGGATCCACGAGGTAGAGCAGCTTTGCGGCGCCCTCGGTGCCCAGCAGCGGCGCGTCCAGGGACATGCCGGGGCCGAGGTAGCCCTTGACGATGAGGGGTTGTTTCTTGAGGTCGTCGTCGTTGGCGGCTTCGAGCGTGATCTCGCCGGCGATCGGCAGGAAGGACCCGATGTTCGCTTCGACGCGCTTGAGGTCGACGCCACGGTCGCCGCGGAGGCCGATGACGACGAGCTGGCGTTCGCCGGTCGGCAGGGTGACGGCGAGGACGACGTTCTTGAGCGTGTCGGCGGCGGTCCAGTCGCCGCCGTCGGCCTCGGTGCGGGGCACCAGAACGTTGGCTGCGTCCACGAGGGTCTCGATGGTGGGGGTGTCCGGGGTGTCCCGGACCTCGGCGGCCGGGGCGTTGCTGAAGTCGATGTCCGCGGGGACCACGGTGGTGACGGCCTCGACGTTGGCTGCGTAGCCGCCGGCGGAGCGCACGAAGGTGTCCTCGCCGATCTCGGTGGGGTGCAGGAATTCCTCGCTTTTGGAGCCGCCCATGGCGCCTGCGGTCGCGGCCACCGGAATGACCTCGAGGCCGAGGCGCTCGAAGATCTTCAGGTAGGCGCCGCGGTGCGCGGCGTAGCTGGCGTCCAGGCCGGCGTCGTCGACGTCGAAGGAGTAGGAGTCCTTCATGATGAATTCACGGCCGCGCAGCAGGCCAGCCCGCGGACGTGCCTCGTCGCGGTACTTGTTCTGGATCTGGTAGATGCTCAGCGGCAGGTCCTTGTACGAGGAGTACAGGTCCTTGACCAGCAGGGTGAACATTTCCTCGTGCGTGGGGGCCAGCAGGTAGTCGTTGCCCTTGCGGTCCTTGAGCCGGAAGATGCCGTCGCCGTACTCGGTCCACCGGTTGGTGGCTTCGTAGGGTTCCTTGGGCAGCAGCGCCGGGAAGTGCACTTCCTGGGCGCCGATGGCGGACATTTCCTCGCGGATGACCGTCTCCACCTTGCGCAGCACGCTCAGTCCCAGCGGAAGCCAGGTGTAGATGCCCGGGGCGGCCCGGCGGATGTACCCGGCGCGGACCAGGAGCCGGTGGCTGGCCACCTCTGCGTCGGCGGGATCTTCACGCAGCGTGCGCAGGAACAGCTTGGAGAGTCGAAGGACCACTGGGTATCTATCCGTTTCTGGGAAGGTGCGGGGCAAAGCAGAAAAGCTAGGTACTAATCTACCGTCAGCCCGGACGCAGAAGAGCCACGCCATAACGCAAGGAAGCCCCTGGCCGTTCCCGGCTGGTCATCCTGTCATGGCGTGGCTCTGCGGCCCCCAGTTCCGCTGACTCTCCGGCTGTGGGCCCCCTGGTGTTGCCCTCAAGGGCGTCTGCATCCCGGCAACTGCACCCGTGGAAACACGTGCCCATGCGACACGGCTAGGTCGAACCTATGTGACGCAGGGCACGAAAACAAGAGTCCGCATCCAGATATTATCTTGAATGCGGGTGTTACTGCTGGTTCAGAAGTGCACTGCAGTAAACTGCGAGCCGGGGCCAAGGAACGCTCGGGTCAGAAGAGCACGGTGGCGAACCTGCCGACCTGGCGGAAGCCGACGCGCTCGTAGGTGGAACGGGCGCGGGTGTTGAAATTGTTGACGTAGAGGCTGGTGACCGGGGCGAGGGTTTGGGCCAGGACGACGGCGGCGGCCATGTATCCGGCGCTGAGGCCCTGGCCGCGGAACTCCGGGTTCATCCAGACTCCCTGGACCTGCGTCACTTCCGGGGTGACCGCACCAAGCTCGGCTTTGAAGACCACCTCGCGCGCGGGGTCCAGGTGGACCATGGAATGGCCCTCGCGGATGAGGCCCTTGACCCGGCGGCTGTAGTACTCCCGGCCGCCCAGGTACGGCGAGTACCCCACTTCCTCCTCAAACATTGCCGCGCACGCGGGGAGGATCTTGTCGAAGTCCGCCAGCTGGCCGAAGCCCAGCTGCGGATTGGGGGCCACGTCGGGGGGCCCGGAGATCGTCATCAGCGGCTGGTCGTCGCGGATCTCATGGGCCGTCTGACCGAACTGTTCCAGCCCGGAGTACAGTGCCAGGACCGTGTCGGCCGGGCCGAAGATCGAGGCATACCGGCGCCCGGAGCGGTGGGCGGCCGCCGCGACCGCACCGGCCAGCTCGGGGTCCAGCTGCACCGGGACCAGGTTCGCGCCGGCCCAACAGGCACCCAGGAGGGTGCCGCCGTCGAACACGCCGAGGATGCTGGCACCGCCGGTGGTGGGTGCGGCCGAACCGGCGGTGGCCAGATGGGACAGGATAAAGACATTGGCGACGTCGTCCTGCCGCGCCAGGTCCACCAGCTGGGATGTGTCCGAGCCCCCCAGGGTCCGGACTGCGACGCCGGGAGCGGCGCCGTCCTTACGAGACGCTAACCACGGGGCTACCCTTGACAGCATCTTCGCCATCGGCCTCCCCCATCTCTTCAGCGATACGCATGGCCTCTTCGATCAGTGTCTCAACAATCTGGTTCTCGGGCACAGTCTTGATGACCTCGCCCTTCACAAAGATCTGACCCTTGCCGTTGCCCGAGGCGACACCGAGGTCGGCCTCGCGGGCTTCGCCCGGTCCGTTGACGACGCAGCCCATCACGGCAACGCGCAACGGGATCTCCATGCCTTCCAGCCCTGCTGTGACCTGCTCGGCCAGCGTGTACACGTCCACCTGGGCGCGGCCGCAGGACGGGCAGGAGACGATCTCGAGTTTGCGCGGGCGCAGGTTGAGCGACTGCAGGATCTGGTTGCCGACCTTGATTTCCTCCACCGGCGGGGCGGAGAGGGAAACGCGGATGGTGTCACCGATGCCGCGGGACAGCAGGGCGCCGAAGGCCGTGGCCGACTTGATGGTGCCCTGGAAGGCGGGTCCTGCCTCGGTGACGCCGAGGTGCAGCGGCCAGTCGCCCTGTTCGGCGAGCATCTCGTAGGCGGCGACCATGATGACCGGGTCATTGTGCTTGACCGAGATCTTGAAGTCGTTGAAGCCGTGCTCTTCGAACAGCGACGCCTCCCAGACCGCTGACTCCACGAGGGCCTCCGGGGTGGCCTTGCCGTACTTCTTCAGGATTCCGGGCTCCAGCGATCCGGCATTGATGCCGATCCGGATCGAGGTGCCGTGGTCCTTGGCGGCGCGGGCGATTTCCTTGACCTGGTCATCGAACTTGCGGATGTTGCCGGGGTTCACCCGGACCGCCGCACAGCCTGCCTCGATGGCGGCAAAGACGTACTTGGGCTGGAAGTGGATGTCCGCGATCACGGGGATCTGGGACTTCCGCGCGATGATCGGCAGCGCCTCGGCGTCGTCCGCGGACGGGCAGGCGACCCGCACAATGTCACAGCCGGAGGCGGTGAGTTCGGCGATCTGCTGCAGAGTGGCGTTGATGTCCGTGGTGGGCGTCGTGGTCATCGACTGCACGCTGATCGGCGAATCGGAGCCGACGCCGACCGAACCCACCTTGATCTGGCGGGTCTTGCGGCGCGGCGCGAGGACGGGGGGCGGTGCTGACGGCATTCCCAGGCTGACCGAGGTCACATGGACTCCTTGTATCGAAGTAGGTCTGGCGGGGACGGCTAGGCTGCGTGGCCGGCGAGGAGGCCGGTCAGGGGAGCCCAGATCATCGTGCGGGTGCCGGAGATGGCACCGGCGGCGGCGAAGGGATCCTGCTTGAGGACCTCGTTCAGGGCCTGCTCGTCGGCAGCCTTGAAGATCAGCAGGGCACCGGCGCCGTCACCGTACGGGCCGCTGGCGAGCAGCGTTCCGTCCTGGGCAAGTCCAGCGGTCCATTCGCGGTGCGCCGGGCGCGTGGCGTCGCGGGCCTCGGAGGATTCGGCGTCGTATACGTACTCAACAGCAAAAACAGTCATACGGATACACTATCGCCCCGCCGGCCAGGTACCCATCCGGGCGGGCGGCCGGGGCCGGCGTCAGCCGAGGAAGAGCACCTTGGCCAGGGCGGCGACCCCGGCTGCCCACAGCAGGGAGGTCAGGGTGCCGATGATGAACCGCTCCGCGGCGACCGGGGTCTCCTTCAGCTCGGCGAAGCGGCCCAGGCCCTTGATTGCGACGACGTAGGCGATGGCGACCGGTTCGCCGGCGAGGATCGCGAGGCAGACCGCCAGGCGCTCCAGCACCCCGATGATTGCGCCGCCGCGCAGGATCCTGACGCTGCTGACCGACAGTGCTGCGGGGCCCGCCGCCGGGGCAGCCGTGCCGGGGGTGGCGGCCGTGGATGCGGGACCGGTGGCAGCGGGATCAACGGTGACGTCCGCCGCGGGGTCGTTCGCCGGGTCGGAGGCTCCGGCACCCGCGTCCTGCCGGTCGTCGATGGTCCGGGCGAGCCGGAAGACCAGGGCCGTCACCGGCCACCCGACGAAGCCGGCGGTGAGCAGGGTCAGGGTGATCCAGAGCGCGTTCACCGGTCTCCTTCCGTGCTGTCCCGGGGGCGGGTGTCCGGGTGCAGGGGCCCGCCCGCGTCCGAAGCTCGGTCCGCGGGCTGCCCGCGGGGGTCATCGTTGCCGGCGATGACTCCGTGGGCGAAGGCCAGCAGCATTTCCGCCGCAGGCCTCGCGGCCCATTCTTCCTGCCAGCCGGAGCGCAGCAGCGCACGGCTCACCGACTGTTCGGTGATTCCCAGTTCCTGGGCAGCGATTTTCTGCGTGCCGTGCGTGCCGGCGTGGCCATGCTGCACCGAGCGCAGCACATCCACGACCTTCCACTGGGCGGCCGTCCGGTCCTGGACCAGGCGTCCGATCAGCCGCAGCACCGCCTCGGCGTTGGCGCAGGCGCGGGCGCCGGCGGATCCTGCGGGCGAGGGCGCAGCCTCTCCCCTGCGCAGGCCGCCGGAGACGACGGCGACGGGCACGTGCGCGGCGCCGGATTTGGCCTTCTCGACGGCCACGCGCGCCGCCACGAAGGCGGGCCCGGATCCTTCCCGCGGGCTGGCAGGCAGCGGCAGGTCCACCGCCCCCACCCCGATTCCCACGTACCAGCGTCCGCTGCGCAGGGCATGCAGCGCGATCTCGACGACTTCGTCCGGGCGTTCCACGACCCCCTGGACTTCGTCGCCGACGGACCGCTCGAAGCGCCCGGCAGTGGAGAGCCCGGCCAGCTCCGCCAGGAGTGCCGGGACGCGGTCGACGTCGGCGCTGCTGCCGCGCTGGTCGATGGTCATCACGTACATAGCCCCACCCTAAAGGGCTGATCTCTCAGAATCAACCACTTTCAACTGATTACCAGAAATAAGCCTAAATGAGCTGATGATTGAGAATCAGTGCTATCCGGTTAGCCCAAGAGCGGCTGCCGGGCTGCCAGGGCCGACGGGGGCGCCCGGGGTGGGGCCCGCCCGGGGCACCTGGCGGCGGTCCGGGGGCAGGTTGCCGGAGCCGGGGCTACTGCCGGGCCCGTTGACAGTCGAACCGCGCCGGTCCAGTCTGGGGCACATCAACCACGACGCCGGGGGGGTGGGAGGGTGCCGGAAGCAGCGGATACAGCGTTCATCGCCTTCGGCCTTGGCACCCAGACCCTGCTCGCCGCTTTCTTCGCCGCGCGGCGGTGGCGTCCCCGGCTCGCGGACCGGTACGGCTGGCTGGCCTACGCCGTCGCCGGACTTGGTCTGCCGCTCGGCATCTGGTTCCTTGCCGGCGGGCAGCCGTGGCGGCTGTACACGGGCCCGCTCCTGCTCGGCTGCTGGGCAGCCCTTGGCAGCTATCTCGACCTCTGGCGCCGCATGGAATGGCGCTCACCGCCCAGGATGGGACTGCTGATCCCCTACGTGGCGCTGTACTTCTGGGCGCAGATGTTCCTGTGGTGGCCGCTCTGGGACCTCCAGCGCGGCGCGTGGGCGGCTTTCCTGGTCCTGTTTGTGGTCAACACCGCCCTGAACCTCAAGGGGCATTTCGGCAGGCCGGCAGGCCGCAGCGTCAGCCGAAGAGGTTGACCGGCTTGACGATGTCCGCGTAGATCAGCAGGGCGCCCATGCCCATCAGGAGCACCGCCACCACGTAGGTGACCGGGAGCAGCTTGGCGATATCGAACGCGCCGGGGTCCGGGCGGCCGAAGAGCTTGGCGATCCTGCGGCGGGCCCCTTCGTACAGCGCGCCGGCCACATGGCCGCCGTCGAGCGGCAGCAACGGAATGAGGTTGAAGACGGCCAGGGCGAAGTTCAGTCCGGCCAGCAGCCCCACCAGGGTGGCCACCCGGGACTGCATCGGCACCTGCTCCATCGCGGCGACCTCCCCGGCCACGCGGCCCACCCCGACCACGCTGATGGGCCCGTTGGGGTCGCGCGGCGCTTCGCTGAACGCCGCCTCCGCCACGCCGGCCACCCGGGCCGGCAGGTTCAGAACGACGCCGGCGATCTGCTTGATGTTCTCGCCCGCCATCGGCAGGACAGTCGACGCCGGCTGCGGGACCAGGGCGGTCTGCGCACCGATGCCCAGGAAGCCGACATCCTGATACTGGAGGGTGCCGTCGGCGTTTTTCGCCTGGCGGCCGTCGTCGCCGACCACGGGACGCGCGGAGAGGACCGGTGTGACGGAGGTGGTGACCGGGACGCCGTCGCGCTCCACCGTGATGCTGACCTGCCGGTCCGCGGACGCACGGATCCAGCCGGTGAGTTCATCCCAGCTGGTCACGGCCTTGCCGTCGAAGGAGGTGATGACGTCGTTGGGCAACAGGCCCGCGGCGGCGGCGGGCGTGAGCCGGCAGTCGGCGGAGTCCGGGTCCACGGTTTCGCCGGCCTTGACCTGGCATTTGGAGACGTCGGCGACGGTGGTGGTCTGGGTGGCGATGCCGAAGCCCATCAGCAGCACGGCCGTCAGCCCGAGTCCGATGAGCATGTTCATGGCCGGACCGCCAAGCATCACCACAATCTTCTGCCAGACCGGCAGCTTGTAGAAGACGCGGTTCTCGTCCGCGGGACCGACTTCCTCGTGCGCCAGCGAGCGGGCGTCCGAGGCGAGGGACTGGAACATGCCGGTGCTGGAGGTGCGCACGGTGCCGTCGTCCTTGTTCGGCGGGTACATGCCGATCATGGAGACGAAGCCGCCCAGCGGGATGGCCTTGAAACCGTATTCGGTCTCGCCCTTCTTGCGGGACCAGAGTGTGGGCCCGAAGCCGATCATGTACTTGGTGACACGGACCTTGAACAGCTTGGCCGGCAGCAGGTGGCCCACCTCGTGCAGGGCAATGGACACGGCGATGCCGATCGCCACAAAGACGACACCGAGGATAAAGAGGAGGACGGGACTCATGCTTCGATCTGCTGCTTCCTAGACGCTTCTGACGGCTAAACGTTCGTGGGTGCGGGCGCGTGCCCATCTTTCAGCATCCAGCACGGACTCCACCGTCAGCCCGGAGGACCCTGTGTGTTCGCTGAGTACTGCTTCGATGGTATCGACGATGTCGGTGAAGCGGATCCGGCCGGCGTGGAAGGCCATCACGGCTTCCTCGTTCGCGGCGTTGAAGACAGCCGGGTAGGTGCTCCCCTGTTTGGCGGCATCCTTCGCCAGTCCGACGGCGGGGAACGCCCCGGTGTCCAGCGGCTCGAAGGTCCAGCTGGTCGCCTGGGTCCAGTCGCACGGGCGGGCCGAGCCGGGGACGCGGTCCGGCCAGCCCAGGCCCAGCGCGATCGGCAGGCGCATGTCCGGCGGGGAGGCCTGGGCGATCGTGGAACCGTCGATGAACTGGACCATTGAGTGGACCACGGACTGCGGGTGGACCACGACGTCGATCCGGTCCAGCGGGATGTCGAAGAGCAGGTGCGCCTCGATGACCTCCAGGCCTTTGTTGACCAGGCTGGCGGAGTTGGTGGTGACCATGAGGCCCATGTCCCAGGTGGGGTGCGCGAGGGCGTCCTGCGGGGACACCTCGTGCAGCTCCTCCCGGGTCTTGCCGCGGAAGGGCCCGCCGGAGGCCGTGAGGATCAGCCGGTCCACCTCGGCCGCGGTGCCGGAGCGCAGGCATTGGGCGATGGCGGAGTGTTCGGAGTCGACCGGGACGATCTGGCCTTCGCGGGCCGCGGCTTTGACCAGGGCGCCGCCGACAATCAGGGATTCCTTGTTGGCCAGGGCCAGGGTCGCGCCGGATTTGAGCGCGGCCAAGGTGGGCGCCAGGCCGATGGAGCCGGTGATGCCGTTGAGCACGACGTCGGCCTCGATCCCGGCGATCCGGGTGGACGCGTCCGGCCCGGTGATGATCTCGGGACGGTAGCCGCTCACCCCGGCCGCGCCGGCGGCGTCGTCGATCAGGGCCTGGAGGGCGCCCGGGTCGCCGGACGCCACGCCGACGGCCTGGGCCCGGGTGTGGACGGCCTGCCGGGCCAGGAGCTCAAGGTTTCCGCCGCCCGCGCTGAGCGCCACCACCTCGAAAAGGTGCGGGGCGCCGTCGACGACGTCAATCGCCTGCGTGCCGATGGAACCGGTGGACCCGAGGAGGACGATCTTGCGCGGCTGCATGGTTCCAGTATCCCGCACCGCGTTCGGTGCTCGCGTTGCCGTGCGCGCGGCCCAGCCCGGCCATCCGGGGGCACATTGCGACCGGACGGGCCGTCGGATGGCCGTAAAGCCCTCGTTGGCGCTTCGAAGCCGCCCCGGACGGGCGCCGGACCTGTGACGGATGTGGCCGCACGTTGACGCCGCGGACCGCAGGCGTAACGTGGGGATCGTGGAGTGGACGGCCTGGTTTGACGCGCCGGAGTACGAGTTCGCCCGGCAGGTGCTGCAGCGCGGCATCGCCACCCTCTACCTTGTGGCCTTCCTGTCCTCGCTCAACCAGTTTCCGGCCCTCCTCGGCGAGCGCGGGCTGTTGCCCGTGCCGGAATTCCTGGCACGCTTCAGCCCCCTGCGCCGGCCCACCCTGTTCAGCTGGCGCTACTCGGACCGGCTGCTGCGCGCGGTGTGCTGGGCCGGCATGGCGATTTCCGCCACGCTTGTCCTGGGCCTGCCGCAGCTGGGCCCGCCGTGGGTTCCCCTGCTGGCGTTCCTGGCGCTGTGGCTGCTGTACATGTCGATCGTCAATGTGGGGCAAACGTTCTATGGCTTCGGCTGGGAAATGCTCTTGCTCGAGGCCGGGTTCATTGTGGCCTTCCTGGGCTCCAACCAGACTCCCCCGCCGCGGACCATCCTGATCCTGCTGGCCTGGCTGGTGTTCCGCCTGGAGTTTGGCGCGGGCATGATCAAGATCCGCGGCGGCCGGGAGTGGCGTGACCTGACAGCCCTGTACTACCACCACGAGACCCAGCCGATGCCGGGGCCGCTCAGCCGGCAGGCGCATTTGCTGCCCAAGGCGTGGCACCGGCTGGAGGTCCTGGGCAACCATTTCGCGCAGCTGGTGGTGCCGTTCTTCCTCTTCGCCCCGCAGCCGCTGGCCAGCGTGGCCGCAGGAATCATCATCTTCACGCAGCTCTGGCTGGTGGCGAGCGGGAATTTCGCGTGGCTCAACTGGATGGCGATCCTGCTCGCCTTCGCCGCGGTCAGCGACCCGGTGGCCCATGCCCTGGTCCCGGCGGTCCCGCTCGACTGGCACCCTGCGGCCGCAGGCACAGCGGCGGGCGGCTCGGCGGCCGCGGCGGCCGGCAGCCAGGCACCGGTCGCGTGGCTCGTGGTGGTCCTGGTCGCCACCGTCTTCCTCGTGGTGCTCAGCTACCGCCCGATCGAGAACCTGTTCTCCCACTACCAACTGATGAACGCCGCCTTCAACCGCTGGCAGCTGGGAAACACCTACGGCGCCTTCGGCACGGTGACGAAGCAGCGGATCGAAATCGCCGTGGAAGGGACGCTCTCCGCGGAGCCCGACGACACCGCGGAGTGGCGGGAATACGGCTTCCGCGGAAAGCCCGGCGATGTCCGCCGGATCCCGCGCCAGTGGGCGCCCTACCACCTGCGCCTCGACTGGCTGATGTGGTTCCTGCCGCTGCGCACCGTGCACGAGGAGTGGTTCTATGCCTTCCTGGCCAAGCTGCTGGAGGCGGACCGCCCCACACTGCGCCTGTTGCGGCATGATCCGTTCGACGGCGCCCGGCCCCGCTGGGTGCGGGCCCGCAGCTACCTGTACCGCTTCGCCACCCGGAAGGAATTCCGCGTCACGGGCCAGCGCTGGATCCGGATCCCGCTGCACGAGTCGATCCCGCCGCTGTCCCTGCCGCCGAATGACTGAGCCGCCGAGGGGACACAGTTTCGTTGGACTGGGTCCCGTCGGACACAGATGGCCGGAATGGTGGTCACCATTCCGGCCATCTGTGTCGGATCAGGAGAGCATCCCGCCTAGACGGACAACTCGTCCTTA
The DNA here is from genome assembly GCF_040547365.1 of Pseudarthrobacter sp. PvP090. Lineage (NCBI taxonomy): Bacteria > Bacillati > Actinomycetota > Actinomycetes > Micrococcales > Micrococcaceae > Pseudarthrobacter > Pseudarthrobacter sp. PvP090. The sequence continues at coordinate 45,916 of NZ_JBEPPO010000013.1, forward strand.
ACCGGCGCAGCCTCCAGGGACGCCTGCCGCCGCCGCAGCCACCAGGAGCCTACGAAGATGAGGGCCATGGAGATGTAGACGACCACCGCGAACGGCGAGGAGAACAGCGCCGTCGGATCGTTCTGGGAGAGCTGCAGCGAGCGCCGCAGCTGCACTTCGAACATCGGCCCGAGGATCATCGCCACCACCATGGGCGCCACGGGGTAGCCGTAGCGGCGCATGAAGTAGCCCAGGATGCCCACGATCAGCAGGACCCCCACGTCGGCCGCGGCAAAGTTCACCGAGAAGGCGCCGAGTGCCGCGAAGACCAGGATGCCGGCGTACAGGTAGGGCCGCGGGATCTGCAGGATCTTCACCCACAGGCCGACCAGCGGCAGGTTCAACACCAGCAGCATCAGGTTCCCGACGTACAGCGAGGCGATCAGGGTCCACACCAGCGCGCCTTGGTTCTCGAAGAGCAGGGGCCCTGGCTGGATCTGGTAGCGCTGGAACGCGGTGAGCATCATGGCCGCGGTCGCCGTCGTCGGAATGCCGAGCGTCAGCAGTGGGACCAGGACGCCGGCGGCAGCGGCATTGTTCGCCGCTTCCGGACCGGCCACGCCCTCGATGGCGCCCCTGCCGAACTGTGCCTTGTTCTGGCCCTTGGCCAGTTTCCGCTCTGCGGCGTAGGACAGGAAGGTGGACACGTCCGCGCCGCCCGCCGGCACCGTACCGATGGGGAAGCCGATGAAGGTGCCCCGCAGCCAAGGCTTCCAGGACCGTTTCCAGTCCTCCTTGGACAGCCACGCGTTCTTGCCCTTGCTGACCGGGATGACCTCCACCGGCCCGTGCCGCAGCTTCGAGGCCACATAGAGGGCCTCCCCGAGGGCAAACAGGCCCACGGCCACGAGGACCATGTCGACGCCGTCGACCAGGGTGGGGTTGTCGAACGTGAAGCGCTGCTGCGCGGTGCTGTCATCGATGCCGATCATCCCGATGAACAGCCCCAGGGCCAGTGACGCGAGGCCGCGCAGCACCGAGGCGCCCAGCAGCGCCCCGACGGTGAGGAACGCCACGATCATGAGTGCCACGTAGTCCACGGGCCCCAGGCCCACGGCGAGTTCCGCGACGACCGGCGCCAGGAAGGTCAGGAGAACCGTCGCGATGGTGCCGGCGACGAACGAGCCGATCGCCGCCGTCGCCAGTGCCGCAGCGCCGCGGCCGGCCTTGGCCATCTTGTTGCCCTCGAGCGCTGTGACGATCGAGGACGACTCGCCCGGCGTGTTGAGCAGGATGGAGGTGGTGGAGCCGCCGTACATGCCGCCGTAGTAGATGCCGGCGAACACAATCAGGGCGGCCGCGGGATCCAGTGCGTAGGTGATGGGCATCAGCAGCGCCACCGTCATCGCCGGACCGATGCCGGGAAGCACGCCGACGGCGGTGCCCACGAAGACGCCGCCCAGGGCGTACAGCAGGTAGACCGGCTGCAGCGCCGTCGAGAAGCCCTCGAGGAGCATCATGAAGCTATCCATTGAAGAACGACACCCCCTCAAGCAGCGGGCCCGGCGGCAGGGAGACGCCCAGCAGCCCCCCGAAGACGTACTGCAGCACGAGCGCCAGCACCACGGAAATGATGACCGCCTTCCAGAGCGGCTTGGCCTCAAGGGTCCAGGCCGCACCGCTGAACAGCACGGCCGCGGCAACGGCCCAGCCGGCCGGTTCGATCAGGAAAATGTGGAGCACCACGAAGCCCACGAGCTTCGCAAGGGCCACCCAGTCGGTCCTGGCAGTAACGTCGAGGTCTTCGCTTTCCTCGGCCTGGCCCACCTTGCCGCGGAACACCTGGGCGACGATGCCCGTGCCAACGAGCACCAGCATGGTGCACACGATGTAGGGGAAGGCCCGCGGGCCGATGCCGGTCTCCGACGGCGGGATCGGAATGGACCCCGCCGTCAGGAGGCCCGCTGCGCCCACGCTCACGAACACCAGGGCGAAGAGGATCTCCCCCGTGGGCCGCTTGGCGGGCGTGCTGACTTGGGTGGACATTGCTACTTGACCAGGCCGATCTCAGTCAGCGTGGTCTTGACCTTGGTGATGTCCTCCGTGAGGAAGGTCTTGAACTCGTCGCCGGCGAGGAAGGCGTCATCCCAGTTGTTCTTCGCCAGGGTGGCCTTCCAGGCCTCGGTGGCGTGCAGTTTGGTGACGACCTCGGTCAGCTTCGCCTTCTGCGCATCGTCGATGGAACCCGGTGCCACAACGCCGCGCCAGTTGGTCAGGACGACGTCGACGCCCTGGTCCTTCAGCGGCTTGACGCCCGGCAGTGCGGGGGCCTCGGACGTGCCGGAGACGGCGAGGGCCCGGACCTTGCCGGCCTTGACCTGCTCGGCGTACTCCCCCACGCCGGAGATGCCGGCCTGGACCTTGTTGCCGAGCAGGGCCGCGATCGATTCGCCGCCGCCGGAGTAGCCGATGTAATTCAGCTTGTCGGATTCGACGCCCTGGGACTTGAGGATCTGGCCGGCCAGGATGTGGTCCGCACCGCCGGCTGAACCGCCGGTGATCGCAACGCCTTTGCCGTTGGCCTTGATGTCATCCACGAGGTCCTGGACGGACTGGTACTTGGACGACGCCGGGACCACCAGGACCAGCGGCTCTTCGGTCAGGCGCGCGATGGGGGTGGTGTCCTCCAGCCGGGTCTTGGCGGCGTTGGTTTCCACGGCCCCCACCATGACGTAACCCATCACCATGAGGGTGTTGGCGTCTTTTTCGGTGGCGAGCTTGGCCAGGCCGTTTGTGCCGCCGCCGCCGCCGATGTTGCTCACCTGGGCGGAGGTGACGAGTTTGTTGGACTGCAGGTCCTGCTGCATCGCACGGCCGGTCTGGTCCCAGCCGCCGCCCGGGTTGGCCGGAACAATGATGCTCAGCTTCTTGATCGGATCCGCGGCCGAGGTTTGGCCTGCCGCTGCGCCGCTGGCACCGCCGGCACAGGCCGACATGGCGAGGACGACGCCGGCCGCCCCGGCAGCGAGCGCAGCGCGGCGGGTGAAGTTGGCACGGGTGAAATTGGAGGGGGAGGTCATGGTTTCTCCTTGTATGAATGTGACGCACGTCATCGGAATCACTTCCCAGAGACTAGGAGCCGCCCGGACCAGGGGCCAGAATTTGGCCGTAGAGGTAGTAGTGGTCATATTGGTCACGGCCCCGGGCCCTGGATTGGCCTCAGGGCGGGATCCGGGATGGGAAACTTGTGACATGGTTCACAGGATCCCCTTACGCTTCCAGCTGGTCGCGCTGCAGCTCGGCATCGTGCTGGCTGTGCTGACGGCGGTGGGGGCCGTGACCATCCGGATGCAGGAGCAGCAGCTCCGGGACGCGTACAAGGGCCGGCTGATCGGCGTCGCCGAAAGCGTGGCCCGGCTGCCGTCGGTGGTCGATGCCTTCGGGACAGCGGAACCGGCCCTAACCATCCAGCCCATCGCCGAAGTCATCCGGCAGGCCTCGAATGTCACTTATGTGGTGGTGACGGACCGCCACGGTGTGCGCCAGTCCCACCCGAACCCGGCGGAAATCGGCCGTCCCGTATCCACCGACCCGTCCGTGCCGCTGTCCGGCGAGATCTACGTCGGCACCCAGACGGGCACCCTGGGAGAGTCCTGGCGGGTCAAGGTGCCCATCTTTGACAGTGCCGGCACCGTGATCGGATCGGCCTCGGTGGGCGTGCTGGAAAGCACTCTGGCAGAGGACCTCTACGAGGACCTGCCGCAGCTCTTCGGCTGGCTCCTCGGTGCCGCAGTGCTGGGGTCGCTGGGGGCGATGTACATCTCCAAGCTCGTGTGGCGGCGGATCTACAAGCTGGAACCGGAGGACATCGCGGCCCTGCTGGAGACCCGTGATGCGATGCTGCACGGCCTGGGTGAGGGGCTGGTCGCCGTCGACGCCGAGGGGAAGGTGGCGCTCGTCAACGACGAAGCCCGCCGGCTGCTGGGCGTGGGCGAGGAGATCACCGGAAAACCCGCCGACGAATCCCTGGAACCCGGGATCCGCCGGATGCTCGCCGCCGGATCAGCCACCGAGGAACTGGTGCTCTCCGGGGAACGGATCCTGCTGGGCAAAGTCAATGCCGCCACGGTGGACGGCCGGGAGGTGGGCAAGGTTCTCATTCTGCGTGACCGCACCGAGCTCCACACGATCCTCCGGGACCGCGACGGTGCCCTGGACGTGACGCAGGCGCTGCGGGCCCAGGCCCACGAATTCGCCAACAAGTTGCACGTCATCTCGGGTCTCCTGGAACTCGGCGAACAGGCCAAGGCCGTGGAATACCTGGGCCGCAGCCACAGCGACGCCGCCTTCGTCAACCGCCCGCTGGCCGCAGGCATCACCGATCACGACGTCCGGGCGCTGCTGATCGCCAAGTCCACCGTGTGCGCCGAGCGCGGCGTCGAGATCCTGGTGAGCCCGGATTCGGTCTGCACTCCCGACGGTACCGGCGACGTCATCACGGTCCTGGGGAACCTGATCGACAACGCGGTGGACGCCGCGGGCTACGACAGCACCGTCGCCGTCCGGCTTGATGAAACACCCGACGGCGAGCGCACCATCACGGTCGAGGACGACGGACCCGGCGTCCCCGAACCGGAACGCACCGCCGTCTTCGAAGCCGGCGTCACCACCAAGCTGGCGGAAGGCATCAACAGCCGGGGCTTCGGGCTGGCCCTGGTCCAGCGCGTGGCCCGGCGCCGGGGCGGCGCCGCGTCGGTTTCGTCCTCCGCGCTGGGCGGAGCCTGTTTCACCGTAATCCTGCAGACAAAAGAGGCGGAACTACTAAAGCAATGAGCTCCATACGCACCCTCATCATTGACGATGACGTGGCAGTGGCCGGGATCCACCATGGGTTCCTGCTGGCCCGCGGCGGCTTCGACGTCGTCAGCCTGGCCCACACCGGGCAGCAGGGCCTGGACCTGGCGGCGGAGCTGCGGCCGGAACTGGTCCTGCTGGACATCCATCTTCCGGACATGTCCGGCCTGGACGTCCTCCAGCAACTCCGCGGCCGCCAGCAGGCCCTGGACGTCCTGGTCATCACGGCCTCCAGGGAGCTGGACACCGTCCGCGGCGCCATGGCCGGCGGGGTGCTGCACTATCTGGTGAAGCCCTTTACGTCCCAGGCCCTGAACGAACGGCTCGACGAGTACCTGCTCCTGCGCCGCGAACTCGCCGCGGGCGGGGCCGCCGGGCCGCTGGACCAGGACAGCATCGACCGTCTCGTGGCGCCGTCGCGCCGGGCCAAAGCCGCGGATCCCCTCGCCGAGCAGGCGGCAAGGCTGCCCAAGGGGCTGTCCCGGCCCACGCTGGATGCCGTCATCGAGGCGCTCAAGGCCAGCCCGGAGGACGTCTCGGCGGCCGGGATGGCCCTTCAGCTCGGGCTCTCGCGGGTCAGCGCACGGCGCTACCTCGAATATCTGGTCATCCACGGCTTCGCCCGGCTCACGCCCCGCTACGGTGCTGCAGGGCGGCCGGAGAACAGGTACTTGTGGAAGCGCTGAGCATGTCCAGTTTTCACAGCTAGCGCGGAGCATGCCCAGTGTTCAGGGTCGGCACCGAGCATGTTCATCCGGCCCGGTGATGCACCAGGGCCGGTCGCGAACGATGAGGCACCCATCTGACGCAAATGGCCGCCACCGTGCACCCATCTGACGCAAGTGGTCGCCACCGTGCACCCATCTGACGCAAGTGGTCGCCACCGGACCGCCATAGCGGCCATTCGTGGCGAATCGACGAGGTCCGAACCTTCAGGGCCTTCCATCTGACGTTACGGAGCACCCATCTGACGCAAATGGCCGCCACCGGACCCGCCATAGCGGCCATTCGTGGCGAATCGACGAGGTCCGAACCTTCAGGGCCTTCCATCTGACGTTACGGAGCACCCATCTGACGCAAACGGCCGCCACCGGACCGCCATAGCAGCCATTCGTGGCGAATCGACGAGGTCCAAACCCGCAGCGCCCCTCCATCCGAGACTTCGGAGCACCCATCTGACGCAAACGGCCGCCACCGTGCACCCATCTGACGCAAACGGCCGCCACCGGACCCGCCATAGCGGCCATTCGTGGCGAATCGGCGGGGTTTACGCCGCGGACCCGCGCGCATCTCCAACGCGGCTCCAGCTACACGCCCGGCCAACAAGACGAGGGCCGGGAACTCCCGAACCTAGTGCCCGGCGCGGCGGAGCGTGGATTCGGCGTGCTTGAGTATTGGCCCGTCGATCATCTTGCCCTGGTGCTGGAACACACCCGAGCCTGAGGCGGCGGCGGCTGCCAGCAGTTCGGTGGCTGCCGCAACCTCGGACTCGGACGGCGCATAGGCCCCGCGCACCACGGCCACCTGGTTCGGGTGGATGCAGGCCTTGGAAGAGAAGCCTGAGGCAACGGCGTCGCGGGCTTCGACGGCGAGGCCTTCAAGGTCCGGGATGTTGACATACACCGAGTCGACGGCTTCCTTGCCGAAGGCCCGGGCGGCCAGCAGCACGGTGGAACGGGCGTGCAGTGCAACCGCGCGGTAGCCGCCGTCGTCCGTCCTGCTGGAGGTGCCGCCGAGCGAGGCGAGCAGGTCCTCGGCGCCCCACATCAGTCCGACCACGTTGGGTTCGGCTGCGATGGCGGCGGCGTTGACGACCCCCAGCGCCGTCTCGCACAGCGCGACCACGCTGTAGCCCTCCAGCTCCCTGAGCTGCTCCGCGCTTTCGGCCTTCGCGAGCATCACGTGCCGGTACGGGGTGTGCTTGAGGCAGTGCAGGTCCTTCTCGAATTCCTCCGTGCCGGCAGGATTGATCCGGACGATCGTGCGGCTCGGGTCCAGCTCGGGGACGTCCCCGGTGGCGCCGAGCTGGGCGAGGATGGCACCGCGGGCACGCTGCTTGTCCGCCGGAGCGACGGCGTCCTCCAGGTCCACGATCACGGCGTCGGCGCGCTCGGCGGCCTTCTGGTAGCGCTCGGGGCGGTCGGCGGGGCAAAACAGCAGGGCGGGACCCATCAGGAAGCTCATGGATCTATTCTGCCCTTCTCTGCGGGTTCTGGGCTTGGGAATGCGCGTCCCGTGTCCACATCAAGCAGCTGCGCGTGGCGAGGGCCACGACCTCGCCGTGCTGGTTCCGGCCGGTGTGTTTCATGGTCACGATCCCCTGGCCGGGGCGGGAGGCGGACAGCCGCTTCCCGGTCACCATAGTCTCCGTGTAGAGGGTGTCGCCGTGGTACATCGGGTGCGGGAAGGACACGTCCGTGAGCCCCAGCTGGGCGATGATGGTGCCCTGCGTCAGCTGCGGGACGGACTGCCCCACCACGGTCGCCAGGGTGAACATGGAGTTCATCAGGCGCTGGCCGAACGGCTGCTCCGCGCTCCAGGCGGCATCGAGGTGCAGGGCCTGGGTGTTCATGGTCATGGTGGTGAAGAGGACATTGTCCGCCTCGGTCACGGTCCGGCCGGGCCGGTGCGCGTAGATCACGTCCTCTTCGAGCTCGTCGAAGTACAGCCCGCGCTGTTCAATGACACGCGGTTCAATGACACGCGGTTCAGCCGTGTGCTGGGGTTCAGTCGTCATACGGTCAGTTCCTGGTCTTCCTCGAAGAGTTCGGCGCCGGTGGCCGCGGCCACGTCCTCGGCCGTCACGTTGGGGGCGAGCTCACGCAGGACCAGCCGGGACGTGCTCCCCTCGGTCACGACGTCGATGACCGCCAGGTCGGTGATGATGCGGTCCACACAGCCTTTGCCGGTCAGGGGCAGCGTGCACTGTTCCACGATCTTGGGCCTGCCGTTCCGGTCCACGTGCTCCATCATCACGATCACCTTCTTGGCGCCGAACACCAGGTCCATGGCGCCGCCCATGCCCTTGACCATCTTGCCCGGGATCATCCAGTTCGCCAGATCACCGTTCTGCGCCACCTCCATCGCGCCGAGCACGGCAACGTCCACGTGCCCGCCGCGGATCATGCCGAAGGACGCAGCGGAGTCGAAGAAAGCGGCGCCCTTGTTGACCGTGACGGTTTCCTTGCCGGCATTGATCAGGTCAGGATCCACCGCGTCCTCGGCCGGGTAAGGCCCGACGCCGAGGATGCCGTTCTCGGAGTGCAGCACCACCTCGACGCCGGCGGGGATGTAGTTCGGAATCAGTGTGGGCATGCCGATGCCAAGGTTGACGTACTGCCCGTTGTGCAGCTCCTGCGCCACCCTCGCGGCCAGTTCGTTGCGCGTCCACCCCTTGCCCTCAACACCGGCGGGATGCCCGACGGCGGGAGGCCGGTATTCGTGGCGGACCGCTTCGGGACGGGGCGGCGCACCCGGCAGGCTGTTGGATTCCATGGCCTAGGCTCCTGACTGGTTTGCTGTGGCGGCGTTGCCGGCGGTTGAGTTGCCGGCGGACGGGGCAGCCAGTGCCACCGTCCGCTTCTCGATCCGCTTCTCGACGCCGGGCGCGAGCACCACGCGCTGGACGAAGATGCCGGGGATGTGGACGTGTTCGGGGTCCAGCTCTCCCGGCTCAACGAGTTCCTCGACCTCGGCGATCGTGATCTTCCCGGCCATGGCGCAGAGCGGGTTGAAGTTCATCGCAGTGGCGTGGAAGACGAGGTTGCCGTGGCGGTCGCCCTTCCAGGCGTGGACCAGGCCGAAGTCCGGGGTCAGCGACTCCTCGAGGACATAGTCGGCGCCGTGGAAGCTGCGGACCTCCTTGGCCGCGGAGGCGACCGCGACGTTCCCGTCGGCGTCGTACTTCTGCGGCAGGCCGCCGTCGGACACCTGGGTGCCGACGCCGGCCGGCGTGTAGAACGCCGGGATGCCCGCCCCGCCGGCGCGCAGCTTCTCGGCCAGGGTGCCCTGCGGGGTGAGGACCACCTCAAGCTCACCGGCGAGGTACTGCCGGGCGAACTCCTTGTTCTCCCCCACGTACGAGCTGATGGTGCGGCGGATCCGGCCGTCCTTCAGCAGGATCCCGAGTCCCCAGTCGTCGATTCCGCAGTTGTTGCTGACGGTCTCCAGGTTGGTGGCGCCGCTTTGGTGCAGGGCCTCGATCAGGGCCACCGGGATGCCGCAGAGCCCGAACCCGCCGACGGCGAGCGACGCGCCGTCGTGGATGTCCGCGACGGCCTCGGCGGCGCTGGCCACAACTTTGTTAATCATCGTTGATCCTTCTCTCGACAGTTGCGGCCAGCGGGCGGGTCAGAGCCCCAGTTCGCGGGCGATCAGCATCAGCTGGACCTCCGTGGTGCCCTCGCCGACTTCAAGGATCTTGGAGTCGCGGTAGTGGCGTGCCACGGTGAATTCGTTGATGAAGCCATAGCCGCCGAACACCTGGGTGGCGTCCCGCGCGTTGTCCATGGCTGCCTCGCCTGCGACCATCTTAGCGATGGCCGCCTGCGTCTTGAACGGCTTACCGGCGAGCATCCGTGCGGCTGCGTCGTAGTAGGCCAGGCGGGCGGTGTGGGCCCGTGCTTCCATCCGGGCAATCTTGAAGGCGATGGCCTGGTACTTGCCGATGTTCTGCCCGAATGCGCTGCGTTCCTTGGCGTACTTCACCGACTGGTCCACGCAGCCCTGGGCCGCGCCGACGGCCAGCGCGGCGATCGCAATGCGGCCCTCGTCGAGGATGGAGAGGAAGTTGGCGTAGCCGCGGCCCTGGGTGCCGAGCAGGTTTTCCTCGGGGACGTGGACGTTGTCGAGGGTCAGCGGGTGGGTGTCCGAGGCGTTCCAGCCGACCTTGTTGTAGGCCTTCTCAGCTTTGAAGCCCGGCGTGTTGGTGGGCACCAGGATGGTGGAGATTTCCTTCTTGACGCTGCCGTCCGGGCGCTCCTGCTGGCCGGTCACCGCGGTGACGGTGACGAGCCTGGTGATGTCGGTGCCGGAGTTGGTGATGAATTCCTTATTGCCGTTGATGACCCACTCCCCGCCGCCGAGCTTGGCGGTGGTCTTGGTGCCGCCGGCGTCCGAGCCGGCTTCCGGCTCGGTCAGACCGAAGCCGGCGAGCGCCTTGCCGGAGGCCAGCAGCGGCAGCCACTCCTCCTTCTGGGCGGCGTTGCCGAAACGGTGGATCGGCATGGCGCCGAGGGAGACGCCGGCCTCCAGGGTGATGGCGACGGACTGGTCCACCCGGCCGAGCTGTTCCAGGGCGAGCGCCAGGGCGAAGTAGTCGCCGCCCATGCCGCCGAACTCCTCCGGGAACGGCAGGCCGAACAGGCCCATGTCCGCCATTTGCGAGACGACCTCGTAGGGGAAGCTGTGCTCCTCGTCGTGCTTGGCGGAGACCGGGGCCACCACTTCGTCGGCGAATTCGCGGACGGTGTTGCTGAGGTCCTGGTAATCCTCGCTGAGTTCAAAATCCGGCATGGTGACTCCTTTGTCTGTGGTGTTGAACGTGGTGTTGAAAGTGGGGTGGTTACTCCGCCGCGCCCATGGCGATGACGGCTTCCTCGATGGTGTCCTCGGCCTTGGAGGGTGCCGCCGGGTGAACGGGGTGGATGGTGGCGAGGACCTGGTCTGCCTTCACGAGGTCGCCGGAGGCGATGCTGATGTGCACCGTTCCGTCGAGGGGCGCCACGAGCTGGTGTTCCATCTTCATGGCCTCCACGGCGAGCAGCACCTGGCCGGCCGCCACGATGTCGCCGTTGGAGACGGAGACGGACACCACGGTCCCGGGCATCGGCGAGCGCACGGCGGGGTCCGCGGCGCCTTCCTCGCGTTCAATCGCCGCGAGGACCCTGGCCAGCCGGCTCTCACGGCTAAGCACCTCGAGCCGGCAGGACCAGCCGCCGTTGCCGAGGAAGAGTTCCGTGGGAACCATGTTGTCCCGGTCCGTGCGGACGGGTCCCGTGGATACCGGTGCGAGCGAGTACACCCGGGCTTCGCCGTCGAGAATCACCTCTGCGTGGTGGCGTTTGGGGAAACGAAGTGATGCCTGGTGCTGCGGTCCGCCGTCGACGCTGACCATCGCCGAGCCCTGCCCCACAGAGCCGGACACCTCCACCGTGGCGACACCGCCGTCGGGCGTTCCCAGGCTGATCCGCCGCGGGGCGCGGCCGCCAAGCCTCCACCCGTCGCGGAGGTCCCACGGGCTGGTCCCGGCGCCCTGCGCCTCAGGCTCCTGCATGGCAGCGACGTACAGGGCAGCGGCAACCACCTCGAATTCGCCCGCCCTGCGGAAGGTGAACTCCGGCATCTTGCGCTCGATCAGGCCCGTGTCGAGCCGGCCGGCGCGGACGTCGTCGTCGTTGATCAGCAGGAGCAGGTATTCGACGTTCGTGTTGATGCCCAGCGCGCTGTACCCGGCGAGGGCCATGTCGAGGGTGTCCAGGGCGGCGGTGCGGTCCTGGCCCCAGGCGATGACCTTGGAGATCATCGGGTCGTAGCTGGAGGAGATCTCCAGGCCCTCCAGCAGGGCCGAGTCCACCCGGACGTTGCCGGCGGCATCGTCGGGCACTTCGTCCAGCAGCCAGACCCGTCCGGTGGACGGCAGGAAGTTCTTCTCCGGGACCTCGGCGTAGACGCGTGCCTCCACCGAGTGCCCGGTGAGCACGACGTCGTCCTGGCGGACGGTGAGTTCCTCGCCGGCGGCGATGCGCACCTGCCATTCGACCAGGTCGACGCCGGTGACCATCTCGGTGACGGGGTGTTCGACCTGCAGGCGGGTGTTCATCTCCATAAAGAAGAACTCGTCCGGGGCGTTGTCGGAGACGAGGAATTCCACGGTGCCGGCGCCGCTGTAGTTCACACTGCGGGCGGCGTTGCAGGCGGCCTCGCCGAGTCGGGCCCGGATGGCCGCGCCGTCGGGCAGGGATTCCAGCAGCGGGGAGGGGGCTTCCTCAATGACCTTCTGGTGCCGGCGCTGCAGCGAGCACTCGCGCTCGCCAAGGTGGATGACGTTGCCGTGGTTGTCCGCGAGGACCTGGACCTCGATGTGCCGCGGTGTCAGGACGAGGCGTTCCAGGAAGAGCGTGTCGTCGCCGAAGGCACTGGCCGCGACCCGGCGAGCGGTCACCAGGGTGTCAGCCAGGTCTTCGGGGCGCTCGACGATGTGCATGCCCTTACCGCCGCCGCCGGCGGAGGGCTTGATCAGCAGCGGGAACCCGACGCCGGCCGCGGCCTCGATCAGCTTCGCGTCCGTCATGCCGGGTTCGGCGATGCCCGGGACCACGGGGACGCCGTAGCCGGTGACGTGGTTCTTGGAGCGGATCTTGTCGCCCATGACGTTGAGGGACTCGACGCCGGGGCCGATGAACGTGATCTCAGCCTTTTCCAGGGAGCGGGCGAAGTCCACGTTCTCGCTCAGGAAGCCGTAGCCCGGGTGCACGGCTTCGGCGCCGGTGTCGCGGCAGGCCTGGATGATGGCCTCGATCTTGAGGTAGCTCTCGGACGCTGCGGCGGGGCCGATCCGCACGGCGACGTCGGCCTCGCGCACGTGCCGGGCCCCGGCGTCGGCGTCGGAATAGACGGCGACCGAGCGGATGCCCAGCGCGCGCAGCGTGCGGATGACGCGGCAGGCGATCTCGCCGCGGTTGGCGACGAGCACGGTGCCGAAGAGCGGCTTCGTGGGTGTTGAAAGAGGAGTAGTCGAAGAAAGAGTCATGGCTGGCTCACATCCGGAAAAGGCCGAAGGAGGTCTCCGGCAGCGGGGTGCGGGAGACGACGTCGAGCGCCAGTCCCAGGACGGTGCGGGTGTCCGCGGGGTCGATCACGCCGTCGTCCCAGAGGCGGGCGGTGGAGTAGTAGGGGCTGCCCTGGTCCTCGTACTGCTGCTTGATCGGGGCCTTGAACGCATCCTCGTCCGCGGCGGACCAGTCCTCGCCGCGGGCCTCGTACTGGTCCCGCTTCACCGTAGCGAGGACGCTGGACGCCTGGTTGCCGCCCATCACCGAGATCCGGCTGGCCGGCCACATCCACAGGAAACGCGGCGAGTAGGCCCGCCCGCACATGGAGTAGTTGCCGGCGCCGAAGGACCCGCCGATCACCACGGTCAGTTTGGGCACCCGGGCGGTGGCGACGGCGGTGACCATCTTGGCGCCGTTCTTGGCGATGCCGCCCTGCTCGTAGTCCTTGCCGACCATAAAGCCGGAGAGGTTCTGCAGGAAGATCAGCGGGATGCCGCGCTGGTCGCAGAGCTCGATGAAGTGGGCTCCCTTGAGCGAGGATTCGCTGAAGAGCACGCCGTTGTTCGCGACGATGCCCACGGGGTGGCCGTGCAGCTTCGCGAACCCCGTGACGAGGGTGGTGCCGTAGTTCTTCTTGAATTCGTGGAAGCGGCTGCCGTCCACCAGCCGGGCGATGACCTCGCGGACGTCGTACTGGGCGTTGACGTCGGTGGGGACGGCGCCGTACAGCTCCTCCGGATCCGCGAGGGGTTCGACGGCGGTGTCGATCTCCCAGGCGGGGGCCGCGGGCCGCGGCAGGGTCGAGACGATGTCGCGAACGATCTGGAGGGCATGCTCATCGTTCTCGGCCAGGTGGTCGGTGACGCCGGAGATCTTCGCGTGGACGTCGCCGCCGCCGAGTTCCTCGGCCGTGACGATCTCGCCGATCGCGGCCTTCACGAGCGGCGGTCCGCCCAGGAAGATGGTGCCCTGGTTGCGGACGATGACGGTCTCGTCGCTCATCGCGGGGACGTAAGCGCCGCCGGCGGTGCACGATCCCATCACGGAGGCGATCTGCGGGATCCGGGCCGCGGACATCTTGGCCTGGTTGAAGAAGATCCGGCCGAAGTGTTCCTTGTCCGGGAAGACCTCGTCCTGTTTGGGCAGGAACGCCCCGCCCGAGTCCACGAGGTAGATGCAGGGCAGCCGGTTCTCCAGCGCTATTTCCTGTGCCCGGAGGTGCTTCTTCACCGTCATCGGGTAATAGGTGCCGCCCTTGACGGTGGCGTCGTTGGAGATGACCAGGACCTGGCGGCCGTGGACCAGGCCGATCCCGGCAATAACACCGGCGCCGGGCGAGTCGTCGTTGTACATGCCGTTCGCGGCGAGCGGCGCGATTTCGAGGAACGGGCTGCCGTCATCCAGCAACTGGTCGATGCGTTCGCGCGGCAGGAGTTTGCCGCGGGACACATGGCGTTCCCGGGACTTCTCCGGTCCTCCCAGCGCAGCCGTGGCAAGGCGTTCCTTCAGCTCGCGGGCCAGCCCCAGCTGGGCCTCGCGGTTCGCGGCAAAGGCGGCGCTCGTGGCGTCCACCTGGCTGGCGATTGTCTCCATTGACTGCTTCCGTTCTCGGCCTTCATGCTGGGGACCTATACTGCGCCCGCTCCAGCCACTTCGGTTAGTACCGCATAACTGAGATTTAGGTTAGTCTCTATTAACTGTGATGTCCACCACGGCGTCACGAAGAGCGGCTGGATATTTGAAATGAAGGATGTGCCGGTGACCGAACCCAGCGAGACGAACCCGACCGGCACGCAGCCTCCCGCGCCGCTGGCTCCTGCGGCTGTGAGCTCTGCGGCCGTGGCCTCTGTGACCATGGAGCCAGCGACCCTGCCGCCAACAACACTGTCTCCCACGACCCGGCCTCCCACGACCCTGCGCGGCCAGGCCAAGGAGAACCGCCGCCGGGCGCTGCTGTCCTCGGCGGCCGCCCTGTTCGCCGTCGACGGGTTCAACCGTGTCTCGCTGGAGGACCTCGGCGCGGCCGCCGGCGTGAGCGGACCGGCGGTCTACCGGCATTTCGCCGGCAAGCAGGCCGTCCTGGGGGCGCTGCTGCTGAGCGTCAGCCAGGAGCTGCTCGACGGCGGCCGGCGCGTGGTCGCCGCTTCCGACGGCGCCGGCGTGGCCCTGCACCGGCTGGTGGAGTTCCACGTCGACTTCGCGCTCAGCAACCCCGACGTCATCCGCGTGCAGGACCAGGACTTCAGCAACCTCGCCGACGAGGACCAGGCCGAGGTCCGCACGCTGCAGCGGAACTATGTGGAGCTCTGGGTCGAGGTCCTGGCCGGGCTGCTCCCCGGAACCGATGATGCCGAACTCCGGATGCGGGCCCACGCCACCTTCGGCCTGATCAACTCCACCCCGCACTCGGTGCGCAGCCACGGTCGGCGGATTGCGGTCAAGCGGGCCCGGCCCCTGCTGCAGAGCATGGCCCTGGCGGCCCTGATGGCCCCGGCCGTCCCCGCACCGCCCGGCTAGCAGGCTCCCCCGCGCGGGCACCCAGCCTCATCCCGCGCGTCCACGCAGTCCGCGTCCGCGCAGTCCACCCAGTCCGCGTCCGCGCAGTCCACCCAGTCCGCGTCCACGCAGGCCACCCAGTCCGCGTCCGCGCTCCGGGGGCGCATTGGCGCGGACACGCTGACAACCAGGCCGCCGACGTCGAATATTGGCCTCGAAGTGCCCCCGGACGGCAAACCCAGGTGGAAGAACCGCGCATGGAACAACCGCGCCCGGGGATACCCACGCACAAAAGAGCCCCGCGGGGAAGAAGCCCCGCACAGAGACAACCCCCGCACCTCCCGCGCACAAAAGAGCCCCTGCTCACTAACCAACGCACGCGGCATCTGCCGGCCGCCCCCGCATCACCCAACGGCAGCTTGTACCTGGGTCCGCCTGCGCTCCGGGGGCACTTTGGCACGGACACGCCGACAACCAGGCCGCCGACGTCGAATATTGGCCTCGAAGTGCCCCCGGACGGCAAACCCGCGGGGAAGAACCCCCGCGTGGAGCGACCCCGCGCAGGAGACAGGCCACAAACAGGCCGCAAAAAAGCTGCCGGCCGCTCCCCCGAGGGGGTGCAGCCGGCAGGTTTGGGTTTTGGCCGCTAGACCATGGCGAGGGCCATGCCCGGATCGGACAGCATGGCGCCGAGGTCCTGCAGGAACCGTGAGCCCTGTTCGCCGTCGACCAGGCGGTGGTCGAAGGACAGGCTCAGCGTCATGACCTGGCGCAGCGCCACCTCATCCTGGTACTCCCAGGGCATCTTCCGCACGGCACCGAGGGCCAGGATGGCGGCCTCGCCCGGGTTGAGGATGGGCGTGCCGGCATCGATGCCAAAGACACCGATGTTGGTGATGGAGATGGTGCCCCCGGACAGGTCCGCCGGAGCAGTCTTGCCTGCGCGCGCCGTGTCCGTCAGTTCGGTCAGCGCTGTGGAGAGCTCCAGCAGGGACTTCCGGTCGGCGTCCTTGATGTTCGGCACGGTCAGGCCGCGCGGCGTGGCGGCCGCGATGCCCAGGTTGACGTAGTTGTACTGGACGATCTCCTGCCTGGCTTCGTCCCAGCGGGTGTTGAGCGTGGGGTGGTTCTTCAGCGCGATCAGCACGGCCTTGGACACCAGGGTCAGCGGCGTGAGCTTGTAGCCGGCAAACGCGCGGCTGGCCTTGAGCTTCGCCAGCAGCTCCATGGTCGGGGTCACGTCAATCGTCAGGAACTCCGTGACATGCGGTGCGGTGAACGCACTGGAGACCATCGCGGCCGCGGTGAACTTGCGCACGCCCTTGATCGGTGTCCGGGTTTCCCGCTCCCCCTGCGCCGGAGCCTGCGCGGACACACCGGCCAGGTCCCGGGGCGCGACCGGCAGGTCTCCCCCGCCGACGAAGTTGCGGACGTCGTCCCGGGTGATGAGCCCGAATTCCCCGGTGCCGGTGACCAAAGCGAGGTCGACGCCGAGATCTTTGGCGAGCTTGCGCACCGGCGGCGTGGACCGCGGGCGTTCCGCGGATTCGGACGCAGGCAGCGCCTCAACACGCCCTGCCGCCGGAACGACCGGAGCGGCCACAGGCTCGGCAACCGGAACCACCGGGGCGGCGTCGACGCGCTCAGCCACCGGCGCGGCCGCGGGGGCGGCGAAGCTGCGGGCGCGGCGGGCCGGGCGGCCGGAATTCTCGAGGACGGCGCCGTAGCCGACGAGGTTCGGTTCGCGCTTGGCGGGCGAGTCTGCACCGGCACCAGCGGCTCCGGAACCGCCGGCGGGACCGCCGTCGTCGCCCTCCACCTCGAAGGAGACGATCGGCTTGCCGACCTCCACCACGGTGCCGGGCTGTTCGTGCAGGGCCGCGACCACGCCGGCGAACGGCGAGGGAAGCTCGACGACGGCCTTGGCCGTTTCGACTTCGGCGATGATCTGGTTGAGCGTGACGGTGTCACCCACCGCGACCTTCCAGGCGACGATTTCCGATTCAGTCAGACCTTCGCCAAGGTCCGGCAGCCTGAATTCCTTGATCATGGTGGCGCTCATCCTTCCAGCCCGCTCAGGGAGTTGGGGCGGCCCAGGGCGCGGTCGACGCCGTCCAGGATCCGGTCCAGACCCGGGAGGTGGTGCATTTCAAGCTTTGAGTACGGGTACGGGACGTCGAAGCCGGTGACCCGGACCGGGGCAGCCTCGAGGTGGTAGAAACAGCGTTCGGTGATGCTGGCGGCCACTTCGGCGCCGATGCCGCCGGTCTGGGAGGCTTCATGCGTAATGACCAGCCGGCCGGTCTTCCGGACCGAGGCCTCCAGGGTCGCGAAGTCCAGCGGGGCGAGCGAGCGCAGGTCGATGACCTCGATCGACACGCCCTCGTCGGCGGCGGCGAGCGCGGCGTCCCTGGCCGTCTTGACGAGCGGGCCGTAGGCCACGAGCGTCACGTCCTTGCCTTCGGTGACGACGCGGGCCTTCTCCATCGACAAAGCGGCGCTGAGGTCCAGGGTCTCGTCCACCTCGCCCTTGTCGTGGTAGCGGCGCTTGGGTTCGAAGTAGAGCACCGGATCATCGGAGGCGATGGCCTGCTGGATCATGGTGTGGGCGTCCTGGGGGTTGGAGACGCTGATGACGCGCAGGCCCGAGGTGTGGGTGAAGTAGGCCTCCGGGGACTCGGAGTGGTGCTCCGGGGATCCGATGCCGCCGCCGAAGGGCACGCGGATGGTGATGGGCATCTTGACCGCGCCTTGCGTGCGGTAGTGCATCTTGGCGACCTGGCTGACGATCTGGTCGAACGCCGGGTAGATGAACCCGTCGAACTGGATCTCCACCACCGGGCGGTACCCGCGGTAGGCCAGGCCGACGGCGGTGCCCATGATGCCGGACTCGGCCAGCGGGGTGTCCACGACGCGGTGCTTGCCGAAGTCCTTCTGCAGGCCGTCGGTGACGCGGAAGACACCGCCGAGGGCGCCGATGTCCTCACCCATGAGGATCACCTTGGGATCGTTTTCGAGGGACTTGCGCAGGCCCGAATTGATGGCTCGGGCAAAGGTCATCTGCGTCATCAGCGTGCACCTTCTTCAGAAGCGGCTTCCGCGGGATCGCCGAAGGAAGCCAGGTAACGGGAATAGTGGTCCTGCTGGCGGTCCAGCGGGGAATGCGGCGTGCTGTAGACGTGCTTGAAGATGTCCATCGGCTGCGGCTCGGGCATGTTGATGGTGCCGGCCCGCAGCGCTTTGGCGACGGCGTCCGCTTTGGCGGCGACGGCGGTTTCGAGCTCGCCGGTGAGCAGTCCCTTGCGCTCCAGCAGCGACTTCAGCCGGGCGATCGGGTCCTTGGCGGCCCAGTCCTCGAGTTCGTTCGCGTCGCGGTAGCGGGTGGGATCATCCGCCGTGGTGTGCGGGCCCATCCGGTAGGTGACGGACTCGATGAAGGTGGGGCCGCCGCCATGGCGTGCGCGGTCGATGGCGATGCGGGTTGCCGCCATCACGGCCAGGACGTCGTTGCCGTCCACCCGCATGCTGGGGATGCCGAAGCCTGCCGCGCGGTCCGCGATCTGGATGTGGGACTGCAGCCGGACGGGCTCGGAGATGGCCCAGTGGTTGTTCTGGCAGAAGAAGACCACCGGGGACTGGAAGCTGGCGGCGAACACCAGGGCCTCGTTGACGTCGCCCTCACTCGTGGCGCCGTCACCGAAGTAGGCCACGGCGACCGAGTCGGCGCCGTCGTTCTGGATTCCCATGGCATAGCCGGTGGCGTGCAGGGTCTGGGCGCCGATGATGATCTGCTGGGTCGCGACGTTGACCGTGTATGGGTCCCAGCCGGCCAGGGCATTGCCCCGCCAGGCTTTGACGATGTCCTCGGGGTTCACTCCGCGGACATAGGCGACACCGTTGTCGCGGTAGCTGGGGAAGACGAAGTCGTCGTCACGCAGGGCCCGGGCCGATCCGATCTGGGAGGCCTCCTGGCCCAGCAGCGGCGGCCAGAGGGCGAGTTCACCCTGGCGCTGCAGGGCGGTGGCCTCGGCGTCGATCCGCCGGATGACCACCATGTCTTCGTAGAGCGCACCGAGCTGGTCGTCGCTGACGTCCTGGACCCAGGGATCGAACTCGGGATGGCTTACGCGTTCACCCCCGGGGGTGATGAGCTGGACGAGGTCCCCGCCCGTCCGCCTGTTTGATTCTGCACTGTTCCCGGGGCCCCCGGCGGAAATGCCGCCCTTGCCCGCGTCGTCGGTAAACACAGTAGTACGCACCTTCTGACGTCGTCTGACCGGTGCCCGCGGGACTCGTGATCCCGGTGCGCGCCGGCCGCCCGGGCGCCGTTGCCCCGGATATCTGTGACCCTACTCACAATGCCCATTGGGTACAACCACCTGCGAATAGATTGAGCATTCTGCACTGTCCGGCGCCTTGACACCGTGCTAATCTTGCGCATTATGCAACCCTTGGATGGCACCGACACCCGCCTTCTTTCGGCCATGGCCCGTGACCCCCGCCGGACCGTGGTGGCACTGGCCCAGAAGCTGGGGTTGTCACGGAATACCGTGCAGGCCCGGATGGCGCAGCTGGAGAAAAAGCACGTCTTCCTGACCTTTGAGCGCCGCATCAATCCGGTGTCGCTGGGCTACCCGCTGATGGCTTTCATCTCGGTGCATGTCCAGCAGCAGAAGCTTGGCACGCTGGCGCAGGAGCTGGCCGCCATTCCGGAGATCCTGGAGGGCTACGGCCTGACCGGTTCGGCGGACCTGCTGCTCCGGGTGGTGGCGCTCGACGCCGAGGATCTGTTCCGGATCAACGGCAAGATCCTTGCCTGCGACGGCGTGGACCGGACGGACACCGCCCTGGCCATGGGTGAGCTGATCCCGTTCCGGATCCAGCCGCTGCTGGAACGCGGTTCCGCCGGGGGCTGAGGGTTCCGGCGGACGCCGGAACGGCAGGAGCCCCCGTGCGTTTGCACGGGGGCTCCTGCCGTTGGCCGGCCGGTGTGGATCACCGGCGGCTGGTGCTTAGTGGTCGGTGGCCTTTTCGGCGCCCACACCCGTGAGGGAGCGGACTTCCATTTCGGCCTGCTTGGTGGTGTCTTCCAGCCTCTTGTCCAGCACCGAACCGAGCCAGCCCAGGAAGAACGCGAGCGGGATGGACACGATGCCGGGGTTGCTGAGCGGGAAGATCGCGAAGTTGGCGCCCGGGATCATGGACGTCTTGGCACCCGAGACCACCGGGGACAGCGCGATCAGGATGATCGCGGAGCCGAGCCCGCCGTACATGCTCCAGATGGCGCCCTGGGTGGTGAACTTGCGCCAGTACAGCGAGTACACGATGGTGGGCAGGTTGGCCGAGGCCGCCACCGCGAAGGCAAGCGCCACCAGGAACGCCACGTTCTGTCCGTTGGCGAAGATGCCGCCGATAATGGCCAGCAGGCCGATGACGACCACGGTGCGCCGCGCCACCTTGACCTCGGTGGCGGCGTCGGCCTTGCCCTTGGCAATGACACTGGCATAGATGTCGTGGGCGAACGATGCCGCCGCGGTGATCGTCAGGCCTGCGACGACGGCCAGGATGGTGGCGAAGGCCACCGCCGAGATGAAACCGAGCAGCAGCGGGCCGCCGAGGTGGAACGCCAGCAGCGGTGCGGCGGAGTTGACGCCGCCCGGGGCTGCCTTGATCGTTTCAGCGCCAACCAGCGCCGCAGCACCGAAGCCCAGGACGAGGGTGAACAGGTAGAACAGGCCGATCAGCCAGATGGACCAGACCACGGACTTGCGGGCTTCCTTGGCGGTCGGAACCGTGTAGAAGCGCATCAGCACGTGGGGTAGGGCCGCGGTGCCAAGCACGAGGGCCAGGCCCAGGGACAGGAAGTCGATCTTGGAGGTTTCAGTCTTGCCGTACTGCAGGCCCGGATTCAGGAGGTTCGGGTTGCCTGAGGCTTCGACCGCGCCGCCCAGCAGGGAGGAGAGGTTGAAGCCGTAGATGGCGAGGACCCAAAGGGTCATCACTGCAGCGCCGGCAATCAGGAGCACGGCCTTGATGATCTGGACCCAGGTGGTGCCCTTCATGCCGCCGATCAGTACATACATGATCATCAGGGCGCCGACGACGATAATGACCAGCGCCTGTCCGCCCCAGTCGCTGATGCCAAGTAGCAGGGAGATCAGGGTGCCGGCTCCGGCCATCTGGGCCAGGAGGTAGAAGAAGCAGACCACGAGGGTGGAGATGGCCGCCGCGATGCGCACGGGGCGCTGCTTGAGCCGGAAGGAGAGGACATCGGCCATGGTGAACTTGCCGGTGTTGCGGAGCAGTTCGGCCACGAGCAGCAGGGCGACGAGCCAGGCGACCAGGAAGCCGATGGAGTACATAAAGCCGTCGTAGCCGTTGATGGCGATGGCGCCGGTGATGCCCAGGAACGACGCCGCCGAGAGGTAGTCGCCCGCGATGGCGGTGCCGTTCTGCGGTCCGGTGAAGGACCGGCCGGCGGCGTAGTAGTCGGCGGCCGTCTTGTTGTTGCGGCTTGCCTTGATCACGATGATCATCGTGACCGCCACGAACAGGGCGAAAATGCCCATGTTCAGCAGCGTGGTTTCCTTGAGATCCGCAACGTTGACTGCGGGGACCATAAACGTCATTTCTTTACCCCGCTGATCTGGTTGCCATGCTTGTCGAATTCGTGGCCCTCGATTTCGTGGCGGATTTCCGCTGCGATCGGGTCAAGCTTCCGGTTCGAGTAGCTGACGTACCAGCCGGTGATAGCGAACGTGGTCACGAACTGAGCCAGACCCATGATCAGGCCGACGTTGATGTTGCCCCAGACCTTGGTGGACATGAACTCCACCGCGTAGTCGGCCAGGAGGACATAAGCGAAGTACCAGAGCAGGAATGCAATGGCCATCGGAAAGACAAAGCTGCGGTGACGCTTGCGCAGTTCCTGGAACCGCGGCGTCGACTGGACTTCCTTGAAGTCCACGGCCGCCGTGGCGTCCGTTTCTTGGGCTTCGTGACCCATCGTTCCTCCTCGTTGAGACATGTGAGTCCACACCGGCTGCCTCGGCCTGCTCCAAACAGCCCTCCGGCCAATGTGACTGCAATCACTGTCTCGCGTGATGCGGGCAACATTCCAGAACCGCCGGACCCTGCGTCGCTCAGCGGTCGGGATGCTGCGGTCAACGGTGCCTCCAGCACGGTCCGGTGCCCTTTCGCCCCCTGCCCGGCGGGTGCCGCGATACGCTGGGCCCATGCCCGACTCCCCCCTGTTCATCGCCGCCGCCATCGCCGTGATCGCGGCGTCCATCGCCGTCGTCGTCGCCGTTGGACTCAAGGTGCTCCGCTCCTTCCGGGAGCTTGGCACCGACGCGGAACGGGCCACCTACAAGACGCTGCACGCGGCGTCGCGCGCCGGCCAGCACCTGCGGACGGGCCTGAATCCTGCCGGCGCCGCCAAAGCCAGCCGGCAGCTGCGCAGCCTGCTGGGCTGCGACGCGCTCGCGATCACGGACACGAACGGCGTGCTGGCCTGGGACGGCGCCGGGGAGGAGCTCGAGCCGCTGCTGATGGAGCTCGCGGCGGGGGTTCTCGACGGAGGCCATACCGCGGTGATCCCGGCCGGCGAGGTGCAGGAACTCGCCCAGGGCCGGGGCGCGGTGGCGACCCGCACGGACGTGGAACGCGCCGCGGTGATCGCCCCGATCAGGGCCGGCACCCGTGTGGTGGGCGTCGTGGCGGCCTTCGCCCCGGCGGCCGGCGCCGGGCTGGTCCGGGCCACCAGCGAGGTGGCCGACTGGGTGGCTACACAGGTGGAACTGGCCGAACTCGACGCCTCCCGCACGCTGCTGATGGAGGCCGAGGTGCGTGCGCTCCGGGCCCAGATCAGCCCGCACTTCATCTACAACTCCCTGAACGCGATCGCGTCCTTCATCAACACTGATCCGGTCCGGGCCCGGGAGCTGGTGGTCGAGTTCGCCGACTTCACCCGCTATTCCTTCCGCCGGCACGGGGACTTCACCACCCTCGCCGAGGAGCTGCGCTGCATCGACCGCTACCTGCTGCTGGAGCGGGCCCGCTTCGGCGACCGCGTGCAGGTCAGCCTGCGGATCGCCCCCGAGGTGCTCAGTACCGTGATCCCCTTCCTGAGCCTGCAGCCGCTGGTGGAGAACGCCGTCCGGCACGGCCTCGAGGCCAAGGAGGGCCCCGGCCACATCTCCATCACTGCCAACGATTCCGGTGCCTTCGCCGAGGTGACCATCGAGGACGACGGCGTGGGCATGGATCCGGAACAGCTGCGGGCTGTCCTCGCCGGGCACAGCGACGGCGAGCATGTCGGGCTGCGCAACGTTGATGCCCGGCTGCGGCAGGTCTACGGCGACGACCACGGCCTGGTGATCGAGACGGCGCCCGGCGAAGGCACCCTGATCACGATGCGCGTCCCCAAGTCGCAGCCCCGCCACGATGCCTGATAGGGGCCTAACGCCTCCGGCGTTAGTCTTGGACCATGATTAACGTCCTCGTCGCCGACGACGAGCTGCCCGCCGTGGAGGAACTGGCCTTCCTGCTCGGCCGGGATGACCGGATCGGCACCATCCACCGCGCCTCCTCCGGGGCCGAGGCCCTGCGGGCCCTCGAGGCCGAGGAGGTCGACGCCGTATTCCTCGACATCCACATGCCCGCCCTCTCCGGCCTGGACATCGCCCGCGTCATCGCGCGCAGCAGCAAGCCGCCCGCGGTCGTGTTCGTCACCGCTGATGAGGACTGCGCCCTGGAAGCCTTCGACCTGGCCGCCGTGGACTATCTGCTGAAACCGGTCCGCGCCGAGCGGCTGGCGAAGTCGATCGGCCGGATCAGCGAGCTGCTCAAGGACGGCGCCCCGCGGCCGGAAATGATCACCGTGGACCTCGGCGGCACCACGAAGATGATCCGCCGCGAGGACGTCACCTACGTCCAGGCCCAGGGCGACTACGCCAGACTGCACACCGCGGACGCCAGCTACCTCATCCGGGTCCCGCTGGCCGATCTGGAACAGCAGTGGGCCGAAGCAGGGTTCCTGCGGATCCACCGGTCCTACCTCATCGCGCTGAACCACGTCAGCCATATGAAGCTTGCCGCCGCCCGGCCCAGCGTCACCGTGGCGGGGGCCGAACTGCCCATCAGCCGGCGGCACCTGCCCTCGGTGCGGGAGAAGCTCGAGACGACCCGGATCCGGCCGCAGGCATGACCCGCGTCCGCGTCACCGCCCCGCGCACCATTGTGCCGGGAATCGGCGCGCTGCCTGCCGTACGGTCCGCCGCCGATTCGCGCGACGCCGCCGAGGAATCCGACGTCGGCCAGGTGTTTGTCCGCTCGCTGATCCGCTCGCAGCTGCGGCTTGCCGTGGTGGTGGCCGCGGGGTTCCTGCTGATCCTGGCCGCGTTCCCCCTCATGCTGGGACTGGTCCCCGGGCTCGCGGAATCAACGATTGTAGGCCTGCCCTTCGACTGGGTGCTGCTGGGCGCCGGGATCTATCCGGTGATCGGGCTCAGCGCCTGGCTGTACATCCGGACCGCGGCCCGGAACGAGGCCCGCTACCGGGATCTCGTCGGGGACAAGTGAGGCGGCCGTGAACCCGGCCGTCGGCATCGCGGCGTTCGCCGCCGTCTCGCTGGCCACGGCCGCCATCGGTTTTTACGGGCTGCGGATCTCGCGCACCACCGGGGATTTCTATGTGGCGTCACGGACGGTCCGGCCCTGGTGGAACGCCTCCGCGATCGGCGGTGAATACCTCTCGGCGGCGAGCTTCCTCGGCGTCGCCGGGCTGATCCTGCTCTCCGGCACGGACGCGCTGTGGTTTCCGGTGGGGTACACCGCCGGCTACCTCATGCTGCTGCTCTTCGTCGCCGCGCCGCTCCGCCGCTCCGGCGCCTACACGATTCCCGACTTCACCGAGGCCCGGCTCGACTCCCGCGTGGTCCGCAGCGTCACGAGCGTCGTCGTCGTGATCATCGGCTGGCTCTATATCGTCCCGCAACTCCACGGCGCGGCGCTGGCGATCCGGATCACCACCGGGCTGCCGGCGTGGGTGGGGATGGTGGCCGTTGTCGCGGTCGTCTGCGTCACGGTGGTGGCGGGCGGGATGCGCTCCATTACCTTTGTCCAGGCGTTCCAGTACTGGCTGAAACTGACCGCGCTGGCGGTGCCGATCTTCTTTATCGTCTTCGCGCTGGCGGACTCCGGAACTCCGCCCGTCGCGGAAGCGTCGGTGAATCCGACGGGCGCGGCTCCGGCGGGGATGTACCAGAACATCTCCCTGCTGGTGGCGCTGCTGTTCGGGACCCTGGGGCTCCCGCACGTGCTGGTGCGCTTCTACACGAACCCGGACGGGCAGTCGGCCCGCCGCACCACCCTGATCGTGCTGGGCCTGTTGTCGGTCTTCTACCTGTTCCCGACGGCGTACGGGCTGATCGGCCGGATGTTCGCCCCCGAACTGGCGCAAAGCGGGCAGGCCGATGCGCTGGTGCTGCTGCTCCCGGGAGAGCTGGTGGGCGGGGTGGCGGGAGACCTGCTGTCCGCACTGGTGTTGGCCGGGGCGTTAGCCGCGTTCCTGTCCACGACCTCCGGGCTGGTGGTCTCGCTCGCCGGGGTGATCAGCCAGGACCTCTTCGGCGGCAGCGTGAAGGGCTTCCGCCGGGCGGCCGTGATCTCGGCGGTGGTCCCGCTGGGCCTGGCGTCCATGACGGGTTCCCTCGCGCTGGCAGGCAGTGTCGGGATGGTGTTTGCGTTCACCGCGTCCACGCTCTGCCCGGTGCTCCTGCTGGGCATCTGGTGGCGCGGACTGACCGACGCCGGGGCGATCGCCGGCATGGCCACCGGGGCCATGCTGTGCGGCGGCGCCATGGTGGCAGGGGCCGTGCTGGGTGCCGGCGGAACCGCGCCGTGGCTGGCGCAGCCCGCCGCCTGGACGGTGCCGGCCGCGTTTGCCGTGATGGTCCTGGTGTCGCGCGCCACCAGGAAGCGGGTGCCGCGGGGCATTACCCGGCTCATGACGCGGCTGCACACTCCGGAGCGGCCGCTGGTCACCGAGCGCTGAGGACGCTCAGTCGATGGCGGCCATGAGTTCGACGACCCGGTCCAGGAAGGCGTCCACCTGGTTTTCCTCGTATCCGTCCTTGCCGACGGCGGGACGGAAGACGGCGCGGCGGACATTGTCCACGCTCAGCGGTTTGTCCTCTTCGAGGTATCCGATCAGGTCGTGGCAGAGGTCATCAACGTCCATGGTGTTGTAGCTGCGGGCCTTGGCCTTGGCGGGCCGCCGGAAGCGCTCCCCGTCGGGGCGGTGCAGTCGCCCGCGTAGCAGCCCGGCGAGCCGGCCGATCTCGCGGAGCCAGGCTTCCTCGCCGCGCGCGGCCACGAGTTCATCCCGTTCCCGCAGGGCCAGGGCGTCTTCCAGCCGGTCCAGGGCCGCGTCCACGCCGGCGGCTGCGTAGCCGCCCTTGACGGGATCGAAGGCGACCGCCCTGACGTCGGCGCTTTTGACCGGCCGGGCGGCGGACTGGGGGGCCTCAAATGAAACCCGCGCACGCTGCATGAACTGGTCGACCTGCTTGGCGTTATAGCCATACTGGTTCCGCTGCACGCGGTCAAAGGAAGCAGGAATCTGCCGTTGAATGTCCACTGTACTGTTGTTTCCTTCAATGCCGTTCGGCTGGTTTGCCCGGCACCATTCTAGGGGCCGGAGAGTGGAGCTGGCGGTTCCTCACACGCCGGCAAAGACGGAATAGAGGATAAATGCCACCGGGCACGCAAAGACGATTGAGTCCAGCCGGTCCATGACGCCGCCGTGCCCGGGCAGGATGCTGCTCATGTCCTTGATCCCGAGTTCGCGCTTCACCATGGATTCGGAGAGGTCCCCGGCCGTGGCCGCAGCCACCATGCCCACGGCCAGCGCGACGCCGACCCACCAGGGCTTGTCCAGCAGGAAAACGGCGGCGAGCACGCCGACTGCCGTGGCGCCGGCAATGGATCCGGCGAAGCCTTCCCAGCTCTTTTTGGGACTGATTTTCGGCGCCATCGGGTGTTTGCCGAGCGAGGCCCCGACGAGGTAGCCGAAGGTGTCGTTGGCGACCACGAGGAGCAGGAGGGTGGCGATCTGCCACGCCCCGGCGGGAACAACGCCGCCGGGCCACAACCCCACCGGCGTCTCCCCAACAAAGGTGTGCAGCGGCAGCACGGCGAAACTGATCAGGAACGGGATCCAGGCCAGGGTGAAGACACCGGCGAAGATGCTGCGCGCGGAACCGGCGGCGCCTTCCAGGGACCGCCAGATCAGCGTCGCGACGCTGCTCAGCAGAATCGCGAACAGGAGGCTTTCGGGTCCGCCGAAGTAGGCTGCTGCCGGCATCGCAACGGTGCCGGTCATCACCGGAACAATCGGCAGCCTGGTGC
The DNA here is from genome assembly GCF_040547365.1 of Pseudarthrobacter sp. PvP090. Classification (NCBI taxonomy): domain Bacteria; kingdom Bacillati; phylum Actinomycetota; class Actinomycetes; order Micrococcales; family Micrococcaceae; genus Pseudarthrobacter; species Pseudarthrobacter sp. PvP090. The sequence goes on from NZ_JBEPPO010000013.1 coordinate 73,428, forward strand.
CGGTGGTTTCCAGTGCCCGGAAAACTTCCCAGACTCCGAAGACCGCGAAGGCGGTCACAATGAGCACGAACCCCAACGGAAGCAACAGCAGTCCGCCGAGGACACACACGAGCATGCCAACTCCCACCGCGGTAGCGGCGGGAAGATTCCTGCCGGCCTTGGGCGTCGGGTTACTCCGCTGCTTCCCCCCCACCCGGACGTGCGCTCCGGGGTCCCCCTGTTCCTGCGCCATCAGACCTCGAGCAGCTCGGCTTCCTTGCGCTTGAGCAGCTCGTCGATCCCGTCGACGTGAGCCTTGGTCATGGCATCCAGTTCCTTTTCGCCGCGGCTGCCCTCGTCCTCGCCGGCCTCGCCATCCTTGACCAGCTTGTCCAGGGTTTCCTTGGCCTTGCGGCGGATGTTGCGGATGGACACCTTGGCGTCCTCGCCCTTGGACTTGACGATCTTGACGTATTCCTTGCGGCGCTCCTGCGTGAGGTCCGGGATGGTGATCCGGATGACGTTGCCGTCGTTCGACGGGTTGGCGCCGACCTCGGAGTCACTCAGCGCGCGTTCGATGTCGCGCAGGGCGGTCTTGTCGAAGGGCGTGATGAGGATGGTGCGGGCGTCCGGCACGGCGAAGGAGGCAAGCTGCTGCAGCGGCGTCGGGGAACCGTAGTAGTCCACGAGGACCTTATTGTAAAGGCCCGGGGTGGCGCGGCCGGTCCGGATCGAGGCGAAGTCTTCCTTGGCTACTTCAACCGCCTTGTCCATCTTTTCCCCGGCTTCGAGCAAGGTTTCTTCGATCACGGTCTCTCCTCAGAAATTGGTGCACCCGCCGCTGGCGGGATGCTGCACGGTCTTGGTTGTGTTCCGTCGGCCTGCCCCGGATCCGGGGAGCGGAACTGTCCTGAAAACATCCTAGCCGTTGCTAGGGGGTGACGACGGTGCCCAGGTCCTCGCCCAGAATGGCGCGGGTGACGTTGCCTTCGCCTTCCATGCCGAACACGACCATCGTGAGGTTGTTGTCCTTGCACATGGTCATGGCGGTCTGGTCCATCACACGGATGTCGCGGCGCAGGGCGTCGTCGTAGCTGAGGCGGTGCAGCTTCTCGGCCTTGGGGTCCTTCTTCGGGTCCGCCGTGTAGACGCCGTCGACGCCGCTCTTGGCCATCAGCACGACGTCGGCGTGGACCTCCATGGCACGCTGGGCGGCCACGGTGTCGGTGGAGAAGTACGGCAGGCCGGCGCCTGCGCCGAAGATGACAACACGGCCCTTTTCCATGTGGCGGATGGCGCGGCGCGGGATGTACGCTTCGGCGACCTGGCCCATGGTGATGGCGCTCTGGACTCGGGTTTCGACGCCTGCCTGTTCCAAGAAGTCCTGGAGGGCCAGGCAGTTCATGACCGTGCCGAGCATGCCCATGTAGTCGGCGCGGGAACGGTCCATGCCGCTCTGGGACAGTTCGGCGCCGCGGAAGAAGTTGCCGCCGCCGACGACGATCGCAACCTCGACGTCGGGGACTGCCGCGGCGATCTGCTTGGCGACGCCGCGGACGGTGTCAGGATCAACGCCGAGCTTCCCGCCGCCGAAGACCTCGCCCGACAGCTTCAACAGGACTCGGCGCCGGCTCTTCTTTGGCTGGGCTGAAGTAGTGACGGTTTCCATGGTGCCTTCCCGTTGGTGAACTCTGAAAAAGGGTATCGTGCCGGGGACCAAAGGCGTCATTCCGCCCGGACCCCGGGCTGCCCGGGATGGGCTCCCGGGTTAATGGCCTGCAGGCATACCCTGCGTGCATGCAAAAGGGGCGGCCACCGCAGTGACCACCCCCTCAGCGTGTCTGACTAGTGTCTGACTAAGTGTCCGACTAAGTGTCCGACTGGTGTCTGGCTAGGAACCGACGCGGAAACGCGCGAATGCGGTGCCCTTGACGCCGGCCTCTTCGAGGACCTGCGCGACAGACTTCTTGGCATCCTTGGCGAATGCCTGGTCGAGGAGAACCTCGCCCTTGTAGAAGCCAGTGACACGGCCTTCCACAATCTTGGTCATTGCTGCTTCGGGCTTGCCTTCAGCCTTGGCAGTTTCCTCGGCGATGCGGCGCTCGGATTCGACGAGCTCGGCCGGAACGTCCTCGCGGGAGAGGTAGTTCGGTGACATCGCAGCGATGTGCACGGCGACGTCGTGGGCGGCGGTGGCAGCTGCTTCGCCTTCGCCGTCAACAGCGAACAGGACGCCGACCTGGGCCGGGAGGTCCTTGGAGGTCTTGTGCAGGTAAGCGTCGACTGTGGCGGCTTCGAGGCGGGCGATGCGGCGGACAACAACCTTCTCGCCCAGAACGGCGCCCTCTTCGACGACGACCTCGGACAGCGGCTTGCCGTCGACCTCGGTGGCGAGCAGGGTCTCGAGGTCGGCAGCGCCGGACTCGACGGCGACGGCCAGGACCTTGTCGGCGAGCTGGATGAACTTGTCAGCCTTCGCAACGAAGTCGGTCTCGCAGTTGACTTCGATCATTACGCCAACGCCACCGGCGACCTTGGCAGCAACCAGGCCTTCCGCGGTGGAGCGGCCCTCGCGCTTGGTAGCGCCCTTGAGGCCCTTGATGCGGATGATTTCGATGGCCTTCTCGGCGTCACCGTTGGCCTCGTCAAGAGCCTTCTTGACATCCATCATGCCGGCGCCCGTGCGCTCGCGCAGAGCCTTGATATCAGCGGCAGTGTAGTTCGCCATGTGAACCCCTCTGTCTAGAAATTTTATGTGGTGTACGGACTGACAGGACGGCAGCTCACACGGTGAGCGGCCATCCTGTCAGTTCCCCTGACGCGCAGAGCGTGCGGGGAGATCCGGATTTATTTGTCAGCTGAGAAAGCAGTCTGTCTGACTACTTGGCTTCGCCGGCGGCGTCGTCGGCAGCCGGAGCTTCCTCGGCAGCGGCGGGTGCTTCTTCAGCAGCCGGAGCGGCTTCTGCGGCCGGAGCGGCAGCAGCCTCTTCGGTCTTGCTGCCTTCGAGGAGCTCGCGCTCCCACTCGGCCAGCGGCTCTTCCGGAGCTTCCGTGGTGCCGGTGGCGCGCTGGTTGCGGGCGATGAGGCCCTCAGCAACGGCGTCAGCAACAACGCGGGTCAGCAGGTTGACGGAGCGGATGGCGTCGTCGTTACCCGGGATCGGGAAGTCGACTTCGTCCGGATCGCAGTTGGTGTCCAGGATGGCAACAACCGGGATGTTCAGCTTCTTGGCTTCGTCGACAGCAAGGTGTTCCTTCTTGGTGTCAACGATCCACAGGGCGGAAGGCGCCTTGGTCAGGTTGCGGATACCACCGAGGTTGGTTTCCAGCTTCGTGAGTTCGCGGCGAAGGAGCAGCAGTTCCTTCTTGGTGTAAGCGGAACCGGCGACGTCGTCGAAGTCGATCTCTTCGAGTTCCTTCATGCGCTGGATGCGCTTGGAGACCGTCTGGAAGTTGGTCAGCATACCGCCGAGCCAACGCTGGTTGACGTACGGCTGGCCAACGCGGGTGGCCTGCTCGGCGATGGATTCCTGCGCCTGCTTCTTGGTGCCGACGAAGAGAACGGTGCCGCCGTGTGCAACGGTGGCCTTCACGAACTCGTAGGCACGGTCGATGTAGGACAGTGACTGCTGCAGGTCAATGATGTAGATGCCGTTGCGCTCCGTGAAGATGAAACGCTTCATCTTCGGGTTCCAACGGCGGGTCTGGTGTCCAAAGTGGACGCCGCTGTCAAGCAGCTGGCGCATAGTTACGACGGGCATGCCGGCGCTCCTTCCGGCAGGTCATTCATGAGACAGCCCATGGGCTGTCTTACCCTGCCAATAGTTGACGGTTGAATAGCAACACCCAGGCGGGCGGTGCTCCTGGCATCCACTGCGCTTCTCCACCGGACCACAGGTCCGGACCGAAAGAAGCACAGTCCTCCGCACCCTGAAGAGTTGAAGCTTCGAATGTGGAGGGCTGGATACGCGTAGTCAGCCGCTGCTCCCCCGCACCCCTGAATGAGGCGTGCCGGCTTAGACAATTACCTTGCTCACACAAAGACAGTGATCAAGCGTGAGGGCACAGCAAACTGCTCCACCAAGTGTACTACAGGGGCGGTGCCGGATTGGACGGTTTCCGGGGGCTGGAGGTGGGCTGGCGGGGGTCCAATGCGGGGTCCTCGTCTCGCCCGCGCTGGAGACCTTGAAGAGCCGCCACCCCAGCCTGGCAGTGGCGCTTTTCCACATACGCCGAAGGGGTGCTTTCGTCGATCCGGCGGCAACAGCAGGCTTGATTCATGAGAACCCCGGCGTATGTCGCCGCCCTGCTTGGCGGACTGCTTCTGGTGCTATCCCCCGTCACGGCGTCCGCCGGGCCGGGAGTGGTTCCCGGTCCCGCGGCAGGCCCCACGACAGGTTCCGCGACAGGTCCCCCGACCGGTCCCACCGCCGGCGACGGCACCGTGGACGCCGGCTGGAGCTGGCCGCTGAGTCCCCGGCCGGCTGTCCTGCGCGCCTTTGATCCACCGGCCCGGCCGTGGCTGAGCGGACACCGCGGTGTGGATCTGCGGGCATCGTATGACGGCGCCCCGGTCACCTCCCCGGCGTCCGGCACCGTGAACTTTGCCGGTGTTGTGGTGGACCGCCCGGTCATCACCATCGACCACGGCAACGGGTTGCGGAGCAGCTTCGAGGCGGTCCGCAGCGACCTCGAGCCGGGCGCCGCCGTTGCGGAGGGGGACGTCCTGGGGTGGATCCAGCCCGGTCATTGCACGCTGGCGCCCTGCGTCCACTGGGGCGTTCGCCGCGGCGAGGAATACCTCAATCCCCTGGCCTTTGTGACGGACCTGCGGCCCTCCGTCCTGCTTCCTCCCCTGGATCCCGCACCCGGGTAGGGGCGCGGAGGGCGGATCAGGACGAAGGGCCGCGGGCTGTTGTGCCGGCCACCGGGCGCCAAGCGTCTTGGGGCCGCCGTGCGCAGTGGGGCCGTTCCTAGACGATCGCGGAGATGCCCGTGATCGCCCGGCCGGTGACGAGGGTGTTGATCTCGTGGGTTCCCTCGTAGGAATAGATCGCCTCGGCATCCGAGAAGACCTTGGCCATCTCATAGTCCGTGACAATCCCGTTGCCGCCGAGGATGCTGCGGCCCAGGGCAACACTTTCGCGCATGCGGGCCGTGGTGAACGCCTTGGCCAGCGCGGACTGCTCATCCTTGGCTTGGCCCAGGTCCTCCAGCTGGGAAAGCCGGACCATCATGCCCATCGAGCTGACGGCATTGCCAAGGATCTGCACGAGCTGGTGCTGCACGAGCTGGAAGGAGGCAATCGGGCGTCCGAACTGGCTGCGCTCCACGGCGTAGCGGCGGGCCACGTCGAACGCTGCAAGCTGCTGGCCGACCGCCTGCCAGGCAACGGCCAGGCGGGTGACTTTGAGGACCTTGTTGGTGTCGCGGAAGCTGTTGGCGTTCGCAAGCTTGAAGAACTCGGGCACCACGACGTTGTCGAGGACGATGTCGGCGTTCTGCACGGTGCGCAGCGAGATCTTGTTCTCGATCTTGGTGGCGCTGTAGCCCTCGGTCTTGGTGTCTACGAGGAAGCCCTTGACCTGGTTGTCGGCGAGGTCGCGGGCGTAGATGACCACCCAGTCGGAGAACGTGGCGTTGCCGATCCATCGCTTTGCCCCGTTCAGGATCCATCTGTCCCCCTCCTTGCGGGCTGTGGTGCGGGTGCCGCCGGCAACGTCGGACCCGCCCAGGGGTTCGGTCAGGCCGAAGGCGCCGATTTTCTTGAGCGAGTAGATGTCCGGCAGCCACGCTTCCTGCTGCTCCTGCGACGCCAGCGCCTCAATGGACCCCGTGAAGAGTCCGTCATGGACGCCGATGAAGGTGGCTATGGAGGTGTCGGCCCGGGTTGCCTCAGCGTGCAGGATGCCCGCGAAGAGGTTGGAATAGCCCTGCCTCCGGACCGGGCTGACCAGGTCTATCTCGGCAAGCTTCGGGATCAGGTCCATCGGGAACTCGGCGCGGTTCCAGCAATCAACGGCGATCGGCTTGACCTCGCGGGCCAGGAATTCGCGGACCTCCGCGAGCCGGTCCTGCTCCTTGCCGCTGAGCAGCTGCTCGAACGCAAAGAAGTCGCCATCGGCGTACGGGAGGTTGTTGATGTCGATGTCAGCTTTGGACATGGTGTTCCTTCACGGGGATCAGCAGCGACCAGGAGAACGCGGGCGTTGCGCCGGCAGAATGTTACTCGCGAGTAACTTACCGTAATCCGGGGAGGCGCCGCAAGTGACGGAGGACATAGGGAAGGGCAAAAGAAAGGAGCCGGGCCGGCGTACAACGTCGGCCACGGCTCCCGTGGAGGCGGTTCCCAGTCAGGGTCCCGCGGAAAGGTAGGGCTACTCGGACTTGAACCGAGGACCTTAGGATTATGAGTCCCGCGCTCTAACCAGCTGAGCTATAGCCCCTTGCACCCGGAAGTCGTTCCGGCCCCGCGCGGGGCCGGAGGGTTCCGGGCGAAAATCACTCTAACAATAGTAGTGCCCCGGGTCAGACGACGAAGTCGTCGTAGCTGGCGCCGCGGTACAGATCCTCGAAGGCCTGCAGGGTGCGCTCGAGGCTGTGGCTCTCCACCAGGCCCCGGCTCGCCTTGCCCATCGCCGCCAGCTCATCGGCGGGCAGCGACAGCACGCGGACCATCTTGGCTGCGAGGTCGTCGCTGTCGTTGGGCGTGAACAGGTAGCCGTTTTCGCCGTCGTGCACCAGATGCGGGAGCGCCATGGCGTCAGCCAGCAGCACGGGAGTGGAAGCCGACATCGCTTCCAGTGTCACGAGCGACTGCAGTTCGGCCGTTCCGGGCATGCAGAACAGGTCCGCCGCCAGGTAGGCCTTGCGGAGATCGGCGTCGCTGGCCAGGCCGAGGAACGTGACCCGGTCCTGCAGCCCAAGCCGGGCAACCTGGTCCTCCAGGGCGGGGCGGACTTCGCCGCCGCCAACGATCTCGAGGTGGACGTCCAGCTCCCGGGGCGTCTTGGCGACAGCGTCGATCAGGACATCGATGTGCTTTTCCTCAGCGAGCCGGCCAACGAACAGCACCGTGGGGCTCGGGTGGCGCTCCAACTCCTCACCGGGCTTGAGTTCGTAGGCCGCGGAGTCGATCCCGTTGGACAGCGGCAGGACCTTGCGGAGGAAGGCGTGCTGGTGCATCGCCTTGGCCGCCAGCGGCGTTGGGGTGGTGACGACGTCGGCCTGGCCCATGACCTTGCCCATGTCCTTCCAGGAAATGCGTCCCACGATGTCCTTGAACCACTGCGGGAACGGCAGGAACGGGTTCAGGTTCTCAGGCATGAAGTGGTTGGTCGCCACGATCCGGATGCCGCGCTTGACGGCCTCGTAGAGCACGTGCTCGCCGATCATGTAGTGGCTCTGGATGTGCACGACGTCGGGCTGGATCCGGTCGAACAGCAGACTGATTTCCTTCTTGATTTCCCAGGGGAAGGTGATCCGGAAGTATTCGTGCGTGGGAACTGAGTGTGAGCGGATCCGGTGGACCGTGCCTTCGTCGCTGAACTCGGTGTAGCTCTTGCCCTTGTCCGGCCGGCAGGCCAGGACGTGGACATCGTGTCCGCGGGCTTTCATGCCTCTAGCCAGGCGGTAGCCGAACATGGCCGCGCCATTGACGTGGGGCGGGTACGTGTCCGCGGCAATCAGGATGGTCAGCGGATGCTGGTTGTCGGGCATGGTCACGGGGAGAGCTCCTGGTGGTCACGGTGCGGGCAGCTGGGACTTGTGGTGGCCGGCTGGCCGCCGGCGCAGGCGTGCCGGGCCTACTGCTGAGGTCTGTTGACGTCCTGCGGCACCCGCCCCGCGGCCTTCCGCGCGTCCTTCTTGCGCTTGGTGACCTCGGGATGGTGCCTGGACAAGGCAATCACTCCCACGATAGCAAGCAAACCGGCAGCCCCCATCGCTATGGCCGTCACGGCGTGGACATCCGGGCGCAGCTCGCCGAGGATCGTGATGCCGATCCCGATGCCGACGATCGGGTCGATAACGGTCAGCCCGGCGATCACGAGGTCCGGCGGGCCGCCCGAGTAGGCGTTCTGAACGAACCACGAGCCAAGGACGCCCGCGGCGGCAATGGCGACCACCGAATACCACGGCACATTCAGCACGCCCAGCCCGTTCGGATCCAGCAGGTGCTTGCCGATGATGCGGGTCAGGACGGCCACGAAGCCGAACAGGATGCCAGCCCCCAGGATGTAGACGAAGGCGCTCATCCTTTGCCTGAACACCAGGGCGAGCGTCCCGAACAATCCGACAACCAGGGCCAGCAGCAGCACCACGGTCAACTCGTCGGAGGAGCTGACCTGGTGGGTTTCCTGGGTGACGGTGACTGCCAGGATCACGAACAGGGCCGAACCCGTAACGCATGCGGAGATGGCAACCACGGTGGCCCGGTTGATGCTCAGCCCCTGGTCCTTGGCGTTGACGATGGTGGTGATGACCAGGGCAATCGCCCCGATCGGCTGCACCACCGTCAGTGGCGCCATCACCAGGGCGACCGAGTTCAACGCCATGCCCACACACAGCAGCAGCAGTCCGAACACCCAGCGCGGGTTGCGGATCAGGCGAAGCATGCCGTGGTTGCTGAGTGCCAGTCCCCCGGTGTCCGCCTTGACAGCACTGCCCTGGCGCTGGGCGCCGAACGCCAGGCAAAACGCTCCCAGCACAGCAAGCAGGACAGCGAACCACACCATCAGCGGGTGCCGCCGTCGACGTCGGGCCCGAGGGTCTTGAGCTTTTTGCCCTTGCGGATGATGGCCCAGAAATAGTTGTAGCCGGCGATCCAATGCCCCATGAGCCCCAGCCCCAGGAAGATCCAGGCGGCGATGAGGTAGACCTCGGCGCCCGGGACAGGGAGCTTCGAGAGAACGAGCAGCGGAGTGCCGACCAGCAGGAGTGCTGTCCGGATCTTGCCGATCCGGCTCACGGGGAGGTCGGGGTGGCCGTGGAAGTAGTAGAGCGACAGTGCGAGCAGGATGGCGTCCGGGATCAGCAGCGCTGCGAGGTACCACCACTCGACGACACCGGCGATGACCAGCGTCACGGCAACCGCGATCAGCGACAGCCGGTCCGCGATGGGATCCATGACGCGCCCGAGGTTGGACATCTGGTCGTACCGGCGGGCGACGTAGCCGTCCACCCAGTCCGTGCTGCCCATGATCGCCAGGACGAGGGCGGCATAGCCGTATTCCTGCACCCCGAGCACCAGCCAGATGAAGAGCGGCACGCCGAGGAACCGCACCACGGTCAACACGTTGGGGATGGTGAAAAGCCGGTCGTGGTGGATCTGGGGCTGACCGGGCCGGGAACCAGCGCCGATGAACTTCATGCTGTTCCCCTTTCCATGGCCGGCAACGATCGGGCGTTGCAGTTCAGCGGGCTGCCTAGCCCTTGATCAGTTTGCGCAGCAGGAATACGAGGGCTGCGGCTGAGGCGGTGAGGGCGACGAGCGGCTTCCACCGCTGGCCCAGCCGGCCCGCCACGCCTGCGCCGTCAGTCCCGGCACCGGCGGACGTCCCGGGCCGCTGCGCCCGGCGGGCGGCCGCGGACCGAAGCCCGGCGACTGTGCCGCTGAGCTGTTCCTTGCCGTCCTGCAGTTTCGCCTGGGCCACGGCCAGGAGGGCCTGAGCCTGGTTCTTGACGTCGAGTTCCTCGTTGAGTTCGTCGCGTACGCCGGTCAGGTGGGCGCGGCGCTGGTCCAGCCGGCGTCGCAGTTCGGCTTCGGTGGGCGGCGGACCGAAGTCAGCCTCGGCGGCCTTCTTGGCTTCCTTTTCGGCCTTGGCCTTGGCTGCGGCCTCTTCCTTGGCGGCCTTGGCTGCCTTGTACTGCGCGGAATCCGGGTCCAGCACGGCAGGATCGAACGCGGAACCCTCCTTGGCGATGCCGAGGTCGTACTTCAGGCCCCGGATGGTGTCTTCGGGGACCAGCGGCAGGGCCTTCTTGAACTTGCCGACCCCGACCAGACCGGCGATCAGGGCGATGATCAGGAAGACGCCGCAGACCAGCAGGGCTGCGAGCCAGGCGGGCATGATTGTCGCGAGCCCCATGATGGCGGCGACGATGAGGCCGGTGACCAGGAAAGCGACGAAGACCAGCGCGACGGCGAGAAAGGCGGAGGCAACACCGACCTGGATGCCCTTACGCTTGAGCTCGACCTTGGCGAGGGCAATCTCGTCGTTGAGCTGCCGCGGAGCCAGTTTGAAGATCAGCTTCAAGGTCCTGGGCAGCGAGGAAATGCGCAGCCCCCCGTTTGTCCCGCCGCTGTGACGTCCGCTCATCGGTCCCGCCTAACTGGTTACGTCTGTGATTCCGCTTCCGCGGGCTTGCCGGTCTGCGCAGCTTCACGCACACCCCGGTGTCAAAACTACCATTCAGGCCCCCGGCCGCCGCGCGGGCGCGGGCTGTGGCGCGCCCTGCGCTGCACACGTGGTCGGCTGTCCTGCGCCCTAGGATTGACCTCTGTGACTACACCCACCAATCCCGGCGATTCCCTGAGCCGCCGCCGCAAGCTCCTCTACATTCTGATGCTCGGCGCCCTGACCGCTCTGGGACCCTTCACCGTGGACCTGTACCTTCCGGCTTTCCCGGCCCTGGAAGAGAGCCTGGCCGTGTCGGAGGCGGCCGTGCAGCTGACGCTGACCGGTACCACGCTCGGCTTTGCGCTGGGCCAGCTGGTGGTGGGCCCGCTGAGCGACAAGTTCGGCCGGCGGATGCCACTGATCCTAGCGACGGCGGTGCACATTGCGGCCTCCCTGGGGGCGGCCCTGTCGACCGACATCACGACGCTGGGCTTCTTCCGGGTGCTGATGGGCATCGGCGCCGCAGGCGGCGGCGTGGTGGCCATGGCGATGGTGCGGGACCTGTTCAGCGGTTTCGCCATGGTGCGGATGTTCTCCCGGATGGCCCTGGTGAACGGCCTGGCGCCGATCCTCGCTCCCGTGATCGGCTCGCAGCTGCTGCTGTTCATGCCGTGGCCGGGGATCTTCTTCTTCCTGGCCGGGTACGGCATGTGTGTCCTCATCGCAGCAGTGTTCGTCGTCCGGGAGACGCTGCCCCGGGAACTGCGCGGAAAAACCGGCATGACCGCCCGACAGCGCTACGGTGTCCTGTTCCGGGACCGGATCTTTGTAGGCCTGTTGCTGGTGGGCGGAATGAACTTCGCGGGGCTGTTCACGTACCTGTCCGCGTCGCCGTTCCTCTTCCAGGACGTCTACGGCTTCAGCCCGCAGCAGTACGGCCTGCTCTTCGGTGTGAATTCCCTGGGCATTGTCGCGGGCGTGCAGACCAGCTCGAGGCTCATCCGGAAGGTCCCGCCGCAGTGGATCCTGGCCTGCTCCACGGCGTGGATGTTCCTGATGGCTTTGTTGATCGTGCTCTTCGACCAGCTGGGCTTCGGGCTGTGGGGGGTCATGGTGCCGCTGTGGTTCTACATTCTCGGCGCCGGGTTCACGTTCCCCTGTGTGCAGGTGCTGGCGCTGGCCAAGCACGGCGCGCAGGCCGGCACCGCAGCGTCCCTGCTCGGTGCCGCCACCTTCCTGATGGCCGGCCTCATCTCGCCCGTCGTGGGCTGGCTCGGCGTCACGTCATCCACCCCGATGGGCGCCGTCCAGGCTGCGTGTATTTTCCTGGCCGCGGCCGCCCTCTGGCTGGTCGTCAGGCCCAGCACGGTCCCGCCCATCCAGTAGCCGCCTCCGCGCGACCCACCACCCCGCGCGACCCCACCACCCCTCGGGACATGCCCAGTCTTCGCGCGCAGGAATGGGCATATGGGCACTATGTCCACGCGCCAGCCCCACCGCAGGGCATGTCCCCCCGCTGTGCCCGGGGCGGCGTGCGCGCACCCGGGAGGACATGCCCATTCTTCGCGGGCAGGAATGGGCATAAGGGCAATATGTCCACGCGCCAGCCCCACCGCAGGGCATGTCCCCTGCTGTGCCCGGGGCGGCGTGCGCGCACCCGGGAGGACATGCCCATTCTTCGCGGGCAGGGATGGGCATATGGGCACTATGTCCACGCGCCAGCCCCACCGCAGGGCATGTCCCCTCCGGCAGGTCCCCGCAGGAATGGGCATGTCCCCCTCGGGCGGGCCCGCGCAGTTGTCCGCCAGCCCTGTTGCCGCTCCACCGCGGGCGATAAAGTTATAGATGTGCCCCACTGGCAGGATCCTCCGCCGTTACCGGCCACGTGGCAGCGGTGCGACACCGGAATCCTGCCCCTGTGGTGGGATCGCCTGTGCAGCCAGACCAGCCAGCAGTCGGCGGCACTCTTCGCGGCCGGCCTGTTCACCGAGGACCGCCGGCGCCCGATCGCCCAGTGGTACAACCCGGCTTTCGACTCGGCGCTCCTGGTCGCCCCCGAGACGTCCCCCGAGTGGCCCGTGCAGCGCTTCGGCATTTTCTACGCCCCGCCCGGCGGCGGCTTCACCCAGGTGCACTCCGCCCCGCACGAGTGGCATCCCCGCGAACCCCGCACGTCCCCCACCGAACTCGAGGCCTTCCGTGCCGCCGTGGCGGAGGCGGAGAGGTTCCTGCAGGTGGAGATGTACTTCGTCTGAGCACACAAGAGACCGCCGTAAGAGGGCACAAAAAAGGTCCCGCAGTCGGATATTCACCGGCTGCGGGACCTGTCCGCTCCTCCTGCTGGACTTGAACCAGCAACCCTTCGATTAACAGTCGAATGCTCTGCCAATTGAGCTAAGGAGGAATGAAGCAGGTATGACATTAGCAAAGGTTTTGCCGCTTAGGAAATCGGCCGGCCGCCTTCCCCGCCGTAGCCCGCCAATACCCCCTCCGGGTATAAAAAAGTCCCCGCCCCGGTGACCCGGGACGGGGACTGCGCGCTCCTCCTGCTGGACTTGAACCAGCAACCCTTCGATTAACAGTCGAATGCTCTGCCAATTGAGCTAAGGAGGAATGAAGCGGATATAAGCCTAGCAAACTCCCTGCCGGGAAGTGAAATTGGGCCCGGCGGGACAACACAACGGGCCAACACGGCAGGGCAACCAGACCCGACGGTTGGCCCGAGGATCAGGCCTCCGCGCGCAGGGACCGCCGCTGCATCTCCAGCTGCATGAGCTCGCGGTTGAGCCGCTGGAAGTCCTCCGGGTCGGCGGCCGCGTCCAGCCGCTGCAGCTGCCCCATCTTTTCGGCCTTGACCCGCGTGATCTGCAGCTCGAACAGGCGCGCCAGGATGTCCCGGCAGTAGCGCAGTACGCCGTCGGCGGTGCTGGCCGGCAGAGGGACCACGGCAAGCTCGGACACGAGCGGGCGGAGCGGCTCGGGCACCTCCTGCAGCAGCTGTTCCACCCAGCGCACAGGGTCGCCCGCGGAGGCCAGGCCGGTGGCCCGGATGGCCTCGTGGATGGCCAGGTACGCGGGCGTGGAGAACCTTGCGTCCGAGAACCGCTGCCAGGTCTCGCCTTCGAGCATCGCAGGCTGCTGGAGGGCAACCTCCAGCGCCTGACGTTCCATCGCTGCCACGGGGTCGCGCGGGTCGGGGCGGTTGAAGGACGGCAGTACGGGCGACGCCGGCAGGGGCGCCACCCCGGGGGCGGATCCCCCGCCGGTCACCGTAGGGTACCCGGAGCCTTGGCCGCGGCCCTGCCCCTGATACGGCCCCGAACCGGCTCCGCCCGACGGCGCCTGGGCGGCACGCTTGGCGGCAGCGCCCACGGCGCGGCTGACTTCCTCGACCGGCATGCCCAGCCAGCCGGACAGTTCCCGGGCGTAGGCGGGACGGATGCCGGCGTCGCGGATCTGGGCGACGACCGGGGCGGATTCCCGCAGGGCGGCGATCCGGCCCTCGACCGTGTCCAGGTTGTGCCGCTTCAGGGCGGCACGGATGGCGAATTCGAACAAGGGGCGGCGGGTGGCGATCAGGTCCCGGACGGCGGCGTCGCCCTTGGACTGGCGCAGCTCGCACGGATCCGCGCCGCTGGGCTCCACAGCCACGTAGGTCTGCGCCACGAACCGCTGGTCCTCCTCGAAGGCCCGCAGGGCAGCCTTCTGGCCGGCGGCGTCGCCGTCGAAGGTGAAGATGACCTCGCCGCCGCTGCCGTCGTCGGAGAGCAGGCGGCGGGCAATCTTGATGTGCTCGGTGCCGAAGGCCGTGCCGCAGGTGGCGACCGCGGTCGGAATCCCGGCGAGGTGGCAGGCCATCACGTCGGTGTAGCCCTCCACCACGACGAGCTGCCGGTCTTTGGCGATGTTGCGTTTGGCGAGGTCGATCCCGTAGAGCACCTGCGACTTCTTATAGAGCGCCGTCTCGGGGGTGTTGAGGTATTTGGGGCCCTGGTCGTCCTCGTAGAGCTTGCGGGCGCCGAAGCCGATCGTGTCGCCGGCGATGTCGCGGATGGGCCAGATCAGCCGGCCGCGGAACCTGTCGTAGATCCCCCGCCCGCCCTCGGAGAACATCCCCGTCAGTTTGAGCTCGGGGTCCGTGTAGCCGCGGCCACGGAGGTGCTTAAGCAGCGAATCCCAGCCCTGCGGGGCGTAGCCGACGCCGAACTGGTCGGCCGCGGCGCGGTCGAAGCCGCGGGCGTGCAGGAAGTTGCGGCCCTCGGCAGCGGCCGGGGTCAGCAGCTGGGCGCGGAAGAATTCGTCCGCGACCTTGTGGGCGTCGAGCAGCCGCTGCCGCCGGCCAACGTCCTCGCGGTTCGGTCCGGAGCCGCCGTCCTCGTAGCGGAGCTCGAAGCCGATCCGGGCGGCCAGTTTTTCCACGGCTTCGTGGAACGAGGTGTGGTCCAGTTTCTGGACAAAGGAGATGACGTCGCCGTCCTCGCCGCAGCCGAAGCAGTGGTACCTGCCCACCTGGGGGCGGACCGTGAACGAGGGCGAACGCTCGTCATGGAAGGGGCAGAGGCCTTTATAGGAGCCCAGTCCCGCGCCCTTGAGCGTCACATAGCCGTCGACAACTTCCTTGATGTCCGTGCGCTGGCGTACTTCGTCGATGTCTTCACGTTTGATCAGGCCGGCCACATTGCCATCCTAGTCGCCGGGTTCGACAGTAATGGCGCGCAGCAACGCACTGCGCGCAAGGTCACCAGATCCGTCACCACAGTGACGGCAGGCTGCCCACGAGCCGCTCGTACATGGCCAGCGCGGAGCCGTCGGTCAACGACGCGACCTGGTCAATCACGACACGCAGCCTCGCCCCGTCGTCCTCCGCGTCGCGCCAGTCGGCGGCGAACATCGGCTCCAGGTGGCGGTCCCCGGTGGCGCTCAGCGCCGTCACGAGGGCATGCAGGACCTCGCGCTGGCGTTCGTAGATGGGCTGCCGGTGTTCGGTGGTCATCACGAACGTGGTGGCCAGGCCCTTCATCACGGCGATTTCCATGACGGTCTCGTCCGGAACGATCAGCTCCGCGTTGTAGCGGGTCAGGTTTTCCGGGCCGTAGACGGCGCGCGTGGATGCCAGCGCGCTCTGGCAGAACCGGCCGATCAGCTGGCTGGTCATGTCTTTGAGCGCCGCCATCGACTTGCGGCTGCCATCGGCCTCGCGCACCCAGACGCTCGTGGCTTCGAGCCGGGCCAGGGCAGCGTCAATCGCGGCAGGGTCGTTGTGCGGCAGGTACCACTGCTTGGCGTAGCCGACCACCCGGGCACGGTGGTCCGGATTGTCCATCCAGCGCAGCTGGAAGTGCCCGGCGACGATCGCGTCCTCGACGTCGTGCACCGAGTAGGAGATATCGTCGGCGAGGTCCATGACCTGCGCCTCGAGGCAGGAACGGCGTTCCGGGGCGTCCTCGCGGATCCAGTCGAAGATCGGCAGGTCATCCTCATAGGCGCCGAACTTGCTGGTCCGCTCGCCGTGGATGACGGGAGCGTTGGCAGCCGACCACGGGTACTTCGCCGCGGCGTCGAGGCTGGCACGGGTGAGGTTGAGCCCGGCCGGGCGACCGTCCGTGGCGAGGACCTTAGGTTCCAGCCGGGTCAGCAGGCGCAGTGTCTGGGCGTTGCCTTCGAAGCCGCCGATCGCGTGGGCGACCTCGTTGAGCGCCGATTCGCCGTTATGGCCGAACGGCGGGTGGCCGAGGTCGTGGCTGAGGCAGGCGGTGTCCACGACGTCGGGGTCGCAGCCCAGGGCACGGCCCAGTTCGCGGCCCACCTGGGCCACTTCGAGGCTGTGGGTGAGGCGGGTCCGGACGAAGTCGTCGGTGTCAGGGGCCACGACCTGGGTTTTGGCCCCGAGCCGGCGCAGTGCCGAGGAGTGCAGCACCCGGGCCCGGTCGCGTTCAAAGTCGGAGCGGTACGTCGACTTGGGCGGTTCCTCGACCCAGCGGGCGGAGTCCCTGGCCACATAGCCGTCCAGTACAGGAGCGGTGGTCCTGGTTTCAGCCACCGGACACGTCCAGTTCCGCGTGGCAGATCTCACGCGACTGATCGGCGTCCATGTTGCGGTCCAGCAGCCAGTCCTTGGGCAGGGCGGGCTTCTTGGGCGACCCGGCGCGGCCGCGGGGGCCCTCGGCGTCGACGCCGGGGTACGGGGAATCGAGGTCCAGCTGGTCCAGCGTGTCGCGCAGGACCTCGAGGCTGGTCACCATAGCCAGCTTGGTCCGCAGTTCACTGCCGACGACGTAGCCCTTGAAGTACCAGGCCATGTGCTTGCGGATCTCCCGGAGCGCCTTGCCTTCATCGTTGCCGAATGTTTCGACCATCAGCTGCGCGTGGCGGTACACGCCTTCCGCCACCTGCCGCAGGGCCGGTTTGTGGCGTTCGTCGCTGCCCTCGAAGGCCGCCATGAGGTCGCCGAACAGCCACGGGCGGCCCTGGCAGCCGCGGCCCACCACCACACCGTCGACGCCGGTCTCGCGGACCATGCGGATGGCGTCCTCGGCGGACCAGATGTCGCCGTTGCCGAGCACGGGGATGTCCGGCAGCGCCTCGCGCAGCCGGGCAATCGCGGACCAGTCGGCCTGGCCGGAGTAGAACTGCGCGGCGGTGCGGCCGTGGAGCGCGACGGCGGCGACGCCGGAATCGCGGGCGATCCGGCCGGCGTCGAGGTAGGTCAGGTGGTCCTCGTCAATGCCCTTGCGCATCTTGATGGTCAGCGGGACGTTGCCCCGGGAGGCTTCCTTGACCGCGGTCTGCACGATCGAGGTGAACAGATCGATCTTCCAGGGCAGGGCCGAACCGCCGCCGCGCCGGGTCACCTTGGGCACGGGGCAGCCAAAGTTGAGGTCGATGTGGTCCGCGCGGTCCTCCTCGACGAGCATCCGGACGGCCTGGCCGACGGTGACGGGATCCACACCGTAGAGCTGGACAGACCGGACCTTCTCGTCGTCGTCGTGCGCGATGATGCGCAGGGATTCCGGCGTGCGCTCCACGAGGGCGCGGGAGGTGACCATCTCCGCGACGTACAGGCCGCCGCCGTATTCACGGCACAGCCGGCGGAACGCGGAGTTGGTGATGCCCGCCATGGGAGCCAGGATCACGGGGGTGTCCACCGTAATGGGGCCCAGCTTCAGGGGCGGGAGTTCCAGCTTGGGGGCGGGAGGGGTTGCTACAACAGTCACCTGTTCATTGTCTCAAATCCGGGCAAATCGGCCGGATCCGCGCCTGCTATGTGGAAACCGGGGGTCAATCCCGTGCGGCAGCGCGCCGACCGCGGCGCCCGGCCGGCGCATCTGCGAAGGCCTCGTCGGGGTCGCCGGCGGCGACCTCCGGCCGGCGGTCGGCGGCAAACTCCGGCCGTCGGCCGGCGCCGATCTCCGGCGAGGGGGCGGCGTCGTCCGCGCCGCCACGGGTCTTGATTCCGGTCGCCTTCACCACGAGGACCGCGATCAGCGTGGTGACCGGGATGGCCAGGACCAGCCCGACGGAACCGACGAGGGTGCGGATCACTTCCTCGGAGAGCTCGGCGCTGGTGAGGGCGTCGCCGAGCGGCCGCTCGTAGAGCATCACCAGGATCAGCACCGGCAGCGCCGCGCCGGCGTAGGCGAACGCGATGGTGTACACGGTGGAGGCAATGTGGTCCCGGCCGATCCGCATGGCGGAGGTGAAAAGCTGACGGGCGGAGGTTTCCGGGGCCAGTTCCCACAGTTCCCAGACGGCCGAAGACTGTGTGATGGTGACGTCGTTGAGGACGCCCAGGCCGGAGATGATGAGGCCGCACAGGATGATGCCGGAGATGGAGATGTTGCCCGAGATGTTCGCGAGGGTGGCGGAGTCGTGGCTGCCGACGCCGGCGAGGTTGGCGGCGTCGGTGGCCCAGGCCGCCAGCAGCGCGGTGATCGCGAGGCCGAACATGGTGCCCAGCAGCGCCGTCGAGGTCCGGGCGGAGAAGCCGTGGGCGAAGTAGAGCACCCCGATCATGATCACCGTGGATCCCACCAGCGCCAGCAGGAGCGGGGGCTTGCCCTCCACCAGCCCCGGAAGCATAAACGACACCAGTACCCCGTAGGCGCCGACGAGCCCGATCAGCGCGCGCAGCCCGCGCCAGCGCGCCACCGCGATGACAACGGCGGCGTAGAGGACCGCGAGGAAGACGATCGGCAGGGTCCGGACAAAGTCGACGAAGACATAGGCCGGCGTGCCCTGGGCTTCGGCGCCCTGGGCCTTGGAGAGGTTCAGGTAGCGGATGTTGTCGCCGGCCTTCACCCCGTGGGATTTGGCGACGTCGGGGTTGATGACGACTTTGACGGGGTTGCCGCCCCTGTCCGGGTCCGTGAACGCAAAAGTGCATTCCGATCCCTGCTGCGGGGCCGTTTCCGTCCCGTCCTGGCCCTGCGGGAGGGCGTCCATGCAGCTGCCGGTGACCACGCGCTGGATCTTGCCGGTGTCGAACGTGACGCCCGGCGCGGCCGCGTAGGGGCTGGCGAGCGTGATCCCCTCTTTGCTGCCCGAGGGCCACAGCAGCGCCATCGCCACGAGGGTCAGCAGCGTCAGCGGGATCAGGATGGCGGCCAGGATGAGGTTGGCCTTCTTCCGGGCAACGAGCGCCTGGGGCGTCGGATCCGCGTGTCCTTGCGGGGTGTGTGAATGTCCGGCGCCCATCAGCAGTTCAACCTCATGCCGAAGACTTTACGGCGTTTCCCGGTCCCGACCTGACGAGGCGGCCGTGCCGGGGCGCCGTTATGACGCACGGCGGCCGGCGGCGGACGCCGTTAGGGCGCACGACGCCGGGGCCGGCGCCGGTGTCCCCCGGCGCCGGACCCGGCCGCGTCCGGTCAGGCCGGCGTGATGTTCTGGTTCACGTGGAAGAGGTTCTGCGGATCGTACTTGGCTTTGACCTCCCGCAGGCGCTTGTAGTTCGGCCCGTAGTTCTCCGCGACCCTGCCCTGGTCGTCGCCGTCCATGAAGTTGATGTAGCCCCCGGGAGCAGAGTGGGGCCGCAGCGCCGCCGCATATTCCCGCACCCAGGCGACGTTCGCGTCGTTATCCGTCGGATCCTGCCAGAAGGCGGCAATGACCGGGGCGAACTTCACGGTCCGGTTGGCGAAAGCAGTTTCCGTCGGACCCACCCGTTGCACCGCTCCGTCAATGGGGTAGAGGTGCACTGCGGTTTGCACGGTGGGAATCGTTGCCCCGTAGCGGATGTGCTCCTCGATGGCACTGTCAGTGAGCTCCGGCAGGAAGTCAGCCTTCCAGTAGCTCAGGAGGCCCTTGGGCTGCAGGGCGTCGAAGGCCTGGTTCAGGGCCGGGTAGGGCATCGGTCCCACCATGGAGCCAGCCACGGGTGCGACGTCGAGGAACGGCTGCCAGCGGGCGGCCCCCTCGGCGGGATCGCCGGTCCACATCCCCACCACCACGCATACCGGCTTGCCATGCCACTCCTCGGGCAGGAACGGCACCGGGGGTCCGAGTGCGAATCCCAGGAAGGCTCCCAGCTCTTCGGGCGCAGACGCCAAATGCTCCCGATAGAACTTCGACACCGTTTCAGCATGCTCCAGGGGGTAGGCGATGATGCCGGCATGGACCATGTCCACGGGATGCAGGCCGAATTCCAGCGAGGTCACGACACCGAAGTTCCCGCCACCGCCGCGCAGGGCCCAGAAAAGGTCGTCATTCTCGCTCTCACTGGCCGTCAGGAACTTCCCCTCCGCTGTGACGACGTCGGCCGAGATGAGATTGTCGCAGCTGAGCCCATACTTGCGGCTCAGGTAGCCAATGCCCCCGCCGAGGGTGAGCCCGGCGACTCCCGTCGTCCCCACAATCCCGCCCGTGGTCGCCAGCCCGAAGGCGTGGGTGGCGTGATTGAAATCGGCCCAGGTGGCCCCCGCCTCGGAGCGTGCCGTCCGGCTCGCCGGATCGACCCGGACGCCCCTGGTGTTGACGAAGTCGATGACCAGCGCGTCATTCCAGGTGCCGAAACCCGGGGCGCTGTGCCCTCCCCCTCGGATGGCGAGGTCCAGGGAATTGTCCCGGGCGAAGTTGACGCTGGCGATCACATCCGCCACCTGGGATACCCGGACCACGGCCGCCGGCTTCTTGTCGATCATGCCGTTGTGGACCGCCCGCGCCTCGTCGTAGTCCGCGTCGCCAGACGTGATGACCCGCCCGCGGACCTGCCCGCGCAGGCTATCGAAGCTGCTTTCGTTCATTTTCTGTACCGTCGATTTCGTCGTGGTTTCCGACCCGGACGGTGGTCTGTGCTCCCAGCCGGCATGGCGTCCGGAGGTTTACGAGCACAGGCTTACTCCTCCGGCCCCGTCCCGTCAAGGGGATCCGGCCGGCGCCGGGCGGACCCCATCCTTCGGGCCCGCCGCTCCGAATGTTCACTGTGGGCCCTGCGCCCTATGGTTGGAATTGACGGACAAGATGTGGAGGAGTGGCGTGGCCATACGCAAGATCGACGACCGCGAATCTGTGCCGGCGGGTCCCGGGGCGGACGCCAGGGCCGTGTTGAGCATTGTCCCGGCCAGCGGGGAAACCCGGGGAGTCGCACTGGTCCTGCACGGCGGGCGGTCCAAAAGCTTCGAATCCGTGCGCGGCAGGCACCTGAGTCCCGCCCGGATGCTGCCCTTCGCCCGGGCACTTCACAACGGCGGCGCACGCGACGGGCTGGCGGTCTGGACACTCCGGAACCGGTACCGGGGCTGGAACGGGAAGGACATGTCCCCCGTCCAGGACGCCCGCTGGGCGCTCTCCCACATCAGCCGCGAGCACCCCGGCGTCCCCGTTTACCTCCTCGGCCACTCAATGGGCGGCCTGACCGCGCTCTGCGTCGCGGACCACCCCCAGGTGGAAGCCGTCGTCGCCCTGGCGCCCTGGCTCGATGCCCGGACCCCGGTGAAGCCCGTGGCCGGCCGCCGGATCCTGATTGTCCATGGCACCATGGACCGCTGGACCAGCCCCGCGAACTCGCTCGCCTACGCCCGCCGGGCCGACGGCGTCGCCAAGTCCGTGGACTACGTCGCGCTCAAGGGTGCCGGGCACTTTATGTTCCGCCGGGTGGGCCTGTGGAACTCGCTGGCCAACGGCTTCATCCTCGACACCTTCGCCGCCCGTTCAGGCCACGACCCCCGGGGCGGCGCCGACGCGTTCCGCAGCCTCCTGCCCGCCTCCGCCGGCCTCCCGGTGGTGCTGTGATGCCGGACTTCCCGCTCGGGGCTTTCCCGTTGGGGGCTTTCCCGTTGGGGGCTTTCCTGGCCAGCCTCCCCTGGGTGGCTCTGGGCCTCGTGGTGCTGCTGGCCGGCACCTTCGCCGTCGCCGTCCGCCAGAGCCGCCATTCCGTCATCGACACCGTCTGGGGCCTCGGGTTCGTCGTCGTGGCCGCCATCTCCTGGTTCCTCTCGGCCGGAGAGGGCGACGGCGGCCGCCGCCTGCTGCTGCTGGCGCTCGTGGCGGTCTGGGGCATCCGGCTCGCCCTCCACATCGGCCTGCGGGCCCGCGGCGGCCACGAGGATCCGCGGTACGTGGACATGCTCTCCTCCGCCCCCGGGTCCCGCAACGTCTACGCGCTGCGCAAGGTCTACCTGCCGCAGGGCGTGATCCTCTTCTTTGTTTCGCTCACCGTCCAGGTGGGGATGTTCAGCACAGGAAGCCTCGGCTGGCTGGCGTGGCTGGGCGTGGTGCTCTGGGTGGTCGGCTTCGTCTTCGAGACGGTCGGGGACTGGCAGCTGGCGCAGTTCAAGGCCGATCCGGCCAGGCGCGGCACCGTGCTGAACACCGGACTGTGGCGCTACACCCGGCACCCGAACTACTTCGGCGACGCCGCCGTCTGGATCGGGATCTTCCTCGTCGCGGCGGATTCCTGGCCGGGCGTGCTGACGGTCCTCTCGCCAGCCCTCATGATCTGGCTGCTCGCCGGGAAATCCGGCAAGCCGCTTACCGAGAAGGCCATGTCCGCCCGCCCCGGCTACAAGGAATACGTGGAATCCACCTCGGGCTTCCTGCCCCTGCCGCCCCGCCGTCCCCGCAACGGCGGGCACCAGCCGGGCGGACACCAGCCGGGTAGACACCAGCCCGGCGGCCGCTAGGATGCCGTGGCGGCCCCGGCCCAGCGACCGTTTCTACCGCGTCATCGTCCGCACCGGGCTGGCGCTGCGCCGGCTGTTCCGGATCCGGGTCATCGTCACGGGACGCGGGCACCTCCCCGCACCGGAGCACCTCGGCGAAGCACCGAGCGGCCCGTCCCGCCGCGTCGTCCCGGGCCGGGGCGCCGTCGTTGCCATCACCCATTTTGGTTACCTCGACTTCGCGTTCGCCGAGCTGCTGCTGTGGTGGCATACCAGGGCACAGCTGCGCTTCCTGGTCACCCAGGCGGCCGCCGACCACTGGTTTGCCGGGCCTGCGGTCAGCGCCGCCGGGCACGTCCCGGTGGGGTACGAGAGCGGCACCCACGCCTATGACGCCGCCGTCGCCCGGCTCCGCGCGGGCGAGTACATCGCGATCCTGCCGGAGGCCGGCGTCAGCCGCAGTTTCCGGGTGCGTGAATGCAAAACCGGGGCCGTACGGATGGCCGCCGAGGCCGGAGTGCCCGTCATCCCCGTGTCCGTCTGGGGTGCCCACCGGCTGATGACCCGCCGCCACGGATTCTCCCCGGCCCGCGCCTGGCGGGCCCCGGTCCGGATCCATGTCGGCGAACCGATGACCGTTGACCCGGCCCGGGACGCCGGGCAGGCCACCGAAGAGCTCCGCCTGGTCCTCCAGGCCGGGATCGATGCCTGCATCGCGGACTTTCCCCTGGCGCCGTCGCCGGGCGCGTGGTGGATGCCGGCGGACCTCGGCGGCGGGGCACCCACCGACGAGGAACGGCAGCGCCTGGATGCGGCCGAGGGTCCGCGGCGCGCCGGCCGCCGGCGCCGATAAGCCCGGTTTCCGCGATCGTCTTGACTAAACTCTGCCGGGTACAAAATCGCACTCAATGGAGAGGTACTCCTCTGTGGCAAACACAGTCCTGACGAAAAGCGGAATCGGCGAAGAACGCGGTCTCGCCCGCATAGCCCAACGGATAGCGGCATGGACCGAGAAATGGTTCCCCGACGCCTACATCTTCGCCCTGGCCGGCGTTATTATCATCGCGGTGGCCGCGCTGGCCATCGGCGCCTCACCCCAGTCGATCGCCGATTCCTTCGGCAACGGATTCTGGGACCTGACCGCGTTCACCCTGCAGATGGCCATGGTGGTGCTCACCGGCTACGTTGTGGCCACGTCCCCGCCCGTGGCCAGGCTGATCAGCCGGCTGGCCCTCATCCCGGCGACCGCCCGCACCGCCGTGAGCTTCGTGGCCCTGATGTCCATGTCGGTGTCCTTCCTCAACTGGGGCCTCAGCCTCATCTTCGGCGGCCTGCTGGCCCGCGCCATCGCCCGCCGCAAGGACCTGACCGTCGACTACCGCGCGCTCGGCGCCGCGGCGTTCATGGGCCTCGGCGCGGTCTGGGCGCTCGGCTTGTCCTCCTCAGCGGCGCAGCTGCAGGCCACCGCGGCCTCGCTGCCGCCGGCCCTGCTGAAGATCACCGGCATCCTCGACTTCGGGACCACGATCTTCACCTGGCAGTCGCTGCTCACCCTGGCCATCCTGATGGCACTCACCACGGTGATCGCGCACTTCTCGGCACCCGAGGGCGGCGCCATCCGCACCGCGGAGGACCTCGGCGTCGACCTTGACGACGAACCGAGCGAACCGGAGCCGCGCTCCCGCCCGGGCGAGTGGCTCGAATACAGCATGATCCTGCCTATTCTGGCCGGCATCCTGACGCTCGGCTGGCTGGTCTCGCAGTTCCTGACCAAGCCCTTCCTCACCGTGGTGAGCAGCCTCAACGGCTACCTGCTGGTCTTCCTCATCCTGGGCCTGGTGCTGCACGGCACGCCGCGGAACTTCCTGCAGGCCGTCACCAAGGCCGTCCCGGCGACGGCCGGCATCCTGGTCCAGTTCCCGCTCTACGCCGCGATGGCCGCGATCCTGACCAAGGCCACCGGCCACGGCGGGATGACCATCTCCGCGCACCTGGCGGAGTTCTTCACGCAGATCGGCAGCGGAGGCGGCTTCGCCGTCGTCATCGCGCTGTACACGGCCCTGCTGGGCCTGCTGGTCCCCTCCGGCGGCGGAAAGTGGCTGGTGGAGGCGCCGTATGTGATGCAGTCCGCCACCGATGTGCAGATGAACCTCGGCTGGACCGTGCAGATCTACAACATTGCCGAGGCCCTGCCGAACCTGATCAACCCGTTCTTTATGCTGCCGCTGCTGGCGGTGCTGAGGCTGCGGGCCCGCGACCTGGTCGGCTTCACGTTCCTGCAGTTCGTCTTCCACCTGCCGGTGGTGCTGCTGCTCGTCTGGCTGCTGGGGATGACGTTCGACTTCGTTCCGCCGGTGATGCCGCCGGGCAAGTAGCCTGAAACGCAACTGACCCGCAGCTGTGGCCGTTTCTACGCTTCATAACGGCCACAGCTGCGGGTCAGTTGGGTTGAGGGGGCCTACGCCGGGTCGGAGACCACCAGGGTCTCGGCGCCCTGGAGGCGGGCTTTGCCGCTTTCCAGCAGCGGCTTGACGACGGCGCGCAGCGCCTCCATCGAGTCGTCCAGTTCCAGCAGCACCGGGTGCTGGAACGCAATCAGGGCCAGCAGGTCCCGGACGGCGGCCTGGGCCTCCTCCGCGGAGAGCTTCGGATCGTGGCCCAGGAACACATCGGTGGGCTGGGCCGCCGGGGCAGCGCCCTCCCCTGCTGCCGTGTCTGCGGGGGCAAGCTCCGCATAGCTGATGGCGAACGCCTCGAGCCGGCCCTTCCTGCTCGCCGGCACGCCCTGGCCGAAGGCGCTGGCCTTCGGCGCCCGCAGCACAATGGCACCGTGGGCCCCGCTGAGCTCGTCGAGGAACAGCCGCTGGACCGTGGCGATACTGAGGTCCCCGGGGCTGTCCCAGCCGTGCACGGACGTGTAGTACCGGCCCACGACATCACTGAGTTCCACCGAACCGGTCGCAAGATCCTCGACCTGCTCGGAGGCGGCGGCCTCGGAACCGTCGCCGAAGACGGGCAGCCGGAGGGCACCGGGGTCGATGACGACGAGCCGGGACCGCTGGATCGGGGCCAGCCCCGCCGCCTCGGCGAAGGCGGCCCCGGGCGTGCCCGGTTCCACCTTGGTCCGGAGCCGGGAGACACCCGACGGCGACTGCGCCGCTTCGTGCCGGAGCATGGTCAGCAGCGTCGAGCCGACGCCGGTGCGGCGGTGGTGCCGGTCGACCTCGATGTAGGCCCAGAGCCGTTCCGGGTGCAGCGAAGCCTCGTGGACCACGCCGGCCGCGACCGGGATGGCCACGCCGTCGACGACGTCCTCGGCCACGATGCAGCGGCGCCAGGGGGCGTTGCCCGAGGGCGCCAGGGTGCCGCGGAACTGCCGGGCCTGCTCGGTTTCGGGCCCGCCCCAGATTTCCAGCAGGGCCAGGTCATCGCCGTCGCGCCATTCGCGGTATGCGATCGCCATGGTCAGGCGCCGATCAGGCGTGCGGCCAGGTAGCCCTCCACCTTGTCCAGGGAGACGCGTTCCTGGCTCATGGTGTCGCGTTCGCGGATCGTGACGGCCTGGTCGTCCAGGGTCTCGAAGTCCACGGTGATGCAGAACGGGGTGCCGATCTCGTCCTGGCGGCGGTAACGGCGGCCGATGGCGCCGGCGTCGTCGAACTCGATGTTCCAGCTCTTGCGCAGCTGGGCGGCGAGGTCCTTGGCCTTCGGGGACAGGTCCTCGTTGCGGCTCAGCGGCAGCACGGCTGCCTTGACCGGGGCCAGGCGCGGATCGAGCTTGAGCACGGTGCGGATGTCGACGCCGCCCTTGGCGTTGGGCGCCTCGTCCTCGGTGTACGCGTCGATCATGAACGCCATGAAGGAGCGGGTGAGGCCGGCGGCCGGTTCGATCACGTACGGGGTGTAACGCTCGTTGGTGGCCTGGTTGAAGTAGCTCAGGTCCTGGCCGGAGGCCTTCGAGTGCGTGGACAGGTCAAAGTCCGTGCGGTTGGCGATGCCCTCAAGCTCGCCCCACTCGGAGCCGTGGAACCCGAAGCGGTATTCGATGTCGGTGGTGCCCTTGGAGTAGTGGCTGAGCTTTTCCAGCGGGTGCTCGAAGAAGCGCAGGTTGTCTTCCCGGATGCCGAGGCCGGTGTACCAGGACATCCGCTCCTTCATCCAGTACTGGTGCCACTGCTCGTCGGTGCCGGGCTCGACGAAGAATTCCATTTCCATCTGCTCGAACTCGCGGGTGCGGAAGATGAAGTTGCCCGGGGTGATCTCGTTGCGGAAGGACTTGCCGATCTGGCCGATCCCGAACGGGGGCTTCTTGCGCGAGGTGGTGAGCACGTTGGAAAAGTTCACGAAGATGCCCTGGGCCGTTTCGGGGCGCAGGTAGTGCAGGCCTTCCTCGCTGGCCACCGGGCCGAGGTAGGTCTTGAGCAGGCCGGAGAATTCCTGGGGTTCGGTCCATTCGCCGCGGGTGCCGCAGTTGGCGCAGGCGATGTCCTTGAGGCCGTTCTCGGCGGGACGGCCCTTCTTCTCCTCGTATTCTTCCTCGAGGTGGTCGGCGCGGTAGCGCTTGTGGCAGGAGAGGCACTCGACCAGCGGGTCGGAGAACACGTCGACGTGGCCGGATGCTTCCCAGACCTGGCGCGGCAGGATGACGGAGGAATCCAGGCCGACGACGTCTTCGCGGCCGCGGACCACGGACTGCCACCACTGGCGCTTGATGTTTTCCTTCAGCTCGGCACCGAGGGGCCCGTAGTCCCAGGCAGAACGCGAGCCACCATAGATCTCACCGGCCTGGAATACGAAACCCCGTCGCTTGGCGAGGGAAATGATCTGGTCGAGGACGGACTTTGCTGCCATGGGAACTCCACTTTCTACAGGGCCGCTGGGTGCGGTCCGCGGTCTCAGCCCCGGGACCCCGGCTGGTTGCCGGACGGGGCACTACAAAAACGCAAATTTTAGGCACGGAACATGCACATGCCCCAAGCCCACATCCCGGGAGGGGGTGCTGCATGATGGCGGTGCAGGAAGCTGCGCCTCCTAGCCTACCGGCCTGTTGGCTCCCGGCGCCCCCGCCCCAGGGCCCCCTTGGGCCAGGGCAGGCTGGCGAGCACAATCGCGGCCAGGGTCAGCAGGGTCCCGAGCACGGTGGGCAGCGCCACCACGGTGCCCGGCGCCGGGAACGCCAGGTCCAGCCCCAGCGAGCCCAGCAGCTGGCCCGCGATCATGCCGAGTCCGGTCACCAGCACGCCCAGGCTCCGGACCAACAAGGCTCCGACGCCGATAAAGACGCAGCCCATGGGCCCGCCCAGGTAGTACCACCACTCCCCCGGCAGCGCGTTCCCCGGTCCGGCGACGGCGACCTTGACCAGCCAGGCGGCCCACAGCATGACCGCCCCGGCGACGAAATTCATCAGCGTTGCTGCGATCGGCGTGCCGTAATGCACGGCGGCGGTGCCGTTCATGGCCTGCTGGAAGCTCATCAGGAACCCGGCAAGCACGGGAAGGAGCACCGGAACCAGCAGCTCCGCCGGGCCTGGCCCGGCGCCGGAAAAGCGCGGCGATACCGCCCAGGCGACGGCGGCGACGGTCAGGATGCTGCCGATCACCCGGATGCCGGTGATGGACCTCCTGCCGGCGGGTCCGATTCCCATCCGGTCCACGAGCAGCCCGCTGAGGGTCTGCCCGGTCACGGTGGCGACGGTGAACAGGGCCACGCCCAGCAGGCCCACCGTGAAGGACTGCGCGAAGACGAAGAAACCGCCGATGCAGCCGGCCAGGACGTAGTAGGGCGGGAACCTGCGCTCCCGGACCGCCGGCAGGATCGCCCGCAGCCCGGCCCTGCCCCGTGGCAGCGCCACCGACACCGCGATCATCAGCACCAGCCCGGTGGTGAAGCTCACCACCGCGGCGGCGATTCCGTCCGCGAGCGCCACCCCGAGCGCGCCGTTGATCCGGCCCTGCACGGGCATCAGCAGCCCCGCAGCCACGGCGAGGGGCAACCCGGCGAGGAACGGAAGCCGGGGCTTGTGCGTCATTGCTGCCACCTTATGTCAGGCATCATTGCTTGTATGAGCAACCCGGAAATTGAAGAGATCCCCATCCGCGACGAGATGATCCGGCTCGGTCAGCTCCTGAAGCTGGCCAGCCTGGTCGAGGACGGGGTGGAGGCCGCGGAACTGATCAAGAGCGGGCTCGTGAAGGTCAACGGTGAGATCGACGAGCGCCGCGGCCGCCAGCTCCACCACGGCGACACCGTCACGGTGAACGGCCGGACCGTGCGGATCAGCACCCCCGCCGGGGCCTGACTCCGGCGCCGGTCGCCGGCCGGCCGGCCGCCCGGCGTCGTGCGGCTACTTGTTCAGTACCCCGTGGGTGAGGAATTCGGACACGTGCCCGATTTCCTGCTGGTTGATGCCGTGCCACATCCCGGTGTACAGCACCTTGGTGAGCTTGACGTGCTTGCGCACCCAGCCCATGGTGAACTCGACTTTGTCCGGCGTGATCACCGGATCCTGCTGGTCGCGGCCCCAGAACATCGGCACCGTCCCGTCCAGTTCGGCGTCGTAAAAGCTGGGGTCACTGCCGGCGTCGACGGCAAAACCGGACAGCCCGACGACGGCGGCATAGTCCGCGGGCCGCCGCCGCAGCAAGGTGGTTGCCAGCGCCATGCCCATCGAAAAGCCCAGCAGGGTCACGGACGGGTGGTTCGGCCGGACCGAGTCGAGCCAGTCCTCCACGTACGCGGCGGCATCCTTGACCGCGTCGAGGGAGTAGTCGATCGACGCGGTCAGCGGGAACCAGGTGAATCCTGCGCCGGACACCATCGGGGCGCGCACCGAGGCCACCGCAAAGTCCTGCGGCAGCAGGTCCGCCAGGCTCAGGAGGTCCTCTTCGTTGGCCCCGTAGCCGTGCAGCAGGACCAGGAGCGGTTTGCCGGCCCGCTCCTCCTCGGGCTTGGACCACAGGACAACGGGGGCGGGGAAGGCAGCGGCTTGAGTCATGGCACCATTCTTACAGTTACCCGCAGGTAACAACCTACGGTGGCGTAGCTTTGCAGGAAGAGTGCACGATATGAAGGTGAGCGAAACCGAAGCCATGGAGAATTCTCCAGACAACGCCGTGACCCACCCCTGGACCCGCTATGTCGCCATGGGCGACTCCTTCACCGAAGGCATCGGCGATCCCGAACCGGCGAGTCCGGGGGGCCACCGGGGCTGGGCGGACCGGGTGGCGGAGGAGCTGAGCCGCGGCCACGAGGACTTTGCCTACGCCAACCTCGCCGTCCGGGGCCGGCTCCTGCAGCAGATCGTGGACCAGCAGCTGGCCCACTGCCTGTCCCTCCGGCCCGACCTCGTGACGCTCTCCGCCGGCGGAAACGACCTGATCCGTCCCGGCGGGGATCCGGATGCCCTGGCCGAGAAGCTGGACTCGGTGGTGCAGATCCTCAGTCTGGCCGGCGCCACGGTGGTCCTCTTCAACGGTCCCGACAGCGGCTCGTCCGTGCTGGGCCGGGTGCGCAGCAAAGTGGCCATCTACAACGAGAACCTCCGCACCGTCGCGGCCCGCCACGACGCCATCATTGCGGACATGTGGTCGCTGCGGCAGCTAAATGATCCGCAAATGTGGGATGCGGATCGCCTGCACTTCTCGCCGCTGGGCCATCACACCATCGCGGCCATGGTCCTGGATTCCCTCAACGTCGTGCACACCCTGGAACCGCTCTCCCCCAAGCCGCTGCCGCAGCGCAGCTGGCGGCAGGCGCGCTCCGGCGATCTGGTCTGGGCGCGCGAATACTTTGTGCCCTGGGTGGTCCGCCGGCTCCGGAACCGCTCCTCCGGCGACGGCGTCACGGCCAAGCGGCCGCTCCCGGGGCCGGTCTTCGGCCCAGGGATGCCGCTGGGCTCGGGCGAGGGGCCACCCGGCGCCGAAGAGCCCGTGCGCTCCTGACGGTTTGCCCCGGGCACCACGGCCCGGGTGTGGGCGTTAAGCTGGAAGAACACTTCCTGAGAGGCCCGTACCGTGAACAACATGTTCTTTTGGATCATCGTTTTGTCATTCCTGATCCCGATGGCAATGCGCTACTACAAGAAGTCGGTGCGCGGCCGGAACCAGAACCAGGGCATGCCCGGCGGACCGGACCAGTTCGGGCAGTTCCCCGGCAACGCCCCCGGGAACTACCCCGGCCCGCAGAACAAGCAGCCGCGCGACGGTTTTACCCAGCGTGACTACTACGGGGCCTTCGGCCAGCTCGGCGCTCCGCAGCAGCCCGCGCCGCCGGCAAACCAGCCGTACCCGGGCCAGCCGTATCCGGGCCAGCAGTATCCGGGCCAGCAGGGCTACCCGTCCCCCGTCCCCTATGAGGACAGCCCCGGGTACCCCGGCAACCAGCCCCAGCCCTACCAGCAGCAGCCCGAGGCCCAGCAGCCGTCGGGACCCGCGGTGCCCGCGCCGCCGTCGGCCCCGCAGGGCTTCCGGGCGCGCAAGCTCGCGGAACTGGACCAGCGGTACAGCGAGGGCGAGCTCAGCATGGACGATTACATGGCCCAGCGCGCGGAGATCATGAAGGGCTGACCCCCACCACACAGCAACGCGGGGTCACTCTGCGCCCAAGATCCGGAGTCGGATGGGCGCTCAGTGACCCCGCGTTGCTTTGTTTAAGGCGGAACGGGCCGGGCGCTTGGCTTAGTCGACCTGGGGGAAGCCGAGGTCGATCACCGAGGTGGACGGGTCCGGCCAGCGGGTGGTGACGACCTTGCCGCGGGTGTAGAAGCGGATGCTCTCCGGGCCGTACATGTGGGTGTCGCCGAAGAGCGAGTTCTTCCAGCCGCCGAAGGAGAAGGTTCCCACCGGAACCGGGATCGGCACGTTGACGCCCACCATGCCGGCCTCGACGTCGAACTCGAACTGCCGGGCGGCGCCGCCGTCGCGGGTGAAGATCGCCACGCCGTTGCCGAACTCGTTGTCGTTCACGAGCTTGACGGCGTCGGCGTAGGTCTCGACGCGGACCACGGACAGGACCGGGCCGAAGATCTCGTCGTCGTAGACCTTCATGCCGGGCTTGACGTGGTCAACGAGGCTGACGCCGATGAAGAAGCCGTTGGAATCGAACTCCTGCTCCCGACCGTCGACCACCACGGTGGCGCCTTCCTGGGCCGCGCCGGCGACATAGGAGGCGACCTTGTCGCGGTGCTCGGCGGTGATCAGCGGGCCCATCTGCGACGCGGGGTCGGTCCCGGGGCCGATCTTCAGGGCGCCCATCCGGGTGGTGATGGCCCCGACGAGCTCATCGGCGATGTTCCCGACGGCGACCAGGACGCTGACGGCCATGCAGCGCTCGCCGGCGGAGCCGTAGGCGGCGGACACGGCGGCGTCGGCGGCCATGTTCAGGTCCGCGTCCGGCAGGACCACCATGTGGTTCTTGGCGCCGCCCAGGGCCTGCACACGTTTGCCGTGGTTGGCGGCGCGCTTGTAGATGGACTGGGCAATCGGCGTCGAGCCGACGAAGCTGATGGCCTTGACGTCCGGGTGTTCGAGCAGCACGTCCACGGCCTCCTTGTCGCCGTGGACGACGTTGAGGACGCCGGCGGGCAGGCCGGCCTCGGCGAAGACCTGCGCGATGAAGATGGCCGAGGACGGGTCCTTTTCGCTGGGCTTGAGCAGCACGGTGTTGCCGCAGGCCAGGGCACTGCCGATCATCCACAGCGGCACCATGGCCGGGAAGTTGAACGGCGTGATGCAGGCGACCACACCGACCGGCTGGCGGACCGAGTGGACGTCGACGCCGCCGGCCACCTGCTCGGAACGCTCACCCTTGAGGGCGTGGGACAGCCCGGTGGCGAATTCGATGTTTTCCAGGCCGCGGGTGATCTCACCCTCGGCGTCGGAGAGGACCTTGCCGTGTTCGCTGGTCAGCAGGGCAGCCAGTTCGGGCCGGCGCTGCATCAGCAGTTCGCGGACCTTGAAGAAGATGTTGGTGCGCTTGGCCAGGCTGGTGGCGCGCCAGCCGGGCAGGGCGGCACGGGCGGCCTGGATGGCCTCCTCGACGCGGGCGGCGGAGGCCAGGGCGACCTCCTTCTCCTGTTCGCCGGTGGCCGGGTTGAAGACGGGGCCGTAGCGCTCGGCGTCGGAAATCAGGGCGCCGTTGATGAAGTGCGGAATGCGTTCCATTGGGGTGGGTCTCTTTCGTGTGGTGCAGGTTCGGGGGTACAGCGGCTGTTGGCCGGGGCGGCTACTTGGCCGTGTCGAGGGTGCCGTCGACCAGCTTGACGATCGCGGAGCAGTCCATGCCGGCCTTGCCGGAGTCGATGAGGCGCTGGAAGAGCTGCTGGACGTGCTCGCCGATTTCCAGCGGGGTGCCGGTGTCGCGGGCCGCGCTGATGGCCAGGCCGATGTCCTTGTTGGCCAGCTCGGTGGTGAAGGTCGGGGCGAAGTCGTTGTTGGAGGCCGCGGTGGGGACCACGCCGGCGACCGGGTACCAGGTGCGCAGGGCCCAGCTGTCGCCGGAGGACACGGACGCGATGTCCCAGAAGACCTGCTTGTCCAGTCCGAGCCGGTCCGCCAGCACGGCGCCTTCCGCGGTCGAGGCCAGGTTGATGAAGAGCATGAGGTTGTTGCAGATCTTGGCGGCCTGCCCGGTGGTGGCGCCGCCGGTGGGAATGATGTTCGCCGCCATCGGCTTGATGTACTCCGTGGCCTCGGCCACGGCACCGTCCTCGCCGCCGATCATGAAGGTCAGAGTGGCGGCCTTCGCGCCGCTCATCCCGCCGGAGACCGGGGCGTCGACGAAGCGGAAGCCGGCGGCAGCAGCGGCGTCGTGCAGGGCCTGGGCGGAGGCGATGTCGATGGTGGAGGAATCCACCAGCAGCGTGCGCGTGTCCGCGTGGGCCAGGACGCCGTCCTCGCCGAGGTAGACAGCGCGGGCGTGCTCGCCCTTGGGGAGCATTGAGAAGACGACGTCGGCGCCGTCTACCGCTTCGGCGATGCTTCCGGCGGGCTTGACGCCCCCGGCGACGGCGGCGGCGAGGGCCTCGGCGTTGAGGTCGAACCCGCGGACGTCGTGGCCGGCCTTGGCCAGGTTCACCGACATGGACCCGCCCATGTTCCCCAGTCCGATCCAAGCGATTACTGCCATGGCATAAGCTCCTTTGCTTTGTGCGGTGCGCGTGATCCGGCCAGCCGCCGGATGTTCCGTGTCCAGCATCACACCCTGTTACAGTGCAATCAAGGGAAAAAACTACAGATGGTATGTGCATGGATGCACATACGTGAAACCAGAGGAGTTCTTGTGGACCTGCGGCGGCTTCCGAGTCCGGATGACCTGCTGATCCTGCTGACCGTGGCCCGGCTGGGCCGGTTCAATGCGGTGGCGGAGACCCTCGGCACGACGCACACCACCATCTCCCGCCGGATCCTGGCGCTCGACAAGCAGCTGGGCGGGCGCACCCTGGAGCGGAGCCCGCACGGCTGGGAGCTGACGGACCTGGGCCAGGAGGCGGTGGCGGCCGCCGAGGCGATCGAGGGCACCCTCGGTGCGCTCACGAACCGGATCGCGCAGTCCGAGGACGTGCTCTCCGGACTGGTCCGGATCAGCACCCCCGACGGCTTCGGCGCCGAATTCGTCGCCCCGGCGCTGGTCCGCCTGCAGCAGGGCCATCCGCTGCTCAACGTCGAGATGCTCAGCGCCACCCGCAAGGTCAGCCAGAACCGGTCCGGGGTGGATCTGGAGGTGGTGGTGGGCAACCTGGACGTCAGCAACGCGCAGACCATCTTCCTGTCCAACTACTTCCTCCGGCTGTACGCCAGCCCGCAGTACGCCCGCGACCACGGCCTGCCGGTGACGCTCGACGACGTCCGGCAGCACGGCTTTGTCTCGTATGTGGAGTCGGCGCTGCAGGTGGCCGAACTTGGCCACCGCTCCACGCAGCTTCCCGTACCTCGCTCCAGTTTCCAGGCCACCAGCATCTTCGCGCAGCTGGAGGCTGTCCGGCGGGGCGCCGGGATCGGCCTGCTGCCCAACTTCCTGGCGGTCGGCGACCCCGATTTCCTGCCGGTGCTGCCGGACGACTTCCAGCGGCAGCTGCCGATCTGGGCGGTGGCACGCGCGGAATCGCTGCGCTCGGCCCCCGTGCAGGCCGTCCTCGCAGCGGTCCGGACCGAGATCGCCGACCGCCAGGAGGTCCTGGCAGGCTGAGCTGTCCTGGCAGGCTGAGCCGTCCTGGCAGGCTGAGAAGCCCTGGCCTGCTGGGCCGCGCCAACAGCAAACAGCCCGGCCCCCGCACTGCGGGGACCGGGCTGTTGCTGGTTCTCATAACTTCTATGCGGTTACTTTTTGCCTGCTACTTTTTGCTTGCAGCCAAGAGGTCCGCGGTGCCCTGGGCATCGGCGGCGTCGACGTCGTGCAGGGAGACGCCGCGGGTCTCCTTGAGGAAGAACACCGCCACCATCGTGACCACACAGGCGCCGAGCAGGTAGATGGCCACCGGGACGGAGGACTTGAACTGGCTCAGCAGGGCGACGGCGATGATCGGGGCCATCGAACCGGCCACGATCGAGGTGACCTGGTAGCCCAGCGAGACGCCGGAGTAGCGCATCCGGGTGGGGAACATTTCGGCCATGATGGCCGGCTGGCCGGCATACATGAGCGAGTGGAACAGCAGACCGATGGTGATCGCCGCGAGGATGATGAGGTCGTTCTTGGTGTCCATCATCGGGAAGGCGAAGAAGCCCCACGTGCCGCCCAGGATGGCGCCGGCCATGTAGACCGGTTTGCGGCCGAAGTGGTCGGACATGCGGCCGACCATCGGAATCACGGCGAAGTGGATGAAGTGCGCCACCAGCAGCAGCAGCAGGATGCGGGAGGTGTCCGTCTGGACAATCACCTTCAGGTACGTGATCGAGAACGTGACCACGAGGTAGTAGAGGATGTTCTCCGCGAACCGCAGGCCCATCGCGGTGAAAACGCCGCGGGGGTAGCGGCGGAACACTTCGCCGACGCCGTAGCCCTTCTTCTCAACGGTGACTTCCTTCTGGGCCTCCAGGAAGATGGGGGCGTCAGTGACCTTGGTCCGAATGTAGTAGCCCACCAGTACGATCACGGCGGAGAGCCAGAAGGCCACGCGCCAGCCCCAGCTGAGGAAGTCGGCGGAGGACAGCGTGGCGGACAGGGTGAACAGCACACCGGTGGCGAGCAGATTGCCCAGCGGAACGGCTGACTGAGGCCACGCGGACCAGAAACCGCGGGACTTGCTCGGGCTGTGCTCGGCCACGAGGAGGACGGCGCCGCCCCATTCGCCGCCTACGGCGAAGCCCTGGGCGAAGCGCAGGAAGACCAGGAGGGCCGGAGCCCAGTAGCCGATCTGCTGGAACGTGGGCAGGCAGCCCATCAGGAAGGTGGAGACACCGACCAGGATGATGCTGAGCTGGAGCAGCTGCTTGCGGCCGAACTTGTCGCCGAAGTGGCCAAAGACGATGCCGCCGATCGGGCGGGCGACGAAACCAACGGCGTAGGTGAGGAAGGCTGCGATGATGCCGTCCAGTTCCGTGCCGGAGTTGGGGAAGAAGGTCTTGCCGAAGACCAGGGTGGCGGCCGAGGCGTAGAGGAAGAACTCATACCATTCGACAACGGTGCCGGCCATGGAGGCCGTAACTACCTTCTTCAAACCGGACGACTTGACGTCTTCCTCTTCCGGGCGCCTGGCGGCGGCGTTTTGTGTACTCATTTCGACTCCTTCGGTGTCTCCGTCGACACCCTATGGACCTCTGGGCAATGGACGCGGCGTGATTTGTGACACGCGGCATCATTCTCAACGAGTATGGGTGCTCGCGCCCGTGGCCTCAACGGCCATTAGTGCAGAGCGCATCTGCAAAATTGCACAGTTGGGCCCTATTCCCCAGTGCTTCCGTCCACGGATTCGCGCAGGAGGTCGGCACGGCCTACCGGCTCACGTGCCGCAGAGGAAGCACGGCCCGGACGCCATTCTGCTGGACCGGCGCCGGCACAGCAGAAGACGACCCGGGGTGGACTAGCCGAAGAAGTACCGCCGGAGCTGGCTGTTGAGCTGGCCGATCTCGGTCAGGAAGCCGTCGTGCCCGATCGGCGCTTCGATGGTGTGCACCGCAACGTCGCCAGGCAGGGCAGCGGCGAGCGCGTGGGACTGGGCCGGGAAGTACAGCCGGTCCGAGTCGACGGCCGCCACCAGGAACTCCGCCGTGGCCGGAGCCAGGGCCTCGGCGAGGGCGCCGCGGCCCCGGCTGATGTCATGGCTCATGAGCGCCTCGGTGATGGCGATGTAACTGTTCGCGTCGAAGCGGCGGACGAGTTTGTTGCCCTGGTGGTCGAGGTAGCTCTCCACCTGGTAGCGGCCGCGCCCGGCGAGGGATCCGGCTTCCAGCGGTGCTTCGGAGTCCTGGGCGTTCCGGCCGAAGCGTCCGTCCAGCTCCGCGGCCGAGCGGTACGTGATGTGCGCGATCCGCCGGGCCAGGGCCAGGCCTGCCTCCGGTTCCGGGCCTCCGTAGTAGTCCCCGCCGTTGAAGTTGGGGTCCTGCCGGATCGCGAGGGTTTGCGCCTGGGCGAAAGCGATCTGTTCGGCGGTGCTGCTGGTGCCGACCGAAATCACGGCGCAGCGCCGGACCCGGTCCGGGTAGCTGACGGCCCATTCCAGGGCGCGCGCCCCGCCGAGGGAACCGCCGAGCACGGCGTACCAGCTCCGGATGCCCAGGGCATCGGCGAGCCTGGCTTCGGCCTCGGTCGTGTCGCGCAGCGTGACGAGGGGGAATCGTGAGCCCCAGGGCTTTCCGTCGGGTGCCGGCGTCGAGGGTCCTGTGGAGCCGTAGCAGCCGCCGAGGATGTTGATGGAGACGACGAAGTACGTGTCTGTGTCCACCGGGGCGCCGGGGCCGGCGAGCTGCTCCCACCACCCCGGTTCCTCGCTGGCGCCGCGTGTGACGTGGGTGTCCCCCGTCAGCGCGTGCTCGATCAGCACGGCATTGGAGCGGTCCGCGTTGAGGGTTCCCCAGGTCTCGTAGCCGAGGATGACGTCCGGCAGCCGGGCCCCGGATTCGAGCTCGAGGTCGCCGATCCGGAGGTACCGGACGGTTCCGTCAGGAACGCCGCCGTCGGGGACGCCGCCGTCCGGGACGCCGCCGTCGGGGACAGAGCCTGGCGCCGTGTCCCCCGGGGCCGGGGCATGGGAGCGGGAGGTCGTGCTTACAGGTTCACCCTGGCGGGTGACGGCAATTGTCATCTGAGGACCTAACTTCGCGCTTGCCCGCCGTCAGCTGACCGGCAGGCCAGGTCTTCACCCGGGGCACCCCGCCGCAAAAGGAGGGTTGCCGGCCAGCAAGCCGGGGCTGTCGCTGGCACTCATGACCTTCACTGAGTCTACGAAATGGGGCGGCCCGGTGGCGAAGATTGTGACGAACTTATGACTCGCCGCGTCTTCCCGGCGCTGATCCGGTGCCCGGCGCCCGGGCCACAGGGCCGGGACGCCGGGCGCGGGCGGCGCTCAGGCGGTTTTGGCCGCGCGGAATCCGGCGTCGAGGTCGGCGAGGATGTCGTCGATGTGTTCCAGGCCCACGGAGAGCCGGACGAGGCCGGGGTGCACGCCGGCGACGGTCTGCTGTTCCGGGGACAGCTGGCTGTGGGTGGTCGACGCCGGGTGGATGACCAGCGAGCGCACGTCGCCGATGTTGGCCACGTGCGAGTGCAGTTCGAGGGCGTCGACGAAGCGCTTGCCCGCCTCCGCTCCCCCGGCAATGTTGAAGGCGACGACGGCGCCGGTCCCCTTCGGGCCGTACTTGCGTCCGCGTTCGTACCAGGGGCTGGACGGCAGCCCCGCGTAGGCGACCGATTCGACGTCGTCCCTGGCCTCCAGCCATTCCGCCACCCTGGTGGCGTTGGCGACGTGCCGCTCCACGCGCAGGCTGAGGGTCTCGAGGCCCTGGGCGATGAGGAAGGCGTTGAACGGGGAGACCGCCGAGCCGAGGTCGCGCAGCAACTGGACGCGCGCCTTGAGGATGTAGGAGAGGTTGGCGCCGAGGGCACCGTCCTTGCCGAGGTCCCGGGCGTAGACCAGGCCGTTGTAGGTGGGGTCCGGGGTGTTGAAGCCGGGGAAGCGCTCCGGGTCCTTGCCGAAGTCGAAGTTGCCGGAATCCACGATCACGCCCGCGATCGCGGTCCCGTGGCCGCCGAGGTACTTGGTGGCGGAATGCACCACAATGTCCGCTCCCCATTCGATCGGCCGGATGAGGTACGGCGTGGAGAGCGTGTTGTCCACGATCAGCGGGACCCCCGCCTCGTGCGCCACCCGCGAGATGCCCTCGATGTCCAGTACGTCCTGGCGCGGGTTGGAGACCACTTCGCCGAAGAACAGCTTGGTGTTGGGCTGCACGGCGTCGCGCCACTGCGCCAGGTTGTCCGGGTCCTGCACGAAGGTCACGGAAATGCCGAACTTTTTCAGGGTGTGCGCCAGCAGGTTGTAGGTGCCGCCGTAGAGGCTGGGGCTGGCCACCACATGGTCGCCGGCCTCGGCGACGTTCAGGATCGCAAAGGTCTCCGCGGCCTGCCCGGAGCTCAGCAGCAGGGCCGCGAGTCCTCCTTCCAGGCTGGCCACCCGCTGTTCCACGGCGTCCTGGGTGGGGTTGCCGATCCGGGTGTAGATGGGGGCGAGTTCGGCGAGGGCGAAGCGGTTGGCGGCGCTTTCCGCGCTGGGGAAGACGAACGACGTCGTCTGGTAGATCGGCAGCGACCGGGCGCCGGTGGCGCTGTCCGGCTCCTGGCCGGCGTGGATCTGGCGGGTTTCGAAGGACCAGGCACTGGACATCGGGACACTCCTTAGGGAACCGGGCACAGGCAGCACCGGAGCTCTTTGGCCCGGGGCAGCACTGGCGCCGCGCTTGCCCTCCGGCGGGTGCCGGACGGCCAGGTCTTCACCCGGGGCACCCCACCGCGTAACGAGGGTTGCCGGCCAGCAAGCCGGGGCTGTGTGCTGGCACTCATGACCTGACCCCAGTCTAGGAACCGGCTCCTGGCTCTGGATAGCTTTGTGACGAACATGAAGTTGGGCGCCCGGCGGGTCCGGGGAGGCCCTTCCGTTCCCCGCGGTGGCGCGGAAAAGTGCACGGACGGTTGCCGTTGGAAATGACATCCCACCACGGTTAGGAGGCCCTAAGCTGAGAGGCGCATCACAAAGTGCCAAGATGAGGGCATGCGCATGGATCACGTCTCTTACGCCTGTGAACAAGATGGCCTCGCTGCCACCACCGAACGAATTGCGTCTGCCCTCGGCGTCGAAGCCGTGAAGGGCGGAGTACACCCCAGATTCGGGACCCGCAACATGATCATCCCGCTCGCGGGACACAAATATGTGGAGGTCGTGGAGGTCCTGAACCACCCCGCGTCCGACAAGGCCCCCTTCGGCCAGGCCGTCCGCGCCCGCTCCGAAGCAGGCGGCGGCTGGATGGGCTGGTGCGTCGAAGTCGACGACCTCGCCCCGTTCGAGGAGCGGCTCGGCCGCGCCGCCGTCAACGGCAACCGGAAGTTCCCGGACGGCCGCGAACTGGTCTGGAAGCAGATCGGCATCCTCGGGCTCATCGCCGATCCCCAGGTCCCGTACATGCTCAAGTGGGAAGGCGATCCGGAACTCCACCCCTCGAAGGCCTACGAGAGCAACGTCAAGATGTCCGCCCTCACGATCGCCGGCTCGGCGGAGCGTGTCACCGAATGGCTCGGTGTCCCGGTCGAGAAGCCGCTGGAAGACGTGGCCGTGAACTGGCTCGCTCCCCGCGGGACACCCGGCATCCTCTCCGTCACCTTCGAGACGGCCTCCGGAGCCGTCACCATCTAACGCTTCCACGCCCCACACTTCGGCCGCCATCAGCGGGTGACAATGACGTCACCCACCGATGGCGGCCGAAACTCTTTAACGCGCCGCCCTGGCTGCCGGCCCTTTAAGGCAACGCGGGGTCAGCCGAGGCCGATGGACTTGCCGAAGAGGCTGAAGCCGACGAACGCGACGATGTCCAGCACGGCGTGGGCGATCACCAGCGGCATCAGGCGGCGCGTTTTGGTGTAGACCAGCGCGAAGATGACGCCCATGATGGCGTTGCCGATGAACGGCCCGAAGCCCTGGTAGAGGTGGTAGCTGCCGCGCAGCATGGCACTCGTGAAGATTGCCAGCGGCAGGCTCCAACCGAACTTGCCGAGCCGGTCCAGCAGGTAGCCCACCACGATCACTTCCTCGACGATGCCGTGCCGGATCGCGGACAGGACCAGCACCGGCACGGTCCACCAGTAGGCGTCCAGCGCGCTGGGGATGATCGCCGTCGTAATGCCCATCGCCCGGCCCGCGGCGTACAGGCCCAGGGACGGGATGCCGATCAGCGCCGCCAGCCCGAACCCCTGCAGCAGGTCCCTGCCGGGGCGGTCGAAATTGAGGCCCAGTTTCTGGAACGCCGTGCCGCCGCGGCTGCCGTCTCCGGACAGGGCGGAGGTCCGGTGGTCGGTGAGGAAGTAGAGCGCCAGGACCACCGGCACCAGCGCGAAGAAGATATCCAGCAGCTGGTAGGTGAGATCGAAGTATTCGCGGCTGCTTTGCGAACGGTTCAGGGTGGAAGTGCCTTCCGCCAGCGGCGCCCGGGTCATTTTGTCCAGCAACTGAACGACCGAGTACACGGCGGACTGTCCCAGGGACAGGCCCAGGACGATCCAGACTTCCAACCGCAGGCGGCGGCGCGAGGGAACCAGCATGTTCCTATCTTGCCCGGTCTCCGCTTGCCCTGCCTTACCGGCGTTGCCGCCTATGCTTGGGGTTTATGAGTGCGCCCGGGAAAATCATCATGATCCGGCACGGCCAGTCCGCCGCCAACGCCGACACCTCGATCTACAACCGGGTGCCCGACTACCGGATTCCGCTGACCGACCTCGGTGTGGAGCAGGCCCGGGCGGCCGGCGAACAGGTCCGGCGGCTGCTGGACGGCCGTCCGGTGTGCGTGTATGTCTCCCCCTACCTGCGGGCCTACCAGACCCTGGAGGCGCTCAACCTCGGTCCGCTGGTGGAGCGGGTGATCGAGGAGCCACGGCTGCGGGAGCAGGACTGGGCCAACTTCCAGATCGCCGGTGAGATCGAGGACCAGAAGGAACTCCGGAACGCCTACGGCCACTTCTTCTACCGCTTCCGGGAAGGCGAGTCCGGCTCGGATGTCTATGACCGGATCTCTTCCTTCATGGAGACGCTGTACCGGCACTGGTCCAAACCGAGCTACGCCCCCAACGCGCTGTTTGTCACCCACGGGCTCACCATGCGGCTGTTCTGCATGCGCTGGTTCCACTGGTCCGTGGAGTATTTCGAGTCCCTCAACAACCCGGACAACGCCGAGGTCCGCACCCTCTACCGCACCGGGGAGGGTAAATACGAGCTGGACAAACCGTTCAGCCAGTGGGAGGCCCGGCGCGTCGATGAGACGGTCCTGGACGCCCCGCCGATGTTCTTCTAGCCGCCGCTCATTACGGGACCCGGGCGATCACCTGCCGGAACTTCCCGCTCAGGCCGCTCTGTTCCGGCGGTTCTGCCGCGCGGACGACGCCGACATTCCCCAGTTCCAGCCCGGCGAGGTACTCCAACAGCCTTCCGGACGCCGCATGCCACACGGCCGCGGCATCGGCTCCGGGCTCGGGTTCGAGCCGGAGCCGGAGGGCTGCCGGACCCGTCTGGACGAGCTGGCTGCGGTGCAGCCCGGGCGTTTCGTCGAGCGCGGATCCGACGGCGAGCGGAAGGACCCGGACCGTGGTTCCGTCGGCGGCCAGCAGCCGCAGGACGTCGTCGCGGCGGCCCGCGACCCGGATGGCCGGCAGCGGGCTGCCGCACCCGCATGGGCCGGCCTTCGCCTGCACCGAGTCGCCGAGGTCGTAGCGGATGATGGGCTGCACGCGGTTGGCGAGGTTGGTGAGCAGCACGGTGTGGGACGGTTCCCCCGGCGGCGTGGGGCGGTAGTCGGCGCCGACCGGTTCCAGGATGGCCCAGTCGCTGTTCACGTGCAGCCAGCCTTTGGCGCAGTCGAATGCCAGCGGCGTGAACTCGGAGGCAGCGTACGCATCGTGGAGGGCACCCCCGAACGCCTCCGCGATGCGCGCCCGGACGTCCGGCCCGCAGGACTCGCCGGCGAGCTCCACCACCACCGGTTTCAGGTGGAGCCGGCCTGCCAACTGTTCCTCGGCGAGCAGGGCGAGGGCACTCGGGTAGCCGGTAACGGCCGAGGGGTCATAGTCGTTCAGGGCTGCCACGAGCCCGGCCAGCGGCTGCTGCACCGGGAATGCCTGGAATGCGCGCCGGCGCCACCGGCTGCGCCGGCGCTGCCATTGCACCCAGCCCGCCCCGGCGTAGTGCCCGCCTGTGCCCACCACCGCCGCCCAGCGCAATCCGCGGCGGGCCATGGCCAGCAGCTCGGGCGGAGACAGCCAGGCCAGGTCGATGCGGAGGATAAAGGACTGGGAGACGGCGAGGGATCGGGGATCGTGCACGAAGATCCCGGGGTACCCGGTGGTGCCGGACGTGGTGCAGACGAAGTACCGGTCCAGGTACGGCGTTCCGACCCGGGACGGATCGGCGATGAACGCCTCGACCCCGGCCCGGGTGACAGCGGGGTCGGTGACCCAGTCGTCGAAGTTGGCCATGAGCTCCTGTTTGGTGACCGGCGGCAGCTCCGCGAGGACAACACCGCCGGAGTGCCGGGCGGGCGCCACGTCCCGGTACAGGCGCCGGTAAAACGGCGAGCTGGTCCGGGCGTGGGTGACGATCGCGGCCAGCCGGGCCTCGCGGCGCCGGGCCAGGCCAGCCGGCCCCTGGTGCTGGGCGCGCAGCTGATCGAGGGCGAAGCCCAGTTCCTCCAACAGCCTGGCCACGGTTGCCTCCTCGGGTAAGCCGACAGGGTCGAAAGCATCAGGTCAAAACGCAGATCAGTAACAGTCAGCGGGCGCGGACCCCCGCGCGCCAGACGGCGTGCGTCAGCGGCATGCCCGGCCGGTAGGCCAGGTGGGTGGCGGACGGCGCGTTCAGCAGGTGCAGGTCGGCGCGGTGCCCGACGGCGATCGAGCCGACGGCGCGTTCGCCGTCGACGTCGTTCCCGGACTCCCGGCCGAGGGCCAGCGCTCCCCCGTACGTCGCCGCGCGCACCGCCTCGTGGACGCTGAGGCGCATCTGGAGCACGGCGGTGGTGACGCAGAACGCCATCGAGCTCGTGTAGGAGGTTCCCGGGTTGCAGTTGGAGGCCAGCGCGAGCTGCACCCCGGCGTCAAGGAGTTCCCGGCCCGGCGCGAGCGGCTGCCGGGTGGACAGATCGCAGGCCGGCAGGCACGTCGCCACGGTGCCGCGGGTTCCGGTGCCGGAGGTTCCGGCCCCGCTGTTCGCGTCGTCCCAGCCGGACCAGCTGGCCGCGAGGGCGTCGACGTCGGCGGCGGACAGGTAGTTCACATGGTCCACGCTGGCCGCGCCGAATTCCACCGCGAGCTGCACGCCGGGGCCCTCGCCGAGCTGGTTGCCGTGCACCCGCAGGCCCAGCCCGGCGTCCCGGCAGGCCTGGAGCACACGCCGGGACTGGTCCTCGGTGAAGGCACCGCGTTCGCAGAAGACATCGGCCCAGCGCACGAACGGCCGCACGGCCGAGAGCATGGGGCCGCAGA
Organism: Pseudarthrobacter sp. PvP090; assembly: GCF_040547365.1. NCBI lineage: Bacteria > Bacillati > Actinomycetota > Actinomycetes > Micrococcales > Micrococcaceae > Pseudarthrobacter > Pseudarthrobacter sp. PvP090. Next base: position 117,512 of record NZ_JBEPPO010000013.1, read on the forward strand.
CCATGTCCGTGTAGTCCTCGGCGTCCATCCCGGCGGGCACGAGGTGGGCGCCGAGGTAGGTGACCTCGTCCACCACGGTGGAGGCGATCCGGGCACTGCGGGCCTCGTTGTCGATGTCCAGGCCGTAGCCGGTCTTGGTTTCCAGGTAGGTCGTGCCCTGCGAGACGGCCTCGGCCACCCGGCCCAGGGCGAGCCGGGTGAGGTCGAAGTCGCCCGTGCTCCGGGTGGCGCCGGTGGTCACGGCGATCCCGCCGGCGCTGTAGCCCTCCCCCGCCATCCGGGCCTCGAACTCGGCTGTCCGGTCCCCGGCGAAGATCAGGTGGGTGTGCGAATCGACCCAGCCGGGCAGCAGGGCACGGCCGCCGGCGTCGACGGACTCGTCCGCGGCCGGTGCGTCCGCCGCCCGCCCCAGCCAGGCGATCCGCTCGCCCTCGACCACCACGGCCGCGTCCTTCAGAACCCGGTGGTCCCGGTCCTGGGTCATCAGCTCGGCGATGTTGGTGATCAGGGTGCTCATGAGTCCATTGTTCAGCGCCGGATGGACCAGCGCGTCGCCGCCAGCGCCTCCACTGTCCGGGATGCCGGACCCGCGGACGCGGACGTGGCGTCTCCCTGGCCGGCGAGGATCAGCCCGGCGGCGAGTTCGGCGATGCCGGAGGAGGTCTGGAAGCCGTAGCCGCCCTGGCCGGCGAGCCAGAAGAACCCGGGGGCCTCGGCGTCGAACCCCACGACCGGCACGCCGTCGGCCGCTTCCGTCCGCAGCCCGGTCCAGGTCTGCTGGACGCCGCGGATGCCCAGGGTGGTGATGGTGTTGAGCCGGGCGATGAGTCGGTCGATATCGCCCGGGTGCGGCTGCGCATCCTCGGGCCCGCTCGGTTCGTGCTCCGACGGCGAGATCAGGACCTGTCCGCCGTCGCGGCGGAAGTAGAAGGAGTGGTCGGCGGCGGCCACCATGGGGCTGTTTTCCGGGAGGGGATGCTCGACGTCGACAATGGCCGCGGTGCGCCGGTACGGCTGCAGCTGGACCTTCTCGACGCCGCTGAGCACGGCGAGCTCGTCCGCCCAGGCGCCGGCGGCATTGACCACAACGGCGGCCTGGAAGCCCTCCTGCCCGGCACCGAGTTCCCAGCCGGAACCCAGGCGCTGGGCCGAGTGGACGCGGGCTCCGGTGATGATGTCCACGCCGTTGGCCTCGGCGTGCCGGCGGTGGTCCTCAAGCAGCAGGGGCGCGTTGCAGGCGAAGGCGCCGGTATCCAGGCCGGCAGCGGAGAAGGAGTCCGGGACCAGGGCCGGGCAGAGTTCCAGGGCCTCGGCGTGGGTGATCGGCCGCATGTGGCCGCTCGCCTGCTCCCGCACGGTGGCGTCGTCGCCGATCAGCATGAAGCTGCGCGGTGAGAGCACCGGTTCCGGCCGGTCGGCGTCCTGGGCGGCAATCAGTTCGAGGGTGCGGAGGGTGAGCTCCTGCACCGCAGGAGGGCCGTAGCTGGGGATCAGTTGCCGGGCCGAGCGGGCCGAGGTGTGGTACGCCAGGGTCTGCTCGGCTTCCACGAGCGCGACGCTGCACTTTCCGGCAAGGGCTGAGGCAAGGGACAGGCCGGCGATACCGCCGCCGACAATCACGACATCGTAATTAGCTGACATGGGTCCATCCTTGCAGACGGAACGGTTGCGGCGCCCGTTTGTGGCACCGCAACCCGGTTCCGCCTTGCCGTGAAGCCCGGTTAGCCGGCGACGGCGGCGCGGCTGCGCACGAAGGCCTGCACGCAGGCCTCCACGTCTTCGGCGCTGTGCGCGGCGGAGAGCTGGACGCGGATCCGGGCCGCGCCCTTGGGGACGACCGGGTAGCTGAACGCCGTGACAAAGACGCCGTTGTGCAGCATGGCGTCCGCCACCCTGGCGGCCATCACGGCGTCGCCGAACATGACCGGGACGATGGCGTGCTCGCCCGGGAGCAGCTCGAAGCCCTCCTCGGACATCCGGTTCCGGAACAGCGCGGCGTTGGCGAAGAGCTTGCTGCGCAGTTCGCCGGAGTTCTCCACGAGGTCCAGGGCCTGGAGGGTCGCCGCGACGATGGCCGGGGCCAGCGAGTTGGAGAACAGGTACGGGCGGGCCTTCTGGCGGAGCATCGCGACGACTTCGCGGCGGCCGGAGACGTAGCCGCCGGAGGCGCCGCCCAGGGCCTTGCCGAAGGTGCCGGTGTAGATGTCCACCCGGTCCGAGACGCCGGCGTGTTCCGGGGTGCCGGCACCGCTGGCGCCCATAAAGCCCACGGCGTGGGAGTCATCCACCATGACCATGGCGTCGTATTTTTCCGCGAGGTCGCAGATCGCTTCGAGCGGGGCGAGGAAGCCGTCCATCGAGAAGACGCCGTCCGTGACGATGATCTTCCGGCGGGCCGGGTTTTCCTGCGTTGTGGCCTCGATCAGCTTGGATTCGAGGTCCGCCATGTCCTGGTTGGCGTAGCGGAAGCGCTGGGCCTTGCAGAGCCGGATGCCGTCGATGATCGAGGCGTGGTTCAGCGCATCGGAGATGACGGCGTCTTCCGGGCCGAAGAGCGATTCGAACACGCCGCCGTTGGCGTCGAAGCAGCTGGAGAACAGGATGGTGTCCTCGGTGCCGAGGAACCTGGAGACGCGTTCCTCGAGGGCCAGGTGCAGGTCCTGGGTGCCGCAGATGAACCGCACGCTGGCCATGCCGAAGCCGCGGTCGTCCATTGCGGCCTTGGCGGCGGCGATGATCTCCGGGTGGTCCGCGAGGCCCAGGTAGTTGTTGGCGCAGAAGTTCAGCACGTCCGCGCTGGACTCGCCGATCTGCCCGGCTTTGATGTGGTTGGCCTGCGGCGAGTCGATGTGCCGCTCGGTCTTGAACAGGCCGGCGCTGCGGATCTCGTCCAGCTCGTGCTGCAACTGGTCCTTGATGGCTGAATACATGGGTGGTGCTCCTCAGCTGGTGGGGTCGGTGGGCCGAATCGGGGCGGTTAGAAGCAGGTCCAGTCGAGGACCACTTTGCCGCCCACGCCGGCGCGGGCGATCTCGAAGCCCTTTTCCCAGTCGGTGGCGGGAAGGGTGTCCGTCACGACGGCGGAGATGTTGGCGTGCAGGACCGGGTTGGAGGACAGCATGGCGCTCATCGCGTACCAGGTCTCGAACATTTCGCGGCCGTAGATGCCCTTCATGGTCAGCATATGCGTGACCACTTTGCCCCAGTCGATGTCGATCGACTGGCTGGGCAGTCCCAGCATCGCGATCCGGCCGCCGTGGTTCATATTGTCGATCATCTCAGGCAGCGCCGTGGGGTGTCCCGACATTTCCATCCCGATGTCGAATCCCTCGCGCATGCCCAGTTCGCGCTGGGCGTCCTTGACGCGCATCTTCGAGACGTCGATCGCGAGGTCGACGCCGAGCGCCCGGGCCAGTTCCAGCCGCGGGGCGGAGACGTCGGTGATGGCGATCTTCCGGGCGCCGGCGTGGCGGGCGACGGCGATCGCCATCAGCCCGATGGGCCCGGCGCCGGTGATCAGCACGTCCTCGCCGACGAGGGGGAAGCTGAGCGCGGTATGTACGGCGTTGCCGAAGGGGTCGAAGATGGCGCCGAGTTCCGGGGTCACGGAGGGGTCCTGGTGCACCCAGACGTTGGTTTCGGGGATCACGACGTATTCGGCGAAGGCGCCGTCGCGCTGGACGCCGACGCTGACGGTGTTGATGCACATCTGCTTGCGGCCGGCGCGGCAGTTGCGGCAGATGCCGCAGACGATGTGGCCCTCGCCGGAGACACGGTCGCCGACCTTGACGTCCAGGACGTCCCCGCCGGTCTCGACGACCTCGCCGTAGAACTCGTGCCCGGCGATCAGTGGGGCGTTGATGATGCCCTGCGCCCAGGCGTCCCAGGACTGGATGTGCAGGTCGGTGCCGCAGATGCCAGTCGTCATGACGCGGATCTTGACGTCGCCGGGCCCGGTTTCCGGTTCGGGCCGGTCCACGAGTTCGAATCCTGCGCGGGCGCCGGCCTTGTAGAGAGCCTTCATGGGCCTTCCTAACTGTGCCTTCGTCAAGCACGTCTGGATCCGCTGCCGGGGCAGCGTGTGTGGGTCAACTCACCCCATTAGAGCCTCTGCAAAGCGTTAGCACAACCGGATTTTTCTCAATCGACGATTTAGCTCTTGCTTGCGCATAGACTGGGGGGCATGGAAATCCACCAGCTGGAGATGCTCCGCGAACTCGGGGCCCTCGGCAGCGTGAAGGCCGTCGCCGAAACCCTGCTCGTCACGCCCTCGGCGGTATCGCAGCAGCTGGCCGCCCTGCAGAAATCCGTGGAAGTGCCGCTGACGCGCAAGGAGGGCCGGAACCTGGTCCTGACCGAGGCCGGGCAGGTCCTCGCGGACGCCGGGGCCGCCGTCGTCAGCGCCATGGCGGACGCGAGGACCGCAATCGGCGCGTACCACGGTTCGCCGGTGGCGCCGGTAACGCTCAGCGGCTTCCACAGCGCGGGGCAGGCTTTGTTCGCCCCGCTCGCCCGGCTGCTGGCCGGGCCGGGGCAGCCGCGGATCCTGCTCTCGGACGAGGACGTGGCCCAGCAGGACTTCCCCGCACTGACCGCCCGGTATGACCTGGTGCTCGCACACCGTATGGACCACAGCCCGCGCTGGCCCGCGGAGCGGGTGGCGGTGATACCGCTCGCCCACGAGCCGCTGGATGTCGCTCTGCCGGCCGGGCACCGGCTGGCCGGGCAGCGGGCGGTGACGGCGGACGACGTCGTCGGGGAACCCTGGGTGACCAGCCGCACCGGCTACTCCCCCGCGGACGTGCTCTCCGCCGTCGCGGCCGTCTCCAGCCGGGAACTGAACATCGTCCACCGGATCAACGACTACTCGACGGTGGCGGCGCTGGTCGCGACCGGGAGCGTGATCGGGCTGCTCCCGCGGTACACGGCGCGGCCGGTGCTGAACCCGGGCATTGTGCTGCGGCCGCTCGAGGGCATCAGCACCCGGCGCCGGATCGATGTCCTGGCCCGTCCGGAGAACCTTAAACGCACATCGGTCATGATGGTCTGCGAAGCACTGCAGACCATCATGACCGACTTGGTGGTTGGCTAGACCCTAGCCTTCGACGCCGAGGCGCTCCAGGATCAGCTCCTTGACGCGGCCGGCGTCGGCCTGGCCGCGGGTGGCCTTCATGACGGCGCCGACGATCGCGCCGATCGCCTGCAGCTTGCCGCCGCGGATCTTGTCCGCGACACCGGGCTGCGCGGCCAGGGCCGCGTCGATGGCTTCAAGCAGGGGGCCGTCGTCGGAGACGACGGCGAGGCCGCGCTTCGCCACGATGTCCGCCGGGGTGCCTTCGCCGGCGAGGACGCCGTCGAGGACCTCGGTGGCCATCTTGTTGTTGATCTTGCCGTCTTCGACCATCTTGTTCAGTTCCACGATGGTGGCCGGTTCGACGCCGAGCTGGCCCGGATCGACGTCGGCGATCTTGGCGCGTCCGACGATTTCGCCCATCCACCACTTGCGGGCCACCGTGGCGGTGGCGCCGGCGGCGATGGTTTCCTCGATCTCATCCATGACGCCGGCGTTGACGACGTCGCGGAACTCCAGGTCGGAGTAGCCCCAGTCGGCCTGCAGGCGCTTGCGGCGGGCGGCCGGCGGCTCGGGCAGCGTGGCGCGGAGTTCCTCGACCCACTCGCGGGAGGCGACGATCGGCACCAGGTCCGGTTCCGGGAAGTAGCGGTAGTCGTCGGCGTCGGACTTGGGTCGGCCCGAGGTGGTGGAGCGGGTGTCCTCGTGCCAGTGGCGGGTCTCCTGGATGACCGGCTCGCCGGAGTCCAGCACGGCGGCGTGCCGCCGGATCTCGTAGTGCACGGCGTGCTCGACGGCGCGCAGCGAGTTCACATTCTTCGTCTCGGAGCGGATGCCGAAGCGTTCGCGGCCGTGCGGACGGAGCGAGACGTTGGCGTCGCAGCGGACGTTGCCACGTTCCATCTTGGCGTCGGAGACGCCGAGGTTCTTGACGATCTCGCGGACCGCGGCGACGTACGCCTTGGCGAGCTCGGGCGCGCGGCTGCCGGCGCCCTCGATCGGCTTGGTGACGATCTCGACGAGCGGCACGCCGGAGCGGTTGTAGTCCACGAGGGAGTAGTCCGCGCCCTGGATGCGGCCGGTGGCGCCGCCCATGTGGGTCAGCTTGCCGGCGTCCTCCTCCATGTGCGCGCGCTCGATTTCAACGCGGAACACGGTGCCGTCGGAGAGCTCGATGTCCAGGTAGCCGTCGTACGCGATGGGCTCGTCGTACTGGGAGGTCTGGAAGTTCTTCGGGGTGTCCGGGTAGAAGTAGTTCTTCCGGGCGAAGCGGCAGGTCTCGGCGATCTTGCAGTTCAGCGCCAGGCCGATCTTGATCGAGGACTCGATCGCGGTCCTGTTCACCACCGGCAGCACGCCGGGCATGCCCAGATCCACCTCGTTGACGTTGGTGTTGGGCTCGTCGCCGAACACGTTCGGGGCGGAGGAGAACATCTTCGTCTTGGTGTTGAGCTCCACGTGGACCTCGAAGCCCAGGACGGGATCGTACTTCTCCATCGCCTCTTCGAAGCTGAGGGTTGCGTCAGTCATTAGTGGGAACCTCCGTGGCTCAGGGCGGCGCCAGCCGAAGAAGAATCGTTAAGTGAAGGGTCAGCCGCGGAAGGAGCGGTAAGTGAGGGGGCACGGTCCAGCAGCGGGCCGCCCCACTGCGCCTCGAGCAGGGATTCCAGCACCGCGCCGACGCGGTACAGCCGCGCGTCCTGGCGGGCCGGGGCCAGCAGCTGGACGCCGACCGGCAGTCCATCCTCGTCGGCCAGGCCGCCGGGCAGGGAGAGCCCCGGGACGCCGGCCATGTTGGCGGGGATGGTGGCGACGTCGTTGAGGTACATCGCCAGCGGGTCGTTGAGCTTCTCGCCGAGCTTGAACGCCGTGGTCGGCGCCGTCGGGGAAATCAGCACGTCGGCCTTGGCGAACGCGGCGTCGAAGTCGCGCTGGATCAGGGTGCGCACCTTCTGGGCCGAGCCGTAGTAGGCGTCGTAGTAGCCGGCGCTCAGGGCATAGGTGCCCAGGATGATGCGGCGCTTGACCTCGTCGCCGAAGCCGGCGGCGCGGGTGGCACCCATGACGCGTTCAATCGTCATCGGGCCGTCTTCGGGCAGGACGCGCAGTCCGAACCGGACGCCGTCGAACTTGGCCAGGTTGGAGGAGGCCTCCGAGGGCATGATCAGGTAGTAGGCGCCCAGTGCGTACTTGAAGTTGGGGCAGGACACCTCCACGATTTCGGCGCCGGCGCTCTTGAGCAGCTCGAGGGATTCGTTGAAGCGCTTCTCGACGCCGGCCTGGTAGCCCTCGCCGTGGAGTTCCTTGATGATGCCGATCTTCATGCCGTGCACGTTGCCGATCGACGCGGCGGCGACGAGGTCCTCGAGCGGGTCCGGCAGCGAGGTCGAGTCGTGGGGATCGTGCCCGCCGATGACCTGGTGCAGCAGGGCGGAGTCCAGCACGGTGCGCGAGACGGGACCGATCTGATCCAGCGAGGAGGCCATGGCGATCGCGCCGTAGCGGGACACGCCGCCGTATGTGGGCTTCACACCGACGGTGCCGGTGACGGCGCCGGGCTGGCGGATCGAGCCGCCGGTGTCGGTGCCGAGGGCCAGCGGGGCCTCGAAGGCCGCGACGGCGGCAGCGGAACCGCCGCCGGAGCCGCCGGGGATGCGGTCCAGGTCCCAGGGGTTGTGGGTGGGGCCGAAGGCGGAGTGCTCGGTGGAGGAGCCCATCGCGAATTCGTCCAGGTTGGTCTTGCCCAGGATGGGCATCTTCGCGGCGCGGAGGCGCTTGACCACGGTGGCGTCGTAGGGGCTGTGCCAGCCTTCGAGGATCTTCGAGCCGGCCGTGGTGGGCTGGCCGACGGTGACGATCAGGTCCTTGACGGCGATCGGCACACCGGCGAGGGCGTGCAGCTCCCCGGCCGCGGCACCGCCGGCGGCGCGGATCGCGTCGACCTCGGCCGCGACGGCGAGCGCCTCGTCCGTGTTGACGTGCAGGAAGGCGTGGACCTTGCCGTCGACGGCGGCGATGCGGTCCAGGTGCGCCTGGGTGACCTCGACGGCGGAGACTTCGCGGGCGGCCAGCTTGCCGGCGAGCGCCGCGGCGGAGGAGCGGATCAGTTCGTTGTTCTCAGTCATGTTCTTAGCCCTCATCCAGGATTGCCGGGACCTTGAAGCGGCCTTCGAACGCATCGGGGGCGCCGGAGAGTGCCTGCTCGGCGGTGAAAGTGTGGCCCACGACGTCCTCGCGGAACACGTTCGTCAGCGGGATCGGGTGGGACGTGGCCGGGACGTCGTCACCGGCGGCTTCACTGACGGATTTCACTGAATCGACGATGACGGCGAGTTCGCCGGCCATCCTGTCGAGCTCTTCAGCACTCATCTCGATGTGCGCGAGACGCGCGAGATGCGCGACGTCGTCGCGGTTGATCGCAGCCATGGATCTCCCCTGCAAGTAAAGGATTATTTTCCGTCCCAGTCTACGTGGGTTCGCCTGCTGTTACTTCCCGGCTAATCGCCGGCTGTGGTCACCTTCCGGCGCCAGGCCGGACGATCCTTTGGCTGCTCGCTCGTCCCTCGCTTAGACGCAGCCGGCAGGATGTCCGTCCCGTCACCGATGTGGCCTTCTCGCCTCTCGCCGAACTACTTCACACGACGAGACTGTCGAGTCCGGAAAATTTCCGGACTCGACAGTCTCGTTGTTGGTTCTTGTGGTGCTCGTTGGCTTGTCAGCCGATGCCGATGGCTCCGGTCAGGACTCCGACGGCGAGCATGACCAGGGAGATGACGGCGGTGCGCCAGAGGACCTTCTTGTGGTGGTCGCCCAGGTCCACCTTTGCGAGGGACACGAGGAGCAGGATGGCGGGGACCAGCGGGCTCTGCAGGTGGAACGGCTGGCCGGTGATCGAGGCCCGGGCCATGTCCGCGGCGCTGACGCCGTAGTGTGCCGCGGTCTCGCTGAGGACCGGCAGGACGCCGAAGTAGAAGGCGTCGTTGCTCATGAAGAACGTCATCGGGATGCTCAGGACGCCGGTGATGACGGCCATGAACGGGCCCATGTCGGAGGGGATGATCGCCACGAGCCATTCGGACATGGCCTTGACCATGCCGGTGCCGTTCAGGACGCCGGTCAGGACGGCGGCGGCCATGACCATGCTGACGACGGCGACGATCGAAGGTGCATGGGCGATCAGCTGGGCGCTCTGTTCCTTGACCTTCGGGAAGTTGACCAGCAGGGCGATGGCGGAACCCACCATAAAGACGTACGGGAGCGGAACTACGTTGGCAACGAGCGTCACCATGACTGCCACCGTCAGGCCGAGGTTGAACCAGAACAGCCTGGGCCGCAGGGTGGAGCGGTTGGGGTCCAGCGCGGTGTCGGCCATGGCCGTATCGCGTTCGTCGACGAGGTCCTCGGTGCGTTCCAGGATGGCAACGGAGGATCCGCCGGCGGCGGGAACTCCCCCGGCAGGGGCGGAGCCCTTGCCGCCGAATCCGAAGCGGCCGGTGCCGCTGCCGCCGGTGGCGGTGCCGCCGTCGAAAGTTCCAGCGGAATCCCAGATCTCCGGGGCGACGGCGCGGAGCCGGTTGCGCTCCTGCAGGCCCAGGAGCCAGGCGAAGACGAACACGACCACGAGGCCGGCGATCAGCGAGGGGATCATCGGAACGAAGACATCGTTGACGTCGAGCTTCAGCGCGGTTGCGGCACGGGCAGTGGGGCCGCCCCAGGGCAGGATGTTCATGGTGCCGTTGGCGAGGCCCGCCACACAGGTCAGGACCACGGGGCTCATCTTGAGGCGCAGATAGACCGGCAGCATGGCCGCGGTGGTGAGGATGAAGGTGGTGGAGCCGTCGCCGTCAAGCGATACCGCGGCGGCGAGGATGGCCGTGCCGAGGACTACCTTTGCGGGGTCGTTGCCGAGCTTGCGCAGGATGAACCGGACCAGCGGGTCGAAGAGCCCGACGTCGATCATCAGGCCGAAGTAGATGATGGCGAACATCAGCAGGGCCGCCGTGGACGTCATCGACTTCATCGAGTCCATGACCATCGGGCCGATGCCGAGGCCTGCGCCGGCGAAGAGTCCGAAGACGGTGGGGACGATGATGAGCGCCAGCACGGGCGTCAGTTTCTTCGTCATGATCAGCACCATGAATACCGCGATCATGGCGAATCCTAGTAATACCAGCACGGCCGGCTCCTTCTTCATTGAATCGCACCACCCCGGTGTGATGCGTACTACAGACGTTAGAGTGGCGCGCGTCACGGCTGGGTCTTTGCCTCATTTGATTGGCATACTGCTTATTGGACGCATTTTGCGCATTGTGCTCACACCCGAAGGAGGACCGCCGTGCCCCGTTTAACCGGCCGGACTCCCCTGCGCTTTTCCACCCAGACCCTGCTGCTGCAGCTCGGGGTCGTGGCCCTGGTGGTGCTGCTGACGAGCGCCGTCCACGGCTGGCTCACCTATGACCGGCTGGGGCGCGAGGCGGAGAACCAGGCCCTGACGCTGGCCCGGACCGTGGCCTCGGACCCCGAGGTCCGCGCCGAGGTGCAGCAGATCAGCGCCCAGCCCGGTACTCCCCCGGCCGCCGAACTGCTCGCCGGGCCGCTGATGGCCGCCGCCGAGGGTGCCCGCACCCGCACCGGCGCCCTGTTCGTGGTGATCACCGACGAGACCGGCCTGCGTCTCGCGCACCCCGATCCGGAGCGGCTCGGTGAACGGGTCAGCACGGATCCGACCGAGGCCCTGGCCGGCAGGGAGGTCACCACCCGGAACACCGGCACCCTGGGCCCCTCGGCCGGGGCCAAGGTTCCGGTGTTCGCCCCGGGCTCGGACGCCGTCGTGGGTGAGGTCAGTGTGGGATATTCCACGGAATCCATCAGCCAGAGTCTCTCCCGGGACATCGTCCCGATCGCCCTGATCGCGGCCGGCGCCCTGCTGGTCGGGGTCCTGGCCTCCTTCCTGCTGCGGAGCCGGCTCCAGCGGCTGACCCTGGGCCTGGAGCCGGAGGAAATCAGCACCCTGGTCCACGACCAGGTCGCGGTCCTGCAGGGCGTCGACGACGGCGTGATCGGCGTCGCCGCCGACGGCCGGATCAGTGTGTTCAACTCCGCGGCCCAGCGCCTGCTGGGCCAGCCCGACCTCACCGGCACGCCGTGGGCCGAAGCGCCAGTGCCCGCCCAGCTGCCCGCCCTGACCCGGGCCGACGCCGCGGAAGGCGACGCGGTGGAACTCGTCGCCGATGGGCGCGTGCTGGTGGCGAGCGCCCGGAAGGCGCTGCACGGCCGCGAGGACCTGGGCTGGGTGGTGATGCTGCGGGACCGGACCGAACTCCAGCAGCTGACCCGCCAGCTCGACGCCGTCGGCACCATGTCCACCGCGCTGCGGGCCCAGCGGCACGAGTTCGCCAACCAGCTCCACACGATCGCCGGCTTCATGAGCATCGGCCAGCACCAGCAGGCCCGCGACTACCTGGCCCGGCTGGCCGCCACCGGGCCGCTGAAGTTCCCCGTGGACCAGGCCGAGCTGCTCCAGGACCCGTACCTGCAGGCCTTCCTCGGCGCCAAGGGGGTTGAAGCGGACGAACGCGGCGTAACGCTGCGGCTCGGCCCGGAAACCCTGGTCCGGGGCCAGGTCACCGAGCCGCAGGAGGTCACCACGGTCCTGGGCAACCTGATCGACAACGCCGTGAACGCAGCCGTCGCCGGTTCCGCGCCGGAGCGCTGGGTCGAAGTGGAGGTGCTCGACGAGCCCGGCACCGGGACGGCCGGCGGGACGCTGCTGATCGTCGTCGGGGATTCCGGCGACGGGCTGCCCGCTGCCGAGGCCGGCGGCGGGGGCGGTGCGGAAGCGGTGTTCGCCGAAGGATTCACGACGTCGGAGCGCCCGGCCCGGGCGGGGGCCGGCCAGGGGCTGGGCCTCGCGCTGGTCCGGCAGCTGGCGCGCCGCCGCGGAGGGGACGTGAAAGTGCTGGACGCGGGCTCCGCCGGCGGTCCCGGCGCGGTGTTCATGGCGACCCTGCCGGGAACGACGGCGCCGCCCGGTGAGACAAAGGCCAGCGAGACGAAGGCCAACGAAAGGGACAACGAAAGGGACAACGATGTCTGAGGATTTCAGGGTGCTGATTGTGGATGACGATTTCCACGTCGCCAAGCTGCATGCGGCCTACGTGGACTCGGTGGCGGGATTCCTGGCGCTGCCCCCGGCCGGGTCGGCGTCGCTGGCGCTGCAGGCCATCCACAGCCTGCGCCCGGACCTGGTGCTGCTGGACGTTTACCTGCCGGACGCTTCGGGCCTGGACCTGCTGCACCAGCTGGACGTGGACACGATGATCCTGAGCGCCGCCTCGGACACGGCTTCGCTCCGGCTCGCGTTCCGGCGCGGCGCGCTGGGATATCTGCTCAAACCGTTCACGGCCGAATCGCTGTCCCAGCAGCTGCGCTCCTATGCCCGCTACCGGCGGATCCTGGCGCAGCCGGGGAACGTCACGCAGGACACGGTGGAACGGGCCAAGCGCGCGCTGATCCCGGGGGACGTCATTCCCTCGGCCAGGCCCCGGTCCGCCACGGAGGCTGCCGTGCTGGAATCGCTGGAGCCGGGCGAGCAGTACTCGGCGGCCGAGGTGGCCACCCGCGTGGGCGTCTCCCGGGCCACCGCCCAGCGGTACCTCTCGGCGCTGGCCGACGACGGCGCCGTTGACATCCAGCTGCGCTACGGCACCACCGGCCGGCCCGAGCACCGCTACGGACTGCCGCCGGCAGCAGGCGCCTGACCCCCTCCCCCAAGAGCAACGCGGGGGCACCTACGGCCCATCCGGGACCCCGGGATGGGCCGTAGGTGACCCCGCGTTGTGGTTAGGTGGTGCTTTTTTGCGCGACGAGTTCGATTTCGACCAGCATCTTGGGGTCCAGGAACGGCAGGACGTGGACCAGGGCCAGGCTGGGGCGGATCTCGCCGAAGACTTCACCATGGGCGCGTCCGGCTTCCTCCCACTGGCTGATGTCCGTCAGGTACAGCTTGGACTGCACCACGTCGGCGTAGTCGAAGCCGGCCTCGGCCAGGACGGTGCCGAGCTTGTCGAGAATGTAGCGGGTCTGGGTGTAGAAGTCCTCGCCGACCACGCCGTCCTCGCCGCTGGCGGCGGTGGCGGAGATGTAGAGCGTGTTGTCCACCTGGACCGCCCGGGAGTAGCCGACCTTCTGTTCCCAGACGGAACCGGTGCCGAATGTCTTGCGCATGGAGGTGCCTTTCGCAGTGTGCCGTGGAGTCGGCACCACTTTAGGGCGGCGGGCGGCGCTGCCGTTAAACCGGCGGAAATGTGTCGGGCGGGCTGGGCTCCTGCGGGGCTGCACCCGCCGCCAAGGCTTTCGGCACTCCGGGGGCACATTGGCGCGGACACGCCGTCAACTAAAGCGCCGGCGTCGGACATTGTGCCCAAAGTGCCCCCGAACGGAGACTGCACCGCGAAGAATGCGGGTCTTGACGGTCAGCTGCTGATGTCCCGGTTCTTGCGGAAGGCGTTCCTGCGGGCGTGCTCGTGGACCCGGCTGAGGGCCTCGATCTGGGACCGGGCGTCGTCTCCAAGTTTCACGAAGGTGGCCGGGTCGAGTCCGAGCTCGGGTGCCAGCTCTTCCAGGGTCTGCCAGCCGCCGAGTTTTCCGAGGATCGCGGCGCGCATGAGCTCGGCCTCCAGCACCATGGTCATCGGGGACCGGCTCACGATGCGCCCGTTCAGCTTGAGTCTGCCGGCGTGCTCGGCCAGCCAGGCGGCGGCCTGGCGGTGCGGGCGCTGCCGCACGCCCAGATCCTGGATCAGGCCGCGGAGGACGTCGCGTTCCCGGGTGATTTCCGCGCTGACCCGGGACAGCTCGGCGGACACCGGGGTGTCGGCGAAGGCCTCGGCCATGCGCTGGATCCGGGAGACGCCGGCGGTGGCGCCGGTCAGGTGGTCCGAAAGGTACAGACCGAGGAGCTTCTCGTCGATTGAGCCGGGGATGTGCGGTGCCATGGATCCTCCAGGTTGCCTTGCCTGAGCGTTTCGATTGTCCCAAACCCTACCCGACGGCGCCTGGTGCCCCTGGGCGTCGCAGTCCGGCGGGTTACAGCTCCTGGCGGTAGACCAGCAGCTTGATGTCGGTGTCCGGCACCACCCAGTCACGCTCGGGCGCCCGCTGGAAACCGGTCTTCTGGTAGAGCCCGTGGGCGCTTTCCCAGGTCAGTCCCGTGGTCAGCGCCACGGCGTGGATTCCGGGCAGCGACCGGGCATGGTCCAGGATTGCGTGGACCATGGCTTTGCCGGCCCCGCTGCGCTGCACGGCCGGGTCCACCACGAGCATCCGGAATTCCAGCTCGTCGGCCTCGGCGATGTCCGCGTAGGGTTCGCCGGCGACGGCAAGGGTCACGGAACCAACGATGCGGTCCCCGCGTTCGGCCACCCAGATGGTGGCCTTCGCGGCGCGGCGGGCCACGTCCTGGATCTGCCGCATATACGGGTGGTCGGCACTCTCAAAGTAGCCCGCGGCCAGATAGGCGTCCCGGGTGATGCGCGCGATGGCGTCGTAGTCGGCCGGAACTGCAGGGCGGATGAGGATCTGAGGATGCACCTGTCAATGCTACGGGCGGGGGCGGCGGTCCGGTCCCGGAACGGCCGTTTCCGTGACTGAACTATCAGAACGGGGCTGCCGCCTTCAGAACGGGGCCGCCACCAACAGAACCGCCATGCCTGGCAGCGGACCTAGAGCGGGAACTTGCCGGAGAGCTCCAGCGTCCCGGCGCAGGTCCAGGCCGCGAGCCGTTCGTCGTCGGAGGGCCCGCCGTCCAGCGGGCTGGTCAGCCGCGGACGGCGCACCCAGCAGCCCGCCTCTTCGGCGATCAGGGCACCGGCGGCGAAATCGTGTTCGTTGAGACCCCGTTCACCGTAGGCGTCGTGGGTTCCGTCCGCCACGAGGCAGAGGTCCAGGGCGGCCGAGCCGAGGCGGCGGACGTCGGCGAAGCCGTCCATGAGGCTGCCCAGCCCGGAGGCCTGTTCCGCCCGGACGGCGGGGTCGTAGCTGAAGCCGGTGGCCAGGATCTGCCCGGTACGCCCCGCGACCGGTCCGTACAGCTGCGTCGGCCGGCCGCCCTCCTCAAGCCATGCCCCTTGCCCGCGCAGGGCGTAGTACCTCCGGCCCAGGGCCGGTGCGTCGACGACGCCGGCCAGCCAGACGCCGTCGGGGTCCGCCACGGCCACGGAGGTGCCGTAGTAGACGATGTTGCGGATGAAGTTGGTGGTCCCGTCCAGCGGATCGATGGACCAGCGGTAGCCGCTGGCCCTCGAGGGAAGGACGGTGCCGCCTTCTTCGCCGGTGATGGTGTCGTCGGGCCGCGCCTCGCTGATGACGGCACGGACCGCGGATTCCGCGGCGAGATCGAAGGCGGTCACCCAGTCCCCTGAGTCGCCCTTGTTGCTGACGTCCAGCTGGGCGGTGTTCCGGCCGGCCAGGACCGCTGCCCCGGCCGCCGCCGCGGCCAGCGCGAGTTCCAGCAGCGCAGCCGGCAGGGTGTCGGCAGACCCGCCGAGGGCGCGGGCGCTCATTCGGTCACGACTTCCTGGTGGTCTTCTTCGGCGTCCCCCGACTCCGCGGCGGCGCCGTCCGGGCCGTCCGGGCTGCCCGGGCCGTCGGCCAGCAGCGCGCGGAAGCCGTCCTCGTCCAGGACCGGCACGCCGAGCTGTTCGGCCTTGTCCAGTTTGGTGCCCGCGTTCTCGCCGGCCACGACGTAGTCCGTTTTCTTCGAGACCGATCCGGATGCCTTGCCGCCGCGGATCAGGATGGCTTCCTTCGCCTCGTCCCGGCTGAAGCCCTCCAGGCTGCCGGTCACTACGATGGTCAGTCCTTCCAGGGTCCGGGGCATGGATTCGTCGCGGTCGTCCTCCATCCGGACGCCGTCGGCCGCCCAGGTGTCGACGATTTCGCGGTGCCAGTCCTCGGTGAACCATTCGGTCAGGGCCGCCGCGATCACGGGCCCGACGCCGTCGACGTGCGCGAGTTCCTCCTCGGAGGCCTTCCGGATGTTGTCCATGCTGCCGAACGCGGTTGCGAGGGCGCGGGAGGCCCGCGGGCCGACGTGCCGGATGGACAGCGCCACGAGGACGCGCCAGAGCGGCTGGGTCTTGGCCTTCTCCAGTTCGCGGAACAGCTTTTCGGTGGTGGCCGTGGGCTTGGACGGGGTCTTGGCGGTGCCCTTGCTGAAGAAGTACGGCACCAGCTCGAACTCGCCGGTGGCCACGCCCTTGGAGCGCTTTTCGCGCCGGATGCGGACGTCGGCGAGATCCGCGGGGGTCAGCCGGAACAGGTTCGCTTCGGTAGTCAGCGGCGGGGCCTCCGGCTCGGCCGGCTGGGTCAATGCGATGGCGGCTTCCCAGCCGAGGGCCTCAATGTCGAAGGCGCCGCGGCCGGCGAGGTGGAACACCCGTTCGCGCAGCTGCGCCGGGCAGGAGCGGGAATTGGGGCAGCGGATGTCCACGTCCCCCTCCTTGGCCGGTGCCAGTGGGGTACCGCAGGCGGGGCATTCGGTGGGCATCACAAAGTCGCGGACCGGCGGGTCCTGCTGCTCGCGCAGGGCCAGGACCGGCCCGACGATCTCCGGGATGACGTCCCCGGCTTTGCGCAGCACCACGATGTCGCCGATCTTGACGCCCTTGGCCTTGACAACTTCCTGGTTGTGCAGGGTGGCCATCTCCACGGTGGAACCGGCCACCTTGACGGGTTCCATGACGCCGTACGGGGTGACGCGGCCGGTGCGGCCGACATTGACGGCGATGTCCAGCAGCTTGGTGTGGACTTCCTCGGGCGGGTACTTGTAGGCCACGGCCCAGCGCGGGACCCGGGAGGTGTAGCCGAGGGCGCGCTGGGTGGCGAAGTCGTCGACCTTGACCACAATGCCGTCGATTTCGTGGGTGAGGCTGTGGCGTTTGTCGCCGTAGCGGGTGATGAATTCGAGCACGTCCTTGAGCCCGGGCAGGACCTCGAAGTAGGGGCTGGTGGGCAGCCCCCACCCGGCGAGCCGACGGTAGGTGTCCGATTGGCTGGCCGTGTCGAGTCCTTCGCGGGCGCCGATGCCGTGCACGTACATCCGGAGCGGCCGCTTGGCGGTTTCCGCCGGGTCCTTCTGCCGCAGCGAGCCGGCGGCGGCGTTGCGGGGGTTGGCCAGCGGCGCCTTGCCGGCCTCGATCAGGGCCTCGTTGAATTCGGCGAAGGCCTTGGACGGGATGAAGACCTCGCCCCGGACCTCCATCTCGGCCGGGAAGCCCTCGCCGCTGAGCTGCTGCGGGATTTCCTTGATGGTGAGGACGTTGTGGGTGATGTCCTCCCCCGTGGTTCCGTCGCCCCGGGTGGCGGCCCGGATCAGCGCACCGTCGCGGTACAGCAGGTTGACGGCGAGGCCGTCGATTTTGAGTTCGGTGAGCCAGGCCGGGGTCCCGTTGCCGAGTTTGGCGATGTTCGCTTCCGCTTTGGCGATCCACGCCTCCAGCTCCTCAAGGGAGAAGACATCCTCCAGGCTGTACATCCGCTGCAGGTGTTCGACGGCGGCAAAAGCGGCGGACACTTCGCCGCCCACTTCCTGCGTCGGGGAATCGTTGGCCACGAGTTCCGGGTGCATGGCCTCGATCGTTTCCAGCCGCCGGTAGAGCTCGTCGAACTCGGCGTCCGAAATGATCGGCGCGTCCTCCTGGTAGTACGCAAAGCGGTGCTTGCGGACCTCCTCGACGAGGACCTCGTACTCTTCGCGCACGGCCTCGGAGGGGGTGTGTGTTTCGGCTTCTGCTGCAGTGTTCCCTGTGCTCACAGACCTATCCTGCCCTAGAACGCCGACATTGTCCGTGGGCTAGCGGGAAGCGTTCGGCCCGGCACCGCCGTCGTGCTGTGTGACAACGCTGGCATCCAGCACGATACAGGTGACATTGTCCCGGCCCCCGCTGCGCAGAGCCGCCTGGATGAGTTCATCGACGGCAGCCTGCGGGTCCGTTTGGGAGCGCAGGATACTTGCAATGTGCTGGTCGTCGAGCTCGCCGTTGAGACCGTCGGAGCAAACCAGGACCCGGTCGCCTGCTTCGATGGGGAGCAGCCAGAAGTCCGCCTCCGTCTCGTCGCCGGTGCCCAGGGCTCGGGTGACGACGTGCCGTCGCGGGTGTACTGCGGCCTGGGCCTGCGTGATCTGCCCGGCGTCCACGAGTTCCTGGACCTCGGAATGGTCGACGCTGACCTGGCGGAGCTTGCCGTGGCTAAGCAGGTAGGTCCGGGAATCGCCGACGTTCAGGACCAGCCAGTAGAGGGCTCCCTGCTGCTCGACCACTACGACGCCGGAGAGTGTGGTCCCGGCGCGGGACCCCGTCGCCGCACGGATGCCCTCGTCGGCCATCAGCAAGTACTCCTGCACGACGGCGGCAGTGGCGTCCCTCTTCCCGCCCGCCACCTGCGGGAGCCGGGCCAGGGTGCGCACACAAATTCCGCTGGCAATCTCGCCGGCCTCATGCCCGCCCATACCGTCCGCGACGGCAAAGACCGGATCGGAGGCGATGAAGGAATCCTCGTTCATCTCGCGGCGAAGGCCACGGTCCGTTCCGTAGCCGCAGTTGAGCCGGAGGCCGGAGGCACCGCTCGCCGACCCTCCCACTGCCGGGACGGGGGCCGTGTCGGAGGTGGGCGAGGGCGGATCGGCGGCCGGCTGGGAATTCATGCCTGTCCTAGGTAGAAGGTGAGGTCCCTGTACTGCACGGTGGAACCTGTGCGGACGTGGAGAAAGGACCTCCCTTTTGTCCGCGGCCCTTGTGGGCCATGCGTTACGGGGATACTACCGGAGCATGTCCACTAATCCAGGACGAGCCCGCGGCCGCTGCCGCGCTGGAGCTCTACTGGGTGGATTTCGCCGAAGCCCCGGACGTCTTCGGCCGGCCGCGGATGCAGGACGAATCGGTCGTCCTGTTCCAGAGCGGCCGCCGTCATGGAGTCCACCAGCACCGTTCCCGGGTCCGCCAGCGCGGTGAGCCGCGCCGCCAGGTTCACGGTCGGACCGTAGATGTCGCCCAGCCGGGAAAGGATGCGTCCCCACACCATGGCCACCCGGGCCTGCGGCAGGATCTCGTCGTCGGTGAAGGCCTGGCACAGGGCGAGGGAGATCTCGGCGCCGGCCGCGGGAGTCTCGGCGATGTAGAGGACCTCGTCGCCGACCGTCTTGACCAGCCGCCCGCCACCCACCGAGATGATCTCGGCGCACTTGTTCTCGAAGCGCTGCACCAGCTGCGCGAGGGTCTTTTCGTTCATCCGGCGGGACAGGCTCGTGTAGGAGACCAGGTCCGCGAATCCCACCGCCCGTGCCAGCGGCAGCGGGGCATCATCCTCGTCGCCCTCGCGGCCTTCCTCGCTGGACGCCAGCCCGGCCTCGGCGCGCACGGCAAGGCGCTGGACGCCGGCGTTGAGCTGGCGTCGCCAGGAGTAAAGCAGCATTTCCTCGAGCGCGTCCACGAGGGACGGCAGTTCACCCACCAGGCGCTTGCGGGCCACGGCGTCGGTGACGCCCTGGTTCTGGACCATGTCCTCGACGAGGGCCTCGACCTGCCAGACCACCATGCGGTCGGTCATCTGGCCGATGGCGCGGGTCACGGAGATGGCGGCTTCTTCGGTGAGTTTGCCGGCGCGGACCAGGTCCACGATGGTGTTCAGGGCGGCCTGGTCGCGTTCGGTGAAGGCGACGTCCTCGTCCCCGATGTTGGGAAAACCCAGGGCCCGCCAGAGTTTCCGGGCGGAGAGCAGGGACAGCCCGGCGCCGGACGCGACCTCACGGCGGCGGAGCTTGCGTTCCCCGCCGAGCAGCCGCTGCTCGAGGGCTTTCAAGGCAACGCGTTCGGCGGACATGGTGCCGGTGGGCGGCGCGGCGGCGGCAGGTTCCGCCCCGGCGTCATCTTCGGCTGAGTCTGCGTCGGCGTCGGTGTCCGCGGCAAGTGGGTCTACCGTGGCGTCGGTGTCCGCGGAATCGGGGAGCCAGGCCTCGGCGTTCGCGACGGCTTCCTCGGCGTCGGCATCAGCCTGGTCGGCCACGGAATCGAGGACGGCTTCCTGGAGGTTGGCGGTCTCGACGACGGCGTCCGGAACCCGTGACGGTTCTTCGTCCAGGAGTCCGGTGTCCTGGTGGACGTTCTCAGCGCTCATCTCTTCCACCTTCTCTCGTCTCCGGCGGCCACGCCGCATCGGGGTTGTGCATCATGCCCCCGGCGCCCAGGGCCCCGCCCTGCGGGAGGTCATTGATGGCGTCGAGAATGAAGTTGCGGAACGTCGCCGCTTCCGGAACATCGGGGACCACCGTGCTGGAGGGGTACCCGGTATCCAAGGATATATTCCCGGAGCGCAATACGCGCTGGGGCAACGACTGATGGATGACGACATTACGAATGGTGGCCAGGGGGACCTGCAGGTCCCGCCGTCGCAGCATGCCGTAACGGACCACCAGCCGCTGGCTCGTCAGCGTGTACTTCGTGGCGTGCCAGGCCATAACCCTTGGCAGGCAGTACCCCAGCAGCACCCAGGCCGCGATGGCAATGGACGCCCCGATCAGCCACGGCGTCCACTCCCTGGTGGACTCCTCGAGCGGCGGGACCAGCCGGGCTGGGCCGCCCTTCACAATCCAGGCGCTGGCGTAGGCTGCCAGCGCCGGGACCAGGATAAACATCAGCGCCGGGACAATCAGGGTCCTGGGCTGCGGCCGGGTCACCACAATCACTTGCTCGCCCGGAAAGAGCTCTTTACGCATAACCGCTTTCGGTGCCCGGATTGCCGCCCGGAGGAGTCCATGGCCGCAGGTGCACCACATCGCCGGCCGTCACCACGTGCTCGTGTCCCCCCGAATCCACCACCATCAGTGAGCCGTAGTCATCCAGGCGTGTGGCGTGGCCGATGATTTCATGGTCGCCGGGCAGCTGGGCACGGACCTGCTTGCCCAGCGTCGTCAGCAGGTGCTCGACCCGCTTGTGCAGCGAGGGTCCGCCGGCCATCCCGGCGGAGGGATCACCGTCGGCGTTGCAGAAGCTGCGGTAAAGCGTCGCGAACCGGGACAGGTAGCTCTTGAGCAGCTCGGTCCGGTCCACCGACGTCGGGTGTTCCAGCAGGACGGACGTGGCCGTGGGCACCGGGAGTTCGGCCTCGGTGAGGGTGACGTTCAGTCCGGTCCCCAGCACCACCGGCGGCACGGCGCCGCCCTGCATCGGGCCCAGCTGGGCCAGGATGCCGGCAATCTTCCGGCCGCGCACCAGGACATCGTTGGGCCATTTGAGCTCCGCCGGGATGCCGGCCGTCTCCAGCAGTGCCTCGCGCAGGGCCAGAGCCGCCAGCAGCGACAGCCAGGAGTAGCTCTGGGTCGGCAGCGGGCGTCCCTCGGCGTTGACCGGGCGCAGCACCATCGAGACCGAGACGGAGCTGTTGGCCGGGGCCTCCCAGCGGCGGTCCAGGCGTCCGCGGGCGGCGCTCTGGTATTCGGCGGTGAGCACCGTGAGATCCGGGTACGCGGCAGCGTCCTCGGTGACGCCGCGCAGCAGGTCAGCGTTGGTGGAGCCGGTGGAGTCCACCACCGTGAGCCGCGGAATGCCGTTGGCGGAGAGGAACGCCTCATCACTGAGGGCGTTCACATCGAGGGGCGGACGGTCCGGGGCTTCCTGCGCGGCTTCCATGCTTTGAATCCTACCGAGTTACGCCGCCGTCGGCTGGCCCGGACCGCCCGCAGCCCGGAAGCCGCAGGAAACTCAGAGGAAGATGTCAGGAATCAGCCGGTCCTCCGTGGCGCCCAGGCTGTACGGGGTGAAGTCCGTGACGCCGGCTGCCGCCAGGACCTGCTCGTCGGTGTAGAAGTTCCCACTCAACCTGCCTGATTCCGGGATCGCGTTGCTGCTGGTCAGGACCGCGTGGGCCGCATCCGCCATGATCTCGGGGCCGCGGGCACCCTGGACGATCTTGTCGCCCCCCGGCATGTTGCGGATGGCGGCAGTGTTGATCAGCGTGCAGGGCCACAGGGAGTTCACGCTGATGCCGTCGACCTTCAGTTCTTCGGCGAGGCCCAGGGTGGTCAGGCTCATGCCGTACTTCGCCATCGTGTATGCCAGATGCATGCCCGCCCACTTCGGGTCCAGGTTCAGCGGCGGGGAGAGCGTCAGGATCTGGCCGGAATCCGATTCGCGCAGCGCCGGCAGGGAGAGCTTGGAAAGCAGGAAGGTGCCGCGGACGTTGATGTCCTGCATCAGGTCGTAGCGCTTCATGTCGACGTCGTCCGTTTTGGACAGGTCGATCGCGGAGGCGTTATTGATGACGACGTCGATCCCGCCGAAGCGCTCGACGGCGGCGGCCACCGCGCCGGCGACGTCGGCGTCGTTGCGCACATCCCCGACCAGCGGCAGGGCCTGCCCGCCGGCCGCCTCGATCTGCTCGGCAGCGGAGTAGACCGTGCCTTCCAGCTTGGCGTGCGGCTGGCCGGTCTTAGCCATCAGGACAATGTTGGCGCCGTCGCGCGCGGCGCGGGTAGCGATGGCCAGGCCGATGCCGCGGCTTCCCCCGGAGATGAGGATGGTGCGGCCCTGGAGGGAACCGGCGGCCTGGTAGGGCCCTGGCTGCTGGGACTGCGGGGAAGTGCCCGAAGCGTCGTTGCTCAAAGTCATGAGGACACTCTAGCCGACTCATGTTACTGGTGAGTAACATTGGCGCGCCGAGCCCCTCCGGACATCAACCCCCGACGGCCACGTGCTGCTTCAGGTGAGAGTTGGGACGAATATTGTAGGTTTTCTACAGCGGCATGGGCCAATAGCGTCACTAGACTTGCCATCAAGGCCCGGCTTTTGTGGATACCAGCTAAAGCGCCACGCGGGACAGGGCCGGCGCACCACAGCACTGCCAGCACCACACGATTCAGCAGAACATCAGCTACAGAGCCGGAGACACTTGATGAGCCACGATCTGACCACGACCGCGGGAAAGATTGCCGACTTCCGCGACCGCCAGGCCCGTGCTGAGCAGCCCTCCGGCCCGGAAGCGATCGAGAAGCAGCACGCCCGCGGGAAGAACACGGCCCGCGAGCGCATTGACCTGCTGCTCGACGCCGGCTCCTTCGTCGAGTTCGACGCGCTCGCCGTGCACCGCTCCACCGCCTTCGGCATGGAGAAGAAGAAGCCGCTGGGCGACGGCTTGGTCTCCGGCTACGGCACCGTGGACGGCCGCCCCGTAGCCGTCTACAGCCAGGACTTTTCCGTCTATGGCGGCTCGCTGAGCCAGGTCAACGGCGAGAAGATCGTCAAGGTCCAGGAGTTCGCGCTGCGCAACGGCTGCCCCGTAGTCGGCATCCTCGACGGCGGCGGCGCCCGTATCCAGGAAGGCGTCGCCTCGCTCGCGATGTTCGCGGACATCTTCCGCAACAACGTCCACGCCTCCGGCGTCGTCCCGCAGATCTCCCTCATCATGGGCCCGTCCGCCGGCGGAGCCGCGTACTCCCCGGCCCTGACCGACTACGTGGTCATGGTGGACAAGACCTCGCACATGTTCATCACCGGCCCGGACGTGATCAAGACCGTCACGGGCGAGGACGTGGACATGGAAACCCTCGGCGGCGCCCGGCAGCACAACGCCAACACGGGCACCTCCACCTACCTTGCCTCCGACGAGGCCGACGCCATCGAGTTCGTCCGCGAACTCCTGGACTTTTTGCCCTCCAACAACCTCGCCGAAGCCCCCGTGCTGGAGCACACCCAGGAGCTGGAGCTCGACGACGACGACCTCGCCCTGGACGCGCTGATCCCGGACTCGGCCAACCAGCCGTACGACATGCGCAAGGTCATCGAACAGATTGTCGACGACGCGCACTTCCTGGAGATGCAGTCCCTCTATGCCCCGAACGTGATGATCGGCTACGGCCGGGTGGAGGGCCACACGGTGGGCATTGTGGCCAACCAGCCGATGCAGTTCGCCGGCACGCTGGATATCGCCGCCTCGGAGAAGGCTGCCCGCTTCGTCCGGCACTGCGACGCCTTCAACGTCCCCATCATCACGCTGGTGGATGTCCCGGGCTTCCTGCCGGGCAAGGACCAGGAGTTCCAGGGCATCATCCGCCGCGGCGCGAAGCTGCTCTACGCCTACGCAGAAGCCACCGTGCCGAAGGTGACGGTCATCACCCGGAAGGCCTACGGCGGAGCCTACATCGTGATGGGCTCCAAGAAGCTCGGCGCGGACCTGAACCTGGCCTGGCCCACGGCGCAGATCGGCGTGATGGGCGCCCAGGGCGCCGTCAACATCCTGTACCGCCGCGAGCTTGCCGCGGTCGCGGCGGACGGCGGCGACGTCGAGGCCAAGCGCGCCGAGGTCATCCGGCAGTACGAGGAAGAGCTGCTCAACCCCTACCAGGCCGCCCAGCTCGGCTACGTGGACGCCGTCATTGCCCCGTCCGAGACCCGGGTCCAGATCATCAAGGGCCTGCGTGCCCTGCGGGACAAGCGCGCCAGCCTTCCCGCCAAGAAGCACGGGAACATCCCGCTGTGAGCCCCACAGTTGAGCCCGGGGACAGCCCGGCAGGCGAGCGGCCGCTGTTCGCCGTCGTCAAGGGCGAGCCGACGGCGGAGGAGCTCGCGGCGCTGGCCGCCGTCGTGCTGTCTGTCGGCGGCGACGAAACGGCCGAGACCCAGACGCCAAGCGCCCGGCACTGGATCCGCCGGCAGCAGCTGCAGCTGGCACCCAAGCCGGGGCCCGGTTCGTGGAAGCGCAGCCGCGGCTAAGGCACCCGAGTTCCTGCGCCACCAGGCCCCGGACACGAAGCCTGGTAAAAAGTGCAGCAACCCTTTCATAACAGCCCCAGCCCGGCTAATGTCTTTCGGGTGACTACTGAACCCACTGAAAACACTGCCGCCAACAACCAGGTTCCAGTGCGCCCGCACACCGCCATCGACGCCGTCGCCGATGCCTTCACGGACACCCTGATCCGGCTTAACCCGAGCTTCGCCACCGAGCTCGGGATTCCCGGGCACGAAACCGATTACCAGGACTTCTCCCCCGCCGGGCACGAGGAATTCGCGGCCGCCGCACGCGAGGCCCTGGCGGCGCTGGACGGCCTGGCGCCCGCGGACGACGTCGACGCCATCACCTTGGACGCCATGCGCGAGCGCCTGGGCCTGCAGCTGGAGATCCACGAATCCGGCTGGGACCTGGCGGAGCTGAACAACATCGCCTCCGCGCCGCAGGAGATCCGCGCGATCTTCGACCTGATGCCGACCGACACCGCGGCGCAGTGGGAGCACATCGCCGGACGCGCGCACAACGTCCCCGCCGCGCTGGACGGGTACATCGTGTCGCTGCGCACCGCCCTGGCGGCCGGCAAAGTTGCCGCTGCGCGCCAGGTGAAGATCGTGATCGAACAGACCACCAAGCACGCCGCGGAGGACGGCTTCTTCGCGAAGCTGGCCGCCAACGCCAAAACCGCGGAGGGCCCGCTGCCCGAGGACGTGCAGTCCGCGCTCGACGCCGGCGCTGCCGCCGCGCGCGTGGCCTACTCGCGGCTGGCCGGCTTCCTGGAGTCCGAGCTGCTGCCCGTCGCCCCCGAGAAGGACGCCGTGGGCCGCGAGCGCTACTCGCTGGCCTCCCGCGCGTTTATTGGCGCCGCCGTGGACCTGGAGGAAACCTACGCCTGGGGCGTGCAGGAACTCGACCGCCTGATCGCCGAGCAGGAGCGGGTGGCCGGGGAAATCCGCCCCGGCGCTACGATCGACGAGGCCAAGCAGATCCTGAACGACGACCCCGCCCGGCAGCTCAAGGGCACCGAGGCCCTCCGGGTGTGGATGCAGGAACTCTCCGACAAGGCCGTGGCCGACCTCGCCGGCGTGCACTTCGATATCCCGGACGTCATGAAGACCCTGGAGTGCAAGATCGCCCCGACCGACGAGGGCGGCATTTACTACACCGGCCCCTCCGACGACTTCAGCCGCCCGGGCCGCATGTGGTGGTCCGTGCCGCCGGGCGAGGACACCTTCACCACCTGGGCCGAGACCACCACGGTCTACCACGAGGGCGTCCCGGGCCACCACCTGCAGGTGGCGACCGCCACCTACCGCCGCGAACTGCTCAACAAGTGGCGCCGGAATGTCTGCTGGACCTCCGGGCACGGCGAAGGCTGGGCACTCTACGCCGAGAAGCTGATGCAGGAACTGGGCTACCTCAAGGATCCCGGTGACCACATGGGCATGCTGGACATGCAGCGCATGCGGGCCGCCCGCGTGGTGTTCGACATCGGTGTCCACCTGGAGCTGGACGTGCCCGAGCGTTGGGGGTCGGGCACCTGGACTCCGGACAAGGGGTACGGGTTCCTCAAGCAGAACCTCGCGATCAGCGAGGGCCAGCTGAACTTCGAGTTCACCCGCTACCTCGGCTGGCCGGGCCAGGCGCCGTCGTACAAGGTGGGCCAGCGGCTCTGGGAGCAGATCCGCGCCGAGCTCGAATCCCGCCCCGGCTTCGACCTGAAGGCCTTCCACACCAAGGCCCTCAACATCGGTTCCGTCGGCCTCGACACCCTCAAGCGCGCGCTGCTGGGGTAAGTCGAGCTCCCCCAAGCCATGCGCGAGTGCGCAGTTCGCGGCAGTGTTTTCTAAGAACATTGCCGCGAACTGCCGTCTCGGCGCAGGCACGCAGAGACAATCACCACATTCGGCTCGGGAATAACTTCACAAACGGGTTGCCCCCCCGCGTAATTCCGGGGATTTCGCAGCCGGGAATTAAAACCAGCCGCGTCATATTTCTCAACATCCGTTCGCCGTGCTAGATGCGCCGGACCTAGCGTGATCCGGTGAGCACTCAGACAAGCACCCCCGCACCCGCCGGAAAGACCGGCTTCCAGCTGCCCAAATGGGCCGGCTCGTTCGGCTTCCAGATCATCGCGGCCCTGATCGTGGGCCTGGGACTCGGCCTGCTGGCCAAGTACACGGGCAGCACCAAGGCGAATCCCAACGCCCTCGGCGCCACGCTGCAGACCGTCGGCTCGAGCTATGTCTCGCTGCTGCAGACCGCCGTCGTGCCCCTCATCTTCACCGCCGTGGTCAGCTCCATCTCCAACCTGCGCGCCGTCTCCAACGCCGCCCGGCTGGCCTGGCACACGCTGCTCTGGTTCGCCATCACCGCGCTGATGGCCGTGCTGATCGGCATCGGCCTGGGCGTGCTTCTGCAGCCCGGTGCCAACACCGGCATCACCGGCGAGGGCGAAGCACCGTCCAAGGTCGGGAGCTGGTGGGCGTTCCTGACCGGGCTGTTCCCGAAGAACTTCCTGGGCCTCGGCGCCAGCACCACCGTCACCGAGGGCGCCGCCACCACCGCCGTGAGCTTCAACGTCCTGCAGATCCTGGTGATCGCGGTCGCCGTCGGCATCGCAGCGCTCAAGGTGGGCAAGGCGGCCGAGCCGTTCCTGAACCTCAACGCCTCCGCCCTCGCCGTGATCCAGAAGGTCCTCTGGTGGATCATCCGGATCGCCCCGATCGGCACTGTTGGCCTGATCGGCAACGCCGTGGCGATCTACGGCTGGGACACCATCGGGTCCCTGGGCAAGTTCACCTTCGCCATCTACGTGGGCCTGGCCCTCGTGCTGTTCGTCGTCTACCCGGTACTGGTCCGCGCCCACGGCCTGTCCATCAAGCAGTACTTCTCCGGCGTCTGGCCGGCCGTGCAGCTGGCCTTCGTCTCCCGCTCCTCGGTGGGCACCCTGCCGCTGACCCAGCGCGTCACCGAACGCAGCCTGGGTGTCCCCCGCGGCTACGCCTCCTTCGCCGTACCGCTGGGCGCCACCACCAAGATGGACGGCTGCGCCGCGATCTACCCCGCCATCTCGGCGATCTTTGTGGCCCAGTTCTTCGGCATCCAGCTCGACTTCACCCAGTACCTGCTGATCGCCCTCGTCTCCGTGCTCGGCTCCGCCGCGACCGCCGGCACCACCGGCGCCGTCGTGATGCTGACCCTGACACTCTCCACGCTGGGACTGCCGCTGGCCGGCGTCGGGCTGCTGCTGGCGATCGACCCGATCCTGGACATGGGCCGCACCGCGGTCAACGTGGCCGGGCAGGCCCTGATCCCCACGATCGTGGCCAAGCGCCAGGGCATCCTCGACGAGTCGCTGTACAACGCACCGCGCACCGGTGACCCGTTCACCGACGAAGTCGACAACACAGTCGACACCACAGCCGACGGCGGCACCGCCGACGCCCATCCCTCCGCTGACGCGTCTCCCGCGGCGTCGCCGGAAGGCCGCGAGCTGGCCGACGCCAGGGCGTAAGCGCCACCAGCCAACACAGAAGTCCCCGGGAGATCCCCGGGGACTTCTGTGTTTTACCGCGTCAGGGACGGCAGCGGCGCGGTGGGACTAGTGTCCGCCGCCACCGATCACACCCTTCTCGATGGCCTTGGCGACGGCGTCCGCTTCGGCCTGGGTCAGGGTGCCGTCGGTGACCGCCGTGTCCAGCTTGGTCTTCAGCGCCGCGGCGCGGTCGGCCTGGGCCGCCGTCCGCAGCTCCTCCAGGGCCGCGGTGACCTTGGATTCCTCAATGCCCAGCGACTCCGCGAGCGACTTCGCCAGTGCCGCGTCCCTGGTGGCGCGGTCTGGCTTGGTTCCCTCGGCCGGCGGGGTGGTCGGCTTGTTGGCTTCGCGGAAAGCCTGCAGGGCCTCGGTCACCTTGGCCTCCTCAACGCCGAGCTTGGCTGCCAGTTCGGCGGCCTGGGCGGCGCCGCGCTGCCCGCCCTTGCCGTGGCCGCCGCGCATGCCCTGACCGTCGGTGGTTCCGGGCGTTGCCTCTGCCGAAGCGCTGGAGCTGGGGGTGGGCGTCGGAGTCGTGGCTGCTGACGCCATCCCGGTAACGCCGAGGCCGGCGCCCAGGGCCAGCGCCCCGGCCGAGATGGCGAGCGTCATTCTCTTCGTACGTGACATGTGCTGTCTCCTGGTCTGCAGCTGGTGACGGCTGCGGTTGGTGGTTGTCTTTTCCAAGACGTAGTTCAAGTCTCTGCCGGACCCTTCAGCGGGAGCTGTTCGGAACCTTTCATCTTGCTGTGAAGGTTGGCGACGGTCGCTGGCCGGAAAAAAGTTGCCCTGAGTGCAAACTTGCACGTAGTGTAAGTGCGTGTCCGCTTCCCTATCCCACAGCGCAGCCGTCCCGCCGACGTCCGACCCGCCATCCGACGGTCCGTCGCGCCGCGAACTGAATAAGGCGGCCACGCGCCAAGCCATCACCGACGCCGCCCTGGCGCTGCTCCGGTCCAACGGCCCCGGCAACTTCACGGTCGAGGACATCGCCGACGCCGCTGGCATCTCCCGCCGCACCTTCTTTAACTACTTCGGCAGCACCGAGGCGGCCATTGCCGCCGTCACCTTCGGCTTCCTGGACAAGGCACTTCAGCAGTTCCGGCTGCGCCCGGCCGGGGAACCTTTCCTGGAATCGGCCCGGGCAGCCCTCGTGGAGCTCGCGGACCCGATGACGGTAGCTCCCCTGGCCGAGCTGTACAGCCTTGGCCAGGCCAATCCGCAGCTCAGCCGGTCCGAGCTTGAAGCCTGGGACCACTGCACGGTCCAGATCATTACTGCGGCCCGGGAACGGCTCAGCGAAGGCGTCGAGCTCGACGAGCTGTACCTCCGTGCCCTCGCCGGCTCAGTCATCTCCTGCGGCAAGGCCGCCATGGACGTCTGGTTCCTGCGCTGCGGCGGCTCCCTCACTGCGGAATCCCTGTCCACGCTCCGGCAGCTCCTGATCGATTCCATGGGCCTGCTGGGCTCCGGATTCGCCCGCCCTGACGCCGCCCCTTCAACCACCCAGGCAGCCAACCCGGCGCCCAACTCCACCGCCACCCCTTCCCCAGATCGGCACTGACATGGCCCTGATGCTCTACCGCCTCGGCAAGTTCTCCTACCGCCACCGCTGGCTCGTCATCTCCCTGTGGCTCGCCGTGATGGTGGCCGTCGGTGGAGCGGCAGCCGCCTTCCACGGCACCCTGTCCAATAATTTCCAGATCCCTGGCACCGAAACCCAGCAGATGGCGGACAAGCTCAAGACCGAGCTTCCCTCGTCCTCCGGCGGCTCCGCCAGCGTGGTCTTCGAAGCCAACGCCACGCAGTTCAGCCAGGCGGGCAAGGACGCGGTCACCGCCGCCCTGGCCAAACTCGAAACCCTCCCGGACGTTCAGGGCACGGTCGACCCGTTCGCCACGCAGGCGCAGCTGGACAAGGCCGTCACCGATCTGGCCGCCGGCAAGGAGCAGTCCGCTGCCGGCAAGGCCCAGCTGGAGACGGCCGCTGCCGAGCTCGCCGCCGGAAAGGCCCAGCTGGACGCTGCCGAACAGCAGATGGCAGCCGCCGGCATGCCGGCCGCTGCGATCGAGGCACGGCTCGGCCAGCAGAAGGCTGCCCTCGCCGCAGGCCAGGCAAAGCTCGACGCCGGCACCCAGGAACTGGAGGCCGGCGAGGCCAAGCTCGCCCTTGGCGCCCGCCAGCTGGAGGCCTCGGAAGGCCTCCGCTTCGTCTCCGGGGACGGCAAGGCCGCGATCGCCCAGGTGCAGTTCAAGACCTCCATCAACGGCCTCAATCCGGAGGTCCGCCAGGAAGTCCAGGACATCGTCAAAGAGGTCTCCGCCGCCAACGTCACCGCGCTGCCCAGCAAGGAAATCAGCGAGGACATCTCCGAGCTCTTTGGCACCGCCGAGATCATCGGCATCGCGGTTGCGGCCCTGGTCCTGATCATCATGCTCGGGACCCTGATCGCCGCCGGACTTCCGCTGCTGATGGCCGTCGTCGGCGTCGCCGTCGGCGTGGGCGGCACATTCGCCCTCAGCGGTGCCACGGATATGAGCTCCATCTCCCCGATGCTGGCGCTGATGCTCGGCCTCGCCGTCGGGATCGACTACTCGCTGTTCATCGTCAACCGGCACCGCGGCCAGCTGCTCTCCGGCATGGATCCCGAGGAGTCCGTGGCGCTGGCCACGGGCACGTCCGGCAACGCCGTGCTCTTCGCCGGCCTGACCGTCATCATCGCCCTCGCGGCCCTGGTGGTCCCGGGCCTTCCGTTCCTGGCCGTTATGGGCCTCTCCGCCGCCGCCACGGTGGCCGTCGCCGTCGTCGTCGCCCTGACCCTGACACCGGCAGTGCTGTCCCTCGTGGGCCGGAAACTGATCTCCAAGCGGGCCTGGGCCAAGGCGGACCGGCACAACGCCGCGCCCGGCCACGAAACCGAGGACCGCGCCAAGGACGAATACCGCAGCAGCCACGGCTGGGGCGGCATTGTCACCAACCACCCGTGGCTGGCCCTGCTGGCCGGAGTGGTCCTGCTCGGTGTGGTGGCCCTGCCCGCCGCCCAGCTGCGGCTCGCACTGCCGGACGCCAGCTCCGAGCCGGTCGCCTCGCAGGCCTTCAAGGCCTACGACGTCACCAAGCGGAGCTTTGGCGAGGGCATGACCGGCCCGATCATCGTGGTGGGCGACCTCCCCGAGGGGCTGAGCGAAGCGGAGGCGCAGGCCACACAGTTCGACGTCGCGGACATCCTGCGCGGGACCGAAAATGTCACCGCCGCCGTGCCGCTGGCCCTGAGCGAGGACCGCCGCACCGCGGTATTCCAGGTCATCCCGAACGAGGGCCCGGCCAGCGCCAGCACCGTTCGGGTGGTTTCCGAACTCCGCGCCGAGAAGGACCGGATCAAGGACACCACCGGCGTCAGCATCGGGCTCACCGGACAGACCGCCGGCAACGTCGACGTGTCCACCAAACTCGGGGACGCACTGCCGCCGTACTTGGCGATCGTGGTGGGCCTCTCGCTGATCCTGCTGCTGCTGGTCTTCCGCTCCATCTGGGTGCCGCTGCTGGCTACCGGCGGATTCCTGCTCTCGCTCGCCGCTGCCTTCGGTGCCGTCGTCGCTGTCTACCAGTGGGGCTGGCTCGGGCCGCTCTTCGGCGTCGAGAATCCGGGCGCGGTGCTGAGCTTCCTGCCGATCATCCTGATCGGTGTGCTGTTCGGCCTGGCCATGGACTACCAGGTATTCATTGCGTCCGGCATGCGCGAGTCGTACATGCACGGTGAATCGGCCAAACACGCGGTCCGCTCGGGCTTCAGCCACGCCGCTGCTGTGGTCACCGCGGCCGCGATCATCATGGTCAGCGTGTTCTCGGGCTTCATTTTCTCGCACCTGAACATGGTCCGGCCGCTCGGCTTCGCCATGGCGTTCGGTGTGCTGATTGACGCCTTTGTGGTCCGGATGACGATCGTCCCCGCCGTGATGTACCTGCTCGGCGAAAAAGCCTGGTGGCTGCCGCGCTGGTTGGACCGCATCCTGCCGGACGTCGATGTTGAAGGCGCCAAGCTGCGCAAGCCCGCGGCTGCCGTCCCGGGTCCTGTCGCCGAAGCAGCCGGGGCCACCGCCCGGTAGCCCGTGCCGGCTGCCGCATCGCGACCCGAGCCGCCCGCTGATCTTTCCGATCGGCGGGCGGCTCTGTTGTGGGGCGCGTTCGGCGAAACTGGCGTCAGACCACGACGACGACGGCGGCACCATCCATCCAGGCAGGCTGGCTGCGCGCTCGGTTATTTTCAGGCTGCCGGGTGCTTATGGTCAGGCTGCCCGTTGATTGTTCAGGCCGCCCGTTGGCGTTGCTTTCGGGCTTGGTGGAGGTCGTTGGCTCTGCTGCGGCGTTGGCGGCGGTGGCTTGGGCTTTTTGCCATGGCCAGGTCCGGTTCCGCGTGCCGGGCAGGGGTTCCCGGCGGTGGCGGGGCGGTGGAGTGGTAGGTGTGGCCGGTGGGGGTGGTGACGCCGAGGGTGTGCCGTGGGCCGGGCCG
>NZ_JBEPPO010000014.1:0-142455 GCF_040547365.1 Pseudarthrobacter sp. PvP090
AAAACGGCCCCCTCGGCTACCCCACCAGCGCCCAAAACTGCACCACCACCAACACCACCTGCACCCAAACCTTCACCGGCGGAAAAATCACCTGGTCGGCAGCGCTGGGGGCCAGGATCCAGCCCAGTTAGGTGTTGGGTCCGGACAGGCAGGTCCGGCCGGGCCGGACCATCGGCATCCATTGAGGACATAAGAAAGGTACGGGGGCCGCGATGGCCCCCGTACCTTTTCTCTGTTGCATGCTGTTCCGTCAGGCGCCCTGCTCCAGGAGCCTGATGAGGTAGCTGCCGTAGCCGCTCTTGATGAGCGGCTCGGCCCGCTGGCGCAGTTCATCGTCGGTGAGGAAGCCCAACCGCCAGGCGATTTCTTCCGGCGCGCCGATCTTCAGGCCCTGGCGGTTCTCCGTGGTGCGCACAAAATTCGACGCGTCGTTGAGGTCGCTGAAGGTTCCCGTGTCGAGCCATGCAGTGCCCCGGGGAAGGATTTCTACCTGGAGCTTGCCCCGTTCCAGGTAGGTCCTGTTCACGTCCGTGATCTCAAGCTCTCCTCGCGGCGACGGCTTGAGGTTCTTGGCGATGTCAACGACGTCGTTGTCGTAGAAGTACAGACCCGGAACGGCGTAATGGCTCTTGGGCTTCAGCGGTTTCTCTTCCAGGGAGATGGCCTTGCCCGAGTCGTCGAATTCGACAACGCCGTAGGCTTTGGGATCCGCAACCCAGTACCCGAACACGGCTCCGCCGTCGATATTCTCGAAACGCCGCAGCTGCGTGCCCATCCCGGGTCCGTAGAAGATGTTGTCGCCCAGAACCAGCGCCACCGGCTCGTTGCCAATGTGCTCGGCGCCCAAGACAAACGCCTGGGCGAGCCCGTCAGGCTCAGGCTGCTGGACGTAGCTGAGGCTGACGCCAAATTGCGAGCCATCGCCAAGCAGCCGCTGGAACTGCTCCGCATCGTGAGGGGTGGTGATGATCAGAATGTCGCGGATCCCGGCCAGAATGAGCGTTGACAGCGGGTAGTAGATCATCGGCTTGTCGTAGACCGGGACGAGCTGCTTGCTTACACCCAGGGTGATGGGGTGAAGTCGGGAGCCGGTACCGCCGGCAAGTATTATTCCGCGCATCCCTCTATCATTCCCTTCACTGTGTGGCTCAGCAAATCCGGTAACGTAGGGGACTATGCAGCGACTTCTAGTAACCGGCGGCGCCGGCTTCATCGGTTCGAACTTTGTCCACTATGTGCTTGAGAACACTGAAGATCACGTCACTGTGCTGGACAAGCTCACCTACGCCGGCCACGTGGAGTCCCTGTCCGGTCTCCCGGAGTCGCGCTTCCGGTTTGTGCAGGGTGACATCTGCGACGCAGCCCTTGTGGACGGGCTCGTTGCCGGCAGTGACGTCGTGGTCCACTACGCGGCGGAGTCGCACAACGACAATTCGCTGCACGATCCCCGCCCTTTCCTGGATACGAACATCATCGGCACCTACACGCTGATCGAGGCGGCCCGGAAACACCAGAAACGTTTCCACCACATCTCCACGGACGAGGTCTACGGCGACCTCGAACTCGACGACCCCGAGCGGTTCACGGAGAACACCCCGTACAACCCCTCCAGCCCGTACTCCTCGACCAAGGCGGGTTCGGACCTGCTGGTACGCGCCTGGGTGCGGTCGTTCGGACTGCAGGCGACAATCAGCAACTGCTCGAACAACTACGGCCCCTACCAGCACGTGGAGAAGTTCATCCCGCGCCAGATCACGAATGTCATCGACGGGATCCGCCCCAAGCTCTACGGCAAGGGCGAAAACGTGCGCGACTGGATCCACGCCAATGACCACTCCTCCGCTGTCCTGGCCATCATCGCCAAGGGCCGGATTGGCGAGACCTACCTGATTGGCGCCGACGGCGAAAAGAACAACAAGGACGTCGTGGAACTGATCCTTAAGCACATGGGCCAGTCCCCGGATGCCTACGACCACGTCGTGGACCGCCCGGGCCACGACCTGCGGTACGCCATCGATTCCTCGAAGCTCCGCAAGGAGCTCGGGTGGGAACCGCGGTTCTCCAACTTCGACGCCGGCATCGAGGACACCATCTCCTGGTACCGGGACCACGAGGACTGGTGGCGTCCGCAGAAGGCAGCCACGGAAGCCAAGTACCAGGAACAGGGCCAGTAGACGATGTCCTTCGAGTTTTCCAAGAAGCTCACTGCCCACGAAACCCCCATTCCCGGTGTTGTGCTCTATGACCTGCCGGTGCACGGCGACAACCGCGGCTGGTTCAAGGAGAACTGGCAGCGGGATAAGATGGTTGCGCTCGGGCTGCCGGATTTTCGTCCCGTGCAGAACAACATCTCTTTCAACGAGAAGGCGGGCACGACCCGCGGAATCCACGCGGAACCGTGGGACAAATTCATCTCGGTTGCCACCGGCCGGATCTTTGGCGCGTGGGTCGACCTGCGCGAGGGACCGTCGTTCGGCACTGTCTTCAGCGCCGAACTGGATCCCAGCCAGGCCATTTTCATTCCCCGGGGCGTCGGCAACGCGTTCCAGACCCTCGAGGACAACACGGCGTACACCTACCTCGTCAACGACCACTGGTCCGCGGACGCGCAGGGCCAGTACACGTTCCTGAACCTCGCCGATGAAAGCGCCGCGATCGCCTGGCCCGTCCCCCTGGACCGGGCTGAACTGTCGGACAAGGACAAGGCCCATCCCCGCCTCGCCGACGTGGTGCCGATGCCGCCGAAGAAGATCCTTGTCGTCGGAGCCGACGGCCAGCTCGGCAAGGCGCTGCGGAAGATCTACGACGGCGACAATTCCGTCGAGTTCGCCGGTCGGTCCGGTTTCGACCTGGGCAGTGAGGCCGCCTTCACCTCGAAGAACTGGAAGAACTACTCAACGATCATCAACGCAGCGGCCTACACCGCCGTTGATACTGCGGAAAGCGCTGAGGGCCGCACATCCGCCTGGGCTGTCAACGTCACAGCGGCGGCCAGGCTCGCGCGCACCGCCGTCGAGCATGATCTGGTCCTGGTCCACATTTCCTCGGACTACGTCTTCGACGGCACCAGGGACATCCACGCCGAGGACGAACCACTCAGCCCGCTGGGGGTCTACGGCCAAACAAAGGCCGCGGGAGACGCCGTCGTCAGCGTTGTGCCGCGCCACTACATCGTGCGTACCAGCTGGGTCATCGGCGACGGGAGCAACTTCGTCCGGACCATGGCGTCCCTCGCGGACCGTGGCATCGAGCCGTCAGTCGTCAACGACCAAATCGGCAGGCTCAGCTTCACCCAGGACATCGCTGCGGGGATCCGGCACCTGCTCGAAAGCGGTGCGCCCTTTGGGACCTACAACCTGAGCAATGAGGGCGAACCACAATCCTGGGCGGACGTCGCCGGTGATGTTTACGAACTCGTCACCGGATCCCGCGACGCCGTCACCGGCGTGAGCGCCGAGGAATACTTCAAGGACAAGGTCGCGGCCCCCCGGCCGGCGACCAGCACACTGGCGCTGGACAAACTTCGCGACTCCGGTTTCACACCTGCGCCGGCGGCGGAGCGACTCTCCGACTACCTCAACCAGCGGACAAAGCCATGACCCAGGCTTCTGAAGCCAGCAGTGTCGCCCGACACAAGACCCTCGTTATCATGCCTGCGTGGAACGAGGCCGAGGTCATCGGCACAACGGTGAGGGAAGTCTTTGAGTATGGGCCGGCGTGCGACGTCCTCGTCATCGACGACGGCTCCCGCGACAGCACCGCGGCGCTGGCCAGCGCTGCCGGTGCCCGCGTCCTGCGGCTCCCTTTCAACATGGGTGTCGGCGGGGCGATGCGGACCGGCTTCAAATACGCAAAATCCCATGGTTACACCCAGGTTATCCAGGTGGACGCCGACGGCCAGCATGACCCCCGGGACATCAAGGCCGTACTGGACGGGCTGCGGGAGGCCGACATCGCTATCGGCGCCCGCTTTGCGGACAAGGGCACTTACTCCGTGCGTGGACCCAGGAAATGGGCGATGAGTGTGTTGGCGTGGAGCCTTTCCCGCATTGCCGGCACGCGACTGACGGATGTCACGTCAGGTTTCCGCGCTGCCAACGAAAAGGCGATCCGGCAGTATGTAGACCATTACCCGGCCGAATACCTTGGCGATACCATTGATTCCCTTGTCGTTGCCGTCCGATCCGGCTGCACCGTCCGCCAGGTCCCGGTTTCCATGCGCGAACGCCAGGGCGGCCAACCCAGCCACGACCCGGTCAAAGCTGCTCTGTACCTCGGCCGCTCAGGGCTGGCGCTGCTCTTCGCGTTGACCCGAAAAAGGTCAACACCCTCAACCAACTAGGGATTCTCAAAATGGCACTCATCATGGGCCTCATCGTCGTCGTGGCGATCCTCATCTACGTTTTTGAGATGCTCCGCACCCAGAAGCTGAGGGAAAAGTACGCCATTCTGTGGATCATCATCGGAATCGGCACCCTGATCCTGTGCGTCTTCCCCCAGCTCCTGGACCGGGCAAGCAGTCTCCTCGGAATCCAGGTTCCGGCCAACCTCCTCTTCATCATGACTCTGATTCTGCTGGTGGGAGTCTGCCTCCATCTCTCACACGAACAGTCCCAGGCAGAAGACGAGGTGCGCATCCTTGCCGAGGAAGTCGCCATCCTCCGGTCAGACCTCCAGGACCTCCGGGGCCTGGGGGCAGCACGCCCCCCGCGCCCGGCGGCTGACCCCGCCCCCAGCGCCGATAAGTAGGCCCGCACAAGAAAAGTGGCCGGCACGCTGCTGCGTGCCGGCCACTTTCGTCTGCCGCGGGGATCCGTCCAACCTACCGGACGATGTGCTTCATCAGCCGCGGCAGGGAGTCGACCCTGCCCTTGGACACCGACTTGAGCACCACCGATGCCGCGTTCAGCCGCGACGTCGTATGGAACCGGGCGGCACGCGCTGCATGCTTCCAGCCGAGTGTGCCGAACCGATCTGCCTGGAGCTCAAAGAAACGGCGCTCCTCGTCAAAGCGGCGGCCGTCGAGTGCCCGGACGGACGAATCCGACGCGGAGTGGCGACGGTAGAGGAAAGCTAAAACCGGGTCCACGATCATCGAGCCGTCTTCGGCCGCGATATCCAGGAGCAGCGCCAAATCCTGCACAACGTCCAGGCCTTCGGTGAAGCCGATGCGGGTGATGGTTTCGGCGCGCCATGCCAGTGAGGGGAAATAGGCCCAGTCCGCGCGCACGAGGCTCGTGGCCATCGCCTCGCCCTTGAGCTCGATGCGTTCGCGTGTCTTGGGAGCGTAGATCTTCTTCACCGTGTCCACGAGCGTGCTGCATGCAATGCCCTTTTCGTCGATGACCTGCACGCCCGGCTGGACGACGTCGGCGGCGGGATATGCCTCGAATGCGCCGACGACCACATCCAGGTAGTTGGGAAGCATGACATCGTCCGCGCCCATGATCACCACGTACTCGGACTCCACGAGCCCAAGTGCCTTCCGGTAATTGCCGTTGGCGCCTAGATTCTGTTCGTTGCGCTGATAGCTGACCCGGGAGTCCTCAATGGTGGAGAACCATCGCGCTGGCTCGGGATCCGGATAGCCGTCATCGATGACCAACAGTCGCCAGTCCTGATACTGCTGGCTCATGACGCTTTGGGCCGCCAGTTTCATCTGGTCTACGTCCCCGTAGTAGGGCAACATTACATCAACGGTCATGGACCTTCGGTTCCTTCCGGTGGGTTCAGCCGCTGGTATCGAATGGGCTGCTTCACAGATATGCGCGCGGATACAGATGCAGGTCCGACGGCGGTCATCCGATTATATGGGAAGGACACCGGCCGACCGTGCTGCCGCGGGCGCTTGTTAGACTGGTGGATGTTTGGTCCGAGCCCGCCCGTCACGTCGGCAAGGCAATCAGAAAGCGACGTTTCACCGTATGGATGCCCCCTCCTCCCCTGTGCCGCGCGTCAGTGTCTGCATGGCCGCCTACAACGGCGCCCTCCACATTGAAGAGCAAGTCCGGTCCATCCTTGCCGAACTGGGTTCCCACGATGAACTTGTTGTTGTCAACGACGCATCCACCGACGCGACGTCGGACATTGTCAGGGCGATCGGTGACCCCCGCATCCGCTTGATCGAGGCCGCCACCAACGCAGGCTACGTCCGCACGTTTGAACGCGCCCTCACACAAGCCCGCGGCAAGTACGTCTTCCTTTCGGACCAGGACGACATCTGGATTCCCGGCCGCGTTGAACTCATGGTCAGTGCACTGGAGCACCAGCGGATGGTCGCCAGCAACTGCCGGCACATCGAGGGACCGCTGGGACGATTCCATGAAATCCGCCTCCGTGCCGAGGACTCCCCGCGCCGGGTTCGAAACATCGTCGGCATTCTTGTGGGCTATCGGCTGCACTGGGGCTGCGCGATGGCGTTCCGTCGGGAACTCCTGGGCCAGATCCTTCCGTTCCCGGCGCACATGACCGAGTCCCACGACCAATGGATCGCCCTTGTTGGTAACATGAACCGGTCCATCACCTACCTCGAGGCCGACACAATCCTGCACCGCCTGCACGGACAAAATCTGACGCCCGCCGGCATGCGGGGACTGACCAAGATCCTGAAGGCCAGGTTGGCTTTCATCAGGAACATTGCGGTGGCCTGGCGCCGCGCCCGCTTTGCGGGTGTCAGCTGAGGTCCCTTTGAGCGCAGACACACCCATCACGAAAGTCCGAATGAATCCCACCCAGTTCAGTACTGTGGCCGCCGTGGTCTCCGTGTTCAATCCCACGACAGACGCCGTGTCGAACATCCGCTGGCTGCTGCGCTATGTTCCCCACGTCGTCGTGGTGAATGACGGCTCCACTGCTGCGGTGGAGACGGTGCTCGCCCAGATCGAAGAGCTGGGCGCCGAGGTTCTTTCCCTTGAGGTCAATTCAGGCATCGCGACGGCCCTGAACACAGGAATCAAGGCCGCCCGGGAGCGCTGGTCGCCGGAGTGGGTGGTCACCATGGACCAGGATTCACGGTTCACCGGGGATTACATTCGACAGGCGCTGGAGTCGGAAGAAGGTTCGCAGTCCCGCGAGACCATCGCCATGATCTGCGCGCAGCTGCACAACGGCGTTCCGCTGCCGGTTCTGGACGGCGAACCGGAAGCGGAGGTCTTCGACCCAATGCAGTCCGGGACGCTGATCCGCGTCACCGCCCTTGACCGGCTGGGATACCTCGATGAGTCCCTTTTCATTGACTGCGTCGATTCCGAGTTCAACGCCCGTGCCCGCAGCGCCGGGCTCCGGGCCATCGCCGGGCAGGGCTGCAATCTGGAGCATTCATTGGGGGACGCCCGCCCGCTCCGGGTGCTCGGCTGGCATGCCCGCCTCGGCCAGAAACGCCTCTTCGTCCACTACCACGCGCCCTTCCGCGTTTACTACATCACGCGAAACTCGTTGGTCATGGGCCGCAGGTACTTCCGGCAGCAGCCCCGCTGGGTGCTGCGCCGCATGACCATGGAATTTCAGAGCATGGCAGTACGACTCGTCTACGGCCCCAACCGGCGCAAACACGCCCTGGCCACCGTTACCGGCATCCGCGATGCCTTGCGCGGCCGCATGGGGAAGATTGACGATAAGCTCGCCGCCCGGCTGCGCTAGGCACCCGCACGGCCCGTCCGGACCTACAGGAAAGTTCAGTTGATGTCTGAGAATTCACGCAAGATCTATGTCCTCTACCCCCGCGGGCTGCGGACGGGTGGGCCTGAGGCCCTCCACCAGCTTGTCGACATGCTCCGTGGACTCGGCCAGGACGCCTACCTGGTGCCGCACCCCGCCACGGCATCGGCGGCCCGCGCGGAGCAGTTCGGGATCTACAACGCTCCGGAGGCGCCGGCCGCCGTCGACGCCGAAGGCAATGTGGTGGTTGTCCCGGAGGTATACATATCCGAGCTGCATTCCTACAAGCGTGCGACGCCGGTTTGCTGGTGGCTCAGCATCGACTACTCGCCGACTTTCGTTGCCGGACGCACCGCCCTCAGATCTGCTGCGGGACCTCTCGCTTCGCTGCGGGAAACACTGATTCCGAGGCTGAGCGCCATCAAGAACCACGTGGATCCCCGCAGCATCGCGAAAAGCCGCATTGTGCACGCCGTCCAGTCCTCGTACGCCTGGGCGTTCCTCTTCTCCCAACTGAACGTCGTGCCGTCCCTGCTCTCTGACTACACACCGAGCGCCGAATTTCTCTCCCGCGGCGAGGACGGTTCCAGGAACCACCGCCTGGTGACTTTCAACCCGGTCAAGGGAGGGGACATTATCCGCGAGGTCATGAGCGTCTGCGACCCGTCCATCGAATGGCGTCCCATTCAGGGCATGACCCGGACCGAAGTCACGTCGACGCTGGGAGAATGCGGTATCTATTTGGACCTGGGTTTTCACCCGGGCAAGGACCGGATGCCCAGGGAGGCTGCCTTGTCGGGCGCCCTGACTGTGGTTGGCCGCCGGGGCTCGGGCGCTTTCTACTCGGACGTGCCGGTGCCCTGGGAGCACAAGATCACCCCCGGACCAACCGAAGTGTCAGCCGCCGCCGCCCTGCTCCCGCAGCTGATGGCGGATCTGCCTGCGGAAATCGCCAAACAGGATTCCTACCGCGCCGCCATCTTGAGCGAGAAGGACCGCTTCAAACGCGAAGTGTCGGACATCTTCGTCGAACAGCGGTTCGGCAAGGATGCCGCCGACTACGTGGGCGTCTAGGATGTCAGCCCCGGCACCCCAGGGACGGTGAGTTTTTCCTTGAGCAACTCCCGAGCCATGGTGAAGAGGATCGCCGCGTTTGCTGGCCTGCCGCTCCTGTCGTCGCTCGCGCCCTTCCTGCTCCTGCCCTACATCGCCCGGGTCGGAGGCGAGGGCACCTGGAACGCCCTCGCAGTCGGTCAGGCCATCGGCTCGCTCGCAGCCATCCTGGTCGCCCTGGGCTGGACCCTGTCGGGGCCCGCGCGTGTGGCCGGAACGAGCGACCCCCGGCTCCGCCGGCGCCTGTACGCCATGAGCCTGCTGACCCGTCTCGCAGCGTTTGCCGTCTGCATCCCGGTGCTGGCGGGCGTGGCCGCCCTCTACGGCGACGGCGGGCACTTCTGGGAAACGTTCGTCATGGCTGCGGCGCAAGCCGCGGCGGGACTGTCACCGGCCTGGTACTGCATCGCCATCGGAAACGCCGGCCTGATCGCCCGGTACGACGTGGTGCCCCGGATCGTCGGCACCATTGTGTGTGTCCCGGTGCTTCTGGCCACCGGCCTGATCATCCTGTACCCGGCTGCCATCCTGGTCGGCGGCCTGCTGGGAACGTATTTCTTCACGCGCCGCCATAGCAGGCGCCAGGATTACGCCGGCCTGCACGCTGCCCCGGTCCTCAGGGAGATCTGGGCCCTCCGGGCTGCGTCCGGAACCACCATGGCCGCCGCCGCATACTCGGCCACCCCGATCCTTGTCGTGGCAGCGGCGGCCCTGCCGTCGGGCCTGGCGGTGTTCGTTTCAGCCGAGAAGCTTTTCCGCGTGGGGCTGATGGCTGTAGGCGCGCTGGGTAGCAGCCTTCAGGGCTGGGTGGCGGAAATCGACAGCGATCACGTCAAGCGGCGCAAGTTCTCCCTGCTGTGCCACACCGTGCTCGGCCTCGCGGGGCTGGCCGGCTTCGCCTTGTTGGGTCCGTTTGTCACCCAGATTTTGTTCGGCACCGCCCTGGCAGCAGACTTCGCAACCTGCTTCTGGTTTGGCCTGGCGTTCCTCTTCATCTCCGTCAACACCTCCACGGGCTCGCACTGGCTCGTGCCGATGGGACGCATCCGGGCCGTTTTCTGGAGCACCGTCGCGGGCGCGGCGGTCGGCCTGCCCGCCATGCTGGCCCTCAGTATCTCGTTGCAGGGAGCCGGCGGGGCCCTCGGCCTGGCCATCGGGGAGTTTGTCGTCTGCGCCGTTCAGGCCATTGCCCTACTGGGTCTGGTGCGCAGGGACCGGCGGAATCCCGCCGGTCCAGCCACGGACGGTTCAACGGCGACCAACACGGTGGGCTAGCCGCAGGCCGTGATCCGCAACAGCCGGGCAGCGCCTTGGGAATCGATCACCTGGGCGGTGCCGCTGGCCGCGAGATCGTCCAGGCCCGTGAAGACATCCCGGCGTTCGTCGTCGAAGTTGACCTCCTGATGCCCGAAGTCCAGGACGTAGCCCACCTCCAGTTCCCTGACTGCATCGCATACGGCTGGGTCCGATGCGGCGTCCCGCAGGTGGTCGTAGAGCAGCTGCGTGCTGTGCGGGATGGCACCAAGGATGTGCGGCTGCACGGACTTTCTGTCAGCCAGGGCGTAGGAAAGTGAGCTGCCGTTCCACGGATTCCCGATAATGACGGCGTCAGGCGGCACATGCTGGTCCAGTCTCTCCAGCAGCGCCAGCTCGTCCGAGTTGAGCAGCGGCGCTGAGGCCCCCACCCGGTACTTCCGTTCGGCCGCGGTTGCTGCGGCGTCAACGTTTCCCTGCTGCGTCGCCACCAAGAGCAAGGACACGACGGCGGCAGTCCCGCCGTAGCGCACTAGACTCTGGCCGCGCGGCGACCAGTCCTCGACGCTCTTCGCGCTTCGCTCCTTGAGCAACTTCCAGAGTTCAACAGCCCCCACGACAGCGACCGGCAGGATCGCCACGGGCAAGAGGGCCGCCAGCCGCGGCGGATCGTTGTACCAGACACCCGTAAAGAAATCCCTGATCCGTCCCGGACTGAACGACGCAGCCACCACAAACAGCAGCGCCGCGACGGCATAGACGCCCAGCAGCCAGAACATGCCCGGCCGGCGCAGCAGAATCGCCGCTCCCACCAAAAAAAGAATCATGACGGCCCAGGAGACGGGACGGTCGATGGCAGAACTGGTGATCACTTCCACAACCGCGCGGTACGGAGACTCAATGGGGGGCCAGAACGCGGCTTCCCTGGGCGGGCGGACTGTCATCCACAGCACGAGAGCGGTAACTCCGGCGCCAAGAAGGACTACGCAGTGGATGCCCACCGCGCGGAAGGTGGCCCCATGCCTGCGGACGCTCTGGCGGACCGACAGCGCCCATCGGAACAACGCTGCCGGGGCGAGAAACGCGAGGAGGGCCATGATGGAACTGGGGTGGGCCAGTGACAGTCCCGGAAGCGTCAGGACCAGCGCGGCCAGGGACAGCGCGCGCCCCGGGCCCCCGACTGCGCCCAGGCCCAGAACCTGCAATCCCAACGCCAAAGCTGCCGGCAGGATACTGATACCGAGGAAGTTCGGGTACAGCACGCCAAATTCCACCATCAGGAGCGGGAACGCGCCGAACGCAGCGGAAAGCAGGGCCGCGGCCCACGTGGCGGCCAGAGTCGGACCCACGATGACCCGGGCAAGGAAAATACACGATAACGGCCACACGAGCGCACCGATGCAGACGTTCACGACGTTGACGGCCACTGGGATCGGCACATCCGCCAGTTGGACCGTCAGGGACACCAGATCGTGCCAGGCCGTGGGGTAGAACCCCCCGCCAGTCATGGACCCGACGGTGAGCGAAGAGCCGGAACCGGAG
Source organism: Pseudarthrobacter sp. PvP090 (assembly GCF_040547365.1). Lineage (NCBI taxonomy): Bacteria > Bacillati > Actinomycetota > Actinomycetes > Micrococcales > Micrococcaceae > Pseudarthrobacter > Pseudarthrobacter sp. PvP090. Next base: position 11,566 of record NZ_JBEPPO010000014.1, read on the forward strand.
TCCAGGATGTAGCGGACAGCGTTGAGATGGAACACGTTGTCGAAAGTCTGCGAAAACGCCTCGGGCTCACCGAACACCCCGATCAGCCGGGAACCAACCGTGACAGCTGCCACGACGACGGCGGCGGTCACCGAAAGAGTCGCCGCCCGGCGGGCGCCGGACCGGGCTTGCACTGGCGCTGGTCCTGGCCTCGTGCCCCGGCGACTGACCGCGAAGACAACCGCGATGGCCAGCACCGTGCAGACTGCCACTGGCACGATCGACCACGGAACTCCGGCGAAGGATGCCAGCACGGCCGACACGGAGACGGCGGTTACGGAAAAGCCGGGAGCGAGGGCCGCCAATGCGAAACCGCGGGCCCCTGCGGCGACGCCCAACAAAAGGCCCGGGACGAAAATGATGGCTGCTGCCGTCATGAATTCCGGGACCAAAGACCACCAGGACATTAAAACCTTCCGGGAGCGGCCAGCAGCTCAAGCTGAGGATGTGGGCATCGGTGTACCAAGCGCGTTGTTCCTTCCGGTCTGGGAAAAATTCTACTAGACGGTACGCAAGCCACCCACGAGGTGGATGGCTCTGCAACGGCTTCGGCCGTCGGTACCAGCCCCTGACGCGCCTGAATGAGGACGTCGGGGCAAGGGCAAGTAGGCTATAACCGTGCGAAATACCCGTAGCCTCCCTTTTTTGCCCCGCCGGGCGTCCCGTTTCTGGGCACCAACTGTGGCAGGCATGATTGCCGTCGTGCTGTCCGGGTGCACTGTTGAAACCCCGCCTGGAACAGTCCAGGGTGCCCTGGTCGGGATCGGAACTGCCTCCCAGCAGGGTGCCGTCGCCGCCTGGGCCAAGGACTGGAAGGACCAGCATCCCGGAGTTTCCATCGCTTACTCACCGGACGGTGCTGAGGTCGGACAAAAGGCAGTCACCAACGGGCTGTCCCACTTCGCGGCGGGAGACTCCCCCCTGGACCAGCAGACCGCGACCATGGATGGGTCCGCCTGTGGTCCTGACGGGCTGATGTCCATCCCCGTGTCCGTTCTTCCGGTCGGAGTGGTGTTCAATCTGGAGGAAGTCCGGGACCTGCGGCTTGATGCGTCACTCCTGGCCGGGATTCTCCAGGGGAGGATCACCGAGTGGGACGATCCACAGCTGGCGGCGGCCAATCCGGAGGCTTCGCTCCCCTCGATTGACATTGTGCCCATCCTCGACGAGCGCCCGTCGGACGTAACGCACGCCGTCAACAAGTACCTTGCCACCGAGGCACCAGGGCAGTGGCCGGAGTCCGGCGGAAGCGAATGGCCCAGCAGTACGGTCGAGCCTGCCGAGGGCAACGCATCCCCCGGCGCCGGCGAGGGCGGCGCTACGGACTTGGCAGAGAAGGTCGAAAAGACCAAGGGCGCGATATCGTTTCTGGACTCAGCAGCCATTGGGTCCCGGTTTTCCGCAGCACGGATGAAGTTCGGTGAGACGTTCCAGGCATTTGGCAACGGATCCGCCGAGGCGGCCATCTCCGCTGGCGCGACGGTAGAGTTGGCCCCCCGGGTCGTGGAGCAGCGACTCGACGGAAGCCAGGGCTATGCCCTGGGCGTCGTCGTCAACCAGTATTTCTGCGCTCGCTACCGGAACGAAGCCACCGCGGACCTGGTTCGGTCGTGGGGCGAGGCTGTTCTGAGCAGGCAGGGCCAGAAGGACGCCGTGGTCTTCTCCAGTTCGTTGCCCCCGAGTGAAAAGTCGACGGCAGCCGCCCTGAATCTGATCCGTTCCATCTCAGCCGAGAAGGAGTAGCGGAACATGGACATGGCGCAGACACATACTAAGGAAGACACATTGGTGGCCGACCGTGGACAAACCCCGTCCGTGAGCAAACCGGCGGGCTTCACCCCGTGGGCGCTGTTCTCCAAGTTGTTCCTGCTTTTCTCCGCCGGCATAGTCCTGTGGTCCCTGGCTACCCCTCTGATGGCGTTTCCCGATGAACCGGCCCACACCATCAAGGCCGCAGCCGTGGTCCGCGGACAGATCACCATCGAAGAAGGCACGTCCTTCGGACACGGTGTGCATGTTCGGGTGCCCGCCTATATCGCAAATTTGCATGCCCAGGACTGTTTTAAGTTCCGCCCGGACGCCGCAGCGGACTGCGCCCTGCCAATCCCCTCGGATGCCAATGAGGAAGCCATCGGCGTGACTTCCGCCGGCTCCTACAACCCGATGTACTACTGGATCATCGGACTGCCCAGCCTGCTCATGACGGGCCAGCCGGCCCTGTTCGCCATGCGCATTCTCAGCGCGTTGCTCTCGGCAGCGTTCTACGCGGCGGGCTTCACCGCTCTCGCCCAGTTGCGCCAACCCCGGATCCCGGTGATCATGGCCGCCGTCGCGTTGACACCGATGGTGGTGTACCTCGCGGCCGGGATCAACCCCAATTCGCTGGAAGTGGCGGCCACGATGGCGGCGTTTTGCGGGTTTGTCGTCACCCTCGACAACGCCCACCGCATCCGCCATGTCGCCCCTGCGGTGGTGACGGTGGTTGCCTCGACAATTGTGCTGGCCAACACCCGGCAAGTCTCCCTTGTCTGGCTGCTTTGCGCCCTGATTACCGGTCTGTTGCTGTTCCGCGCCTCCGAGATCAAGGCGGCGTTCCGGAACCGGCTGGTCCTGACGGGAGTTGCGGTAGCAGTTCCCGGCGTCGCCCTGGGGCTTTACTGGATCTACCTGATGTTGCATGCCCCGGCGAATTCGGGCGCCGCACCTGAAGGCATTGCCAGCCCCGACCCCGGCATGTCGATTTTCCGGGCCTTCCTCACCATGGTGGAACGGGCCTCCGAGTTTGTACCCCAATATATCGGCGTCATGGGCTGGCTGGACTCGCCGGTGCCCATGGTGGTGGTCATGTTCTGGAGCATGTGGCTCGTCTTCGCGATTCTTCTGCCCCTGACACTGCGGCCCCTCAAGATGACGCGCGGAGCATGGGCCGCCCTGGCGTTGCTCATCATTGTCCCCGCGGTCCTTCAGGCCTCCATCTGGAAATCGATGGGATTCATCTGGCAGGGACGGTACAACCTGCCGCTGGTGGTGGTCTTCCTCATCGCCGTCGGAATGACGGCGCGAAGCCTTCGTATCCCCAGGACCGCTGAGGCCCCCCGGGTGGCCCGTGTCCTGCTGTGGGCCGGCGTGTTCTGCCACGTCCTGGCTTTTGTTTTTGTCCTCCGGCGTTACGCCGTGGGAACGTTCGGCGGAGGCAACTGGCTCGCCATGATCAACGGTGTGCTGTGGCAGCCTCCCCTCGGCTGGGCCCTGCTCACGTTGGCCTACCTGACGGTCATGGTTGCGTCCGCCAACAGCCTGTTCAGGTTCCTTTTTCCGGGCTCAGCCCTTGTCCACATCCCGTCAGTCCCACGGAGCCGGAAAACAACTGCCGGCACGGTGGTACCGGCGGAAGCCACTCTGACGGCATCTGGCAGCGGATCGCCCGAAAAAGCTGGATAGACGCCTGTGAGGCTAGGCCGTTCTCCTGCCGGGAGCCCGCCGAAATCGAACTTGCCGCCGGCGGCAAATGGACTGCTGCTGGGGCACGCCGGCTGAACCGTCACGGCCGGAGGGCAGTCGGTCAGGGGGCCTCTGCGGGCGCAGCGCGGCGCCGCAGTTCCGTCACGACCTCGTGGACTTCTCCGTCCATGACGATTTCGCCGTGTTCCAGGAGCACACCCCGCTCGCAAACTGTGGCCACGAGGTCCAGGTCATGGCTTACCACGAAGAGCGTCTTGCCCTTGGCCGCCAATTCCTTGATCTTGGCTATGCACTTACGCTGGAAAGGTTCGTCGCCGACGGCCAGAATCTCGTCGATGAGGAAGACTTCCGGATCCGTGTGCACGGCGATCGAAAAGGCCAGCCGCAGGTACATGCCCGACGAGTAGAACTTCACCTCGGTATCAATGAACTCCCCGATTTCCGAGAACTCCACGATCGAGTCGAATTTCTCGTCGATCTGTTCCTCGGTCATGCCAAGGATGGCCCCATTGAGGTAAACGTTGTCCCGCCCGCTCAGGTCGTGGTGGAAACCCGCCCCGACCTCGATCAGCCCGGCCACACGGCCGCGCGTGCGCACCGTTCCGCCGTCGGGTTGCAGCACTCCGGAAATGAGCTTCAGCAGTGTTGACTTGCCGGACCCGTTGAGGCCCAGGAGGGCCACGGTCTCGCCCTGCTTGACCTCAAGCGAGACGTCCTTCAGCGCCAAGAATTTCTTCGATAAATCGCCTTTTCGGCCCTTCACAAGCCATACTAGGGCTTCCTTCAGCGACCTCGTGTGGCGGAGGACAAACTGTTTCCGCAAATCGATGCAACTGATGGCAACATGGCCAACCGGATTCATGTCAAAGCTCCTGGGCGAAGTGGACGGCGAGTCTGCGGAACGTCAGCTGTCCCAGAAACAGGACGGCAATGATCGTCAGCATGGCGATCGGAAGCCAAAGCGTCAGCAGGTCCGGCGGCAGGGCAGACATGCCCACCTGATCGGGTTTCAGGGTCGGTTCCCAGAAGACCCAGTGGAACAGCTCGACGGCGACCGTCATCGGGTTCAACTGGTAGATCCAGAACCACGGGCCCATGGCGTCTTGCACCATGGACCAGACGTACAGGACAGGTGACGCCCAGGTGACCACCATGACGATCATGTCCACGATGTTTTCGGAATCCCGGAAGTACACATTGATCGCGCCGAACATGAGCCCCAACCCAGTCCCCAGCACCGCAACCATCACGAAGACCAGGACAAAGGCTGCCAGCTGCACGATCGAGGGCGCCCATCCGACGATGAGGCACGCTCCGATCAACACCACAAGCTGCGGCAGGAAATGTGCCGCCGAGACCCAGACGGTCGCCACCGGAAAAAGCTCCCGGGGCAGGTAGATCTTCCGGATGAGGTCCCGGTTGTCCACGATGGAACGGGTGGCGTTCGAGAGCGACTCAGTGAAGAAGTTCACCAGGACGATGCCGGAGAAAAGGTAGATCGCGTAATTGGGGGTACCCCGTTGCAGATCCAGGAAAATGCCCAGCGCCACAAAGAAGATAAGGAACTGCACGAGGGGTTTAACGTACGACCACAGCAGTCCAAGGACCGACCCCCGGTAGCGGACCTTGATTTCCTTCCGCACCAACAGTTTGAGGAGAAACCGGTCACCGTAAACGTCCAAGAGCCCTCGACCGTTGCCCGGTTTGACGAGCTCGTCAATCTGGCCGGCCACCTAGCTGCCGTCCTTGGATTCAGCTTCGAAAGTCTTCTTCCACGCGTCCATCGAACTGATGTCAGACACAGCGCTCCGGTATTCCTCGGCGAGCCGGTCCCACTCGCGGAACAGTTTGAGATGCAGCCGCGTTGCCTCGGTAAGCATCGATTTCAGCTTCTTCGGGTCCCGCTGGTACCAGGACGCGCCAGTACCTTCGGCATTGGACACCACCACGCTGTCGTAGTGGGCGACCCTGAACCAGCGGTTGTCCCGGTGCGCCAGGAAACCCTGCGGCCTTTCGGCGCTTTCCGGTCCCGGCGCTTTGATCAGCTGGCGAGCCACTGTCTTGATGCCCCAAGGAATGATGTCCTTCTTGCTGGGCATCCCGACGACGGTCCCGCCCATGGGTCCCCGGCCCAGTTTGGGAGCCGGAAAGTCGTCAACGTTGTCCTTTAACTGCGCATCGGGGTACTCGGACTTGATCGCGTTGATTTCGGGCAACTTTGTCCCCAAGACCCTGTGGAGATCCTCCGGGCCCTTGAAGATGTCCTTCAGGGCCTCGATGCGTCCATGTTCGGTGAAGTACTGCATCGACACAAGGTGCTTGACGTCAGATTGCACGGACTCACGCAGGAACCGCCCGCCCTTGGGGTAGGGGCTGTGGATCAAGGTGGTGATGAGGCGGTTGCGTTCGTGGAAGTAGGCCTGCCAGCCGACCAGGTCATCCTTGTCGATCCAGGAAACATGCCAGACCGCGGCGCCGGGGAGCGATACCGTCGCAAATCCTGCCTCACGCGCTCGAAGGCCGTATTCGGCATCGTCCCATTTAATGAAGAACGGCAGCGAGAGCCCGATCTCCCGGATCACTTTGGTAGGGATCAGGCACATCCACCAGCCGTTGTAGTCCACGTCCACACGCCGGTGCAGCCACGCAGTTTGCCGGAGGTTGGCGATGCTGAAGTCATGACGCACGTCCATGTCCGCGTGGGGCAGCGCGGGCACAAACCGGAACGGATCGACGACCTCGCCGAACGTGTGAAGGACGCTGCGGTTGTAAAGGTCGAACATGTGTCCGCCGACAATCGTCGGTTTGCGGCAGCGGTCCGCGAAAGTGAGCAGGCGCAGAATGCTTTCGGGTTCGACAACGATGTCGTCATCGAGCAGCAGCACGTAGTCGCTGCCGTTTTCGACGGCCTCATACATGCCCCGGGCGAAGCCTCCGGACCCGCCAAGGTTGGTCTGGTTGATGACGCGGAGCTTGCCCCCGAGTGATGCCTTGACCTCCGCAAAGCCCTCTTGGTCCTCAACTTTTTGGGTGCCCTGGTCCACAATGAGGATCTCCTTGACGTTGCTCAGCACGTCGGGGTTCTCCGCCAGGATGCGGGCATTGTTGAGGCAGAAATCAGGCTTGTTCATCGTCGTGATTTGCAGGGTCACCTGGCCGCTGGATGTGCCTGCCTCCGGCGCTTCCCACTGGGCGTTCTGCAGGGTGAGCTCCTGCGAACTGGCCGCGAGGTCGAACCAATACCATCCGCCGTCGCCAAACGGCTTCAGGGACAGCTCGAACACCGAGGTGGTGTCGCCGTCGACATGTATGCCGTCGACCCGCTGGACGGACCCCCGGGCATTCGACTTGTAGACCGTCACGGTGCCAGTTCCGCTGGTCCGGACAACAAGCCTGATGTCGCTGACTGACGTCCAGCGGCGCCAGTAGCTGGCGGGGAAGGCATTGAAGTAGGTGCCGAAGGAAAGCTGTTCCCCAGAACGGACACGCATGGAATGCCGGGACACGAGGTCTTCGAAGTGTGCTTCACGCCCCCCCGAGCTGAACATCTGCAGCTTCTCTTCGGGCAGCTTCGGCGTTCGCGCCAACTCGTCGTTCTCCCGCAGCCGGATCCCGCTGGCGCTGCCGGCATCCGCATACAGCGGGACAGTGTCCGCCTGATCCGGCGACGGAAGGATCACCCGCTGAAGAGCGCTCCATCCGGACCCCTCTTCAGTGGTCATCATGCGTCTACTCCCCCGCTTTCAATCTTCGTGCCCGCTTCAAAATGCGGGCGGATCTTATTGTCGAACATGGTCAGGGCTGATCCGATGGCCATGTGCATGTCGAGGTACTTGTACGTGCCAAGGCGTCCGCCGAACAGGACATCCTTTTCGGCCGCAGCAAGGTCGCGGTACTTGAGCAGGCGCTCACGGTCGGCCGCGGTGTTGATCGGGTAGTAGGGCTCGTCGCCCTTCTCCGCGGCGCGGGAGAACTCGCGCATAATGACGGTCTTTTCAGTCTGGTATTCGCGCTCGGGATGGAAATGGCGCGGCTCGATGATGCGCGTGTAGGCCACATCGGCGTCGTTGTAATTGACCACTGACGTCCCCTGGAAATCGCCGACGTCGAGCACTTCTTCCTCGAAGTCAATGGTGCGCCAGGAGAGGTCGCCCTCGGCGAAATCGAAGTAACGGTCCACAGGTCCGGTATAGATGACAGGAATGCTGCCGACGACCTTGTTCTTGCTGTACTCGTGCGACTCGTCGAAGAAATCGGTGTTGAGGCGGACTTCAATGTTCGGGTGCTCCGCCATCTTTTCGATCCAGGCCGTGTAGCCGTTCGTCGGAAGACCCTCGTATTTGTCATTGAAATACCGGTTGTCGTAGTTATAACGCACCGGGAGCCGCGAAATGATTCCTGCGGGCAGGTCCTTGGGATCCGTCTGCCACTGCTTGCCCGTGTAGTGCTTGATGAACGCCTCGTACAGCGGCCGCCCGATAAGCTGGATGCCCTTGTCGTTGAGGTTCTGCGGATCGGTCCCGGCGAGTTCCCCAGCCTGTTCCTGGATCAGGTCCTGCGCCTGTCCGGGCGTCAGGTTCGCCCGGAAGAACTGGTTGATCGTGGCCAGGTTGATCGGCAGGGAATAAACCTCGCCCTTGTGGACGCCGTAGACCTTGTGCACATAGTTCGTGAACGTTGTGAAACGGTTCACGTACTCCCAGACGCGCTCGTTCGAAGTATGGAAGAGGTGCGCTCCGTAGCGGTGGACCTCAATGCCGGTCTGCTCTTCTTTTTCGCTGTAGGCATTGCCGCCGATGTGGTGGCGGCGGTCGAGGACAACGACCTTCAAGCCCAGCTCAGTGGCGGCCTGTTCTGCGATTGTCAGGCCAAAGAAGCCAGACCCTACGATAACGAGGTCAGCGGTCACAAAATCTCCTGGTTCGAATGTGGGCAGCGCAACGTTGTGCATTGTCTGCTGCTCTAGCCTACCCGAGACAGGGCGGGAACCAGCGAATCACAGCCCGCTGGAGGGCCCGCCGCCAGCGTGGTCCTTCGACCGTTTCCCCAGGCCAGAGCCCTTTTCCACATAGCAGGATTTCCCTGCCCCGGGTCGCCCGAACCCCGCCTACCGTGGGATCCAAACGACGCCGCGCGAAAGGATTCTTCCTCGATGATGCTGCATTGCACCCTGGTTGCAGCTCCGGGGTCCGCCCTCCGCTCCACACCGGTGGAGCTGGCCATCGAACTGCCCGCCGGGTGCTCGGGCGCGGAGCTACAGGCGGCAATCTCCCGGCGGTACGGGACCGGGAGATTGTCAGTGGACCAAGTGCCGGTGGCTGCCCTGAATGTCGGCGAGGGCCCTCTCGTTCAGGGTGCCGTCCTGGTGGATGGCGCGGCCCCGGCCGCCCGGAACATGGCATCGCTCGCACTGGTTGTGCACAGCGGCCCGGGCGCCGGCCTGGTTTTTCCGCTGCGGCGCGGACGGTTCCGGATCGGCCGCAGCGGCACCGAGATCGTCATTCCGGACGCCGATTTGTCCCGCCAGCATGCACGGCTGGACGTGACTGATTCCGCCGTCACCCTCCTCGATCTCGGGAGTGCCAACGGGGTCCGGGTCGACGAAAAGAAGATCCGTACGGCTGTCGTCTCCACGGACTCCTTGATCCACTGCGGCGGCTCGTCGATGTCCCTTGTCTTCGGCGGCACCCGGGACCCCGGCCGCCAGGCCGCTGCCGGGTCCGACGTCACGGCACCGTTATTGGTCAGCAACCCCGCCACGCACAGCAACCGGGCGGCGCTGCTGCTGGCCGCGTTCCTGCCGCTGGCCATTGGTGTCGGCCTGGCCATCCTGACCGGAATGTGGATTTTCCTGGCATTCACGGTCGTCTCCGCCATTTCGGTTTTGGTCCCCGTCGCCGCGGGCAGGAGGCAGCGCCGCGAACTAAGGGTCGCCGTCACCGCGGCAGCGCGTGAGGACAGGGAACGACGACGGCGGGCCGCACCATCCGCCGGTGAACTGACCCTGGGAGCTTCGTCCGCGGAACCGGGCCCTGTGAAGGTTTCCGCCAATACCGCTCCGGTCTGGATGCGTCTCGGACAGGCACAGCAAAACGCGAATATCCGGCTGGACCCGCCAGATCCCGGCATCCGGCCACCGCTGCTCGGCTGGATGCCGGTGACGCTCGATCCCGCGACGGCGGTGACGACACTTCGTGGCCCGGAACCCGCCGTGGCCGGGCTGGTCAGATCCTTCGTGTTGCAGCTTGCCGGCTACCCCGCGGCGCAGCGGACCAGGATCCTCATCCACGGTCCGACCCCTCCGCTTCTTGCCGCCCGCTTCCTGCCGGCCGCAATCCTCTCCGCGAATGAAGCGTCCACGCTGGAAGCCCTGGCCTCCGGCCCGGGCCGGGACTATGAGCGCGGTGTGCTGGTCATCGTCGCTGCCTTCCGGACGGCCGGACTGCGGTCCGTGGCAGTCAGCCGCGGCTGGCAGGTGATTGATTGCGCCGGCGATCCGGCTCCGGCTCCCGGCGCAGCCCTGGTTCTCACCGAGCGCACGGCCCGGCTTTCATCAGGCGGCTCGACGGTGGAGTTCACTCCGGACCTTGTTCCCTCCCGTGTCTTCGACCGCTGCTGCCGCAGGTTGGGGGGAAAGGCCCCTGCGTCAGATCCCGGGACGGGCATCCCCGAAGCTTGTTCCCTTGGCGGGCTGCTTCCCATCTCCGCTGAGGACGTATCCGCGCGTTGGGCCGAGTCCGCAGCCACTCGCGGCCTTCCCGTCCTGGTCGGCATGGGAAGTTCCGGCCCCCTGCGGCTGGATCTCCAGGCCGACGGCCCCCATTTCCTGGTGGCGGGCACCACCGGCTCCGGGAAATCGGAATTCCTGCGGACCCTCACGGCGGCGTTGGCGGCCGCGCATCCCCCTGACCGGATTAATCTGCTGTTCGTCGATTTCAAGGGCGGATCCGGTCTGCGGCCGCTCTCCGGGCTCGCCCACTGCGTGGGACTGCTCACGGATCTCGACCTCGCTGAGATGGCGCGCACCCTCGTTTCCCTCGCGGCCGAAGTCCGCCGCCGGGAAATGCTCCTCGCCTCGCACAAGGCCGCCGACCTCACGGCCTACGGGGCACGTAATCCGCACGGGCCGCCGCTGCCGCACCTGGTCCTGATCATTGATGAATTCAGGATGCTGGTTGACGAGGCGCCTGCAGCGCTGGCGGAGCTCATGCGGATTGCTGCCATCGGCCGCTCCCTGGGGATCCACCTCATCATGGCGACCCAGCGTCCCCAGGGCGCCGTGTCCCCGGACATCCGCGCGAACGTGACCAGCTGCATCGCCTTGCGGGTTCAATCCGAGCCGGAATCTCTCGACATCATCAGTTCCCGCCTGGCGGCCGCCATCCCGGTCACGAGGCCGGGACGCGCCTACCTTGTCCGCGGAAACCAGGCGCCGGAGGAGTTCCAAACGGCCACACTGACGTCACCCGTTCCGGAGACGGTCCGCAGCCCGACCGTGACGGAGGCGATGGAACTCCTCAACCGCCCCGCTGCCGGGTCCCCGTTGGCGGGCGGGGGCGCCCCGCCAGAGGACTCGGCGGTGGCCCGGTTGGCGGAAGCGGTGTCGGCAGCCTGGGCGGCGGCCGGCGGCCCGAACCCGCGTCGTCCGGTCGCAGAGCCCCTTCCCCGGCAGGTGCCGTTCCCCGCAGACGGGAACCGCAACCTGATCAGGCTGGGCTTGCTGGACCTTCCCGAGGAACAACGCGTGGCCGAGTTCGGCTGGGCTCCCGGCGCACACGGCCACCTTGGACTGGTCTCGGGACTCCCCGGTGGAGCCGACGCCGCATTGGGGCTGATCGTGGATCAGCTCCTCGGCTGCGATGACGAGTCCCATGTGTACCTCCTGGATGCCGCCGGCTCCTTCAGCGCAGCGGTCGCCCACCCCAGGGTTGGGGCAGTCGTGGGACTGCAGGACCTTCGGCGGTCCGCGCGGGTGTTGGAGCGCGTCTCTGAAGAAATGACCCTGAGGCTGGGCACCGCCCGCGCGGCCGGCAGGCCCGCCCTCGTCCTTGCACTGTGCGGCTGGGGATCCTGGGTGTCGGCGTTTCGAGCCGGACCGCTGGCATGGGCCGAAGACATGGTCCATGACATTGTCCGCGACGGTGCACGGGCGGGGATCACCGTGGTGGTGGCGGGGGAACGGGAGCTTGTCACCTCACGGTTCTTTGCCGCCGTTCCAAACCGGATCTTCCTGCCTGCGGGCGCGTCGGAGGAGGGGCTGATCGCCTGGCCCCGGCTACCCGCCATCGAGCCGGTTGCCGGCCGGGCGGTGGTTTTTGGGCCGGTGTCCCCCGCTTCCTCTCCGACCGGTCACGTGGGACAGCTTTTCGAGCCCTGCTCCCCCGCCGTCCGGGGGGAGCCCGGCCCGGCCGTCCGGACCCGGCCGTTTCGCGTCGAGCCCCTTCCCGTGCAGGTAACGGTCGCTGAAGTCCGGTCCCGCACCGGCCACGGCAGCGCCGACAGGGGAGGCGTCCCTTTGTCCTGCACCGGTTCCCTGTCTGGGCCGGCTCCGCCGTCCGGGCACTTGTGCCTCGGTCTCGAAGGCGATGAACTTCTTCCCGCGCACGTCCTGTTGCCTCCGGGCACTGCCCTGGCCGTCCTCGGCGGCCACGGCTCAGGGAAAACCACGCTGCTGACGGCGCTGCCGGGCCTCAATCCCGGCGCAAGCTGGCTCCGGGGCCCCGCGGCAACGGATTCGGAGCGTTGGTGGACCGGGACACATGACGCCGCGATCGCAGGAGCACTGGACCCTGCAGCGATTCTCCTGGTGGACGACCTCGACCTGCAGTCGCCCGAAACAAACAACCGGCTGCTCCGGCTCAACACTCTCGGCTGGCGGGTGGTCCTGACGGCCGGCTTCAGCCCGGGCCTTCGGATTCGCGTGCCGCTGGTGCAGCATGCGGTGGGCCTGGGACGGGGCGTGCTGATCGCCCCGCGGGCCCCGATGGACGGAGACTTGTTCGGAGTACGGTTTGAGTGCGAGCAAAGCCCTCCCCCGGGCCGTGCCGTCCTGATTTCGGACGGGCGGGCCCGTGCGGTGCAGCTGGCGTTCGATCCTGCTGTACCGCTAGACGGCAGCGGACCGTGAGGACCTGCTACAGGGCGGGCGGTGCCCCGCCGGCGCGTGAAGCGAACGCGATGACACGCTTGTCAAACAGCAGAATGATGCCAAGAACCGCCGGAACCAGCATGGCCAGGCCGGCCAGCGGGTATCCGCCCGACATTGTGGGAAAGCCGATGGTCAGCGTGAAGAGCTGCGCCACCAGGGCGCCGGCGCGGGGCCACCTGTAGCCGCGGAACAGGAAGGTCGACACCGCATAGAGCCAGGCAGAGAAAGCCAGGAGCAGGCCCAGCGTGAACACGGCCCCCCAGAAGGAGAGCACCGGGGCGCCCGTGAGCAGTTGGCTTCCGTACCAGATGGCTGCCACCAGCAGCGCGGTCGCCTCCAGGGCCACGATAACCGCAATCACCAGGATTCCCGCGGGCCGGGCGGAAGCGCCGGTCCCGCCGCCGCCTGCCGGGGTCCCTGCGGGGTCGGCGTCGCGGTTATCGGCAGGTTCGGAGGGGTCTTCAGGGGCTCTTGACACTCTGGCACAGTACCGGACATAGTCGACTAGATGTGAGGGCCCCGCCAGCCAATGTGATGCATCGCTCACGATCCCGCGGTATTTTGCAGCCAAGTACCCCTTGTTTACGCAGCGTTAACATGACACGCTTAATCCAGATGACCGAGGGGGCCCCAGAGGGCCCCTTTCTTATGAAGCCTCTAGTGAATAATTTCACAAAGGCATTTAATGTGTGCCCAGGAAATGGAGTGACTGATCAGCATGGATTGGCGTAACCGCGCAGCGTGCCTTGACAAGGACCCGGAGCTATTCTTCCCCGTAGGAAACACCGGTCCTGCCCTCCTTCAGATCGAGGAAGCCAAAAGTGTTTGCCGTCGATGCCCTGTCGTCGACACCTGCCTGCAGTGGGCACTTGAGTCCGGGCAGGACGCCGGAGTCTGGGGCGGCATGAGCGAAGACGAGCGCCGCGCCCTGAAGCGCCGCGCTGCCCGCGCCCGCCGCGCCTCCTGACACCTGTTTCCTGACGCCGGCCCGCCGGCGACCCGCGTTCAGCGGCAGGAGGGCAATGGCCGCAGACCTCCGTCTGCGGCCATTGCCCGTTAAGCAACCGATCTGACCGGCGGCCGGGCGGGCCGAAGGACTCGGCCGCCGTCGCTGGCCGCGCGCTACCGTTTCGCCAGGCTCAAGACAATCTGGACAGCCGTTCCGCCGCCCTCCCGGGCCTTCCATTGGATACTGCCGCCCAATTCGCTCGTCACCAGGGTCCGCACGATCTGCAGGCCAAGACCCTCCACATAGGGGGTGGCCGGGATGCCAACCCCGTCGTCCGCCACCGTCACGGTGAGCAGCTCGTCGCCGTCCTCGCTTTCGGAACGGTCCGCGATCAGCCAGACGGTGCCGGTCCGGCCCTCCAGGCCGTGTTCGACGGCGTTCGTCACCAGCTCGTTGATCACCAGGGCCAGCGGCGTGGCAAAGTCGCTCGGCAGCTCGCCGAAAAGACCGGAACGCGCCGTTTTCACTTGCTGCGACGGGGAAGCCACCTCGGCCGAGAGCCGGAACTGGCGGCCAATGAGCTCATCGAAGTCGACGCTCTGGGTCAGGCCCTGCGACAGGGTCTCATGCACCAACGCAATGGTGGCCACGCGGCGCATCGCCTGTTCGAGCCCCTGCTTGGCCTCGTCGCTGACCATCCGCCGCGACTGCATCCGCAGCAGGGCAGCCACGGTCTGCAGGTTGTTCTTCACCCGGTGGTGGATCTCGCGGATCGTGGCGTCCTTCGTGACGAGTTCCATTTCCCGCCGCCGCAGCTCCGAGACGTCGCGGCAGAGCACCAGGGCGCCAAACCGCTGCTGCTCGTCACGCAGGGGAATTGCCCGCAGCGACAGGCTGACCCCGCGGGACTCGATTTCACTGCGCCACGGCATGCGTCCCGTGACAACCAGCGGCAGGGTCTCGTCCACCATGCGGCGGTCCCTCAGCAGGCCCGCGGTCACTTCGGCCAGGCTCCGGCCTTCGAGGGACTCGCCGTCGCCGAGCCGGCGGAACGCCGAGACCCCGTTGGGGCTCGCGTACTGCACGATGCCCTCGGCGTCGAGCCTGATCAGGCCATCACCGACGCGGGGCGCGCCGCGGCGCGACCCCGTGGGCGAGGCGAAGTCCGGCCACAGCCCCAGAGTCCCCATCCGCAGCAGGTCATAGGCGCACTGCCGGTAGGTGAGCTCCAGCCGTGACGGCATCCGGGAGCTGGAAAGGTCCATGTGGGTCGTGACGATCGCCAGCGTCCGGCCGTTGCGGACCATCGGCACGGCCTCGACCCGCAAAGCCATGTCGCTGCTCCAGTTGGTCTCGTTGGAGCGCTCGATGGTGCGGCTCTCCCACGCCTTGTCGACCAGGGGCTGCAGGTCCGACCTGATCCCCTCCCCCACGAAGTCGGCGTGGAACACCGTATGCGTGGTGGAGGGGCGGACGTGGGCCAGCGCCACGTAGCCGAACTCAGGGTGCGGAAACCACAGCGCCAGGTCCGCGAACGCCAGGTCCGCGACCATCTGCCAGTCGCCGACGAGGAGGTGCAGCCACTCGGCATCCCCCGGCCCGAAATCAGCATGCTCCCTGATAGGGTCCGTAAAGATTGCCACAGCACCTCCATTTGCGACGCCGGCAGCCCAGCTGCCTAGCGTCGAACGATTGACCTCAAGAGCCTCAATGCTACCGACAGCGAGGCCATGTCATCGGCCTCGAGGGCGTTCACCTCGTCAAACATGCTCTTCGCCCGGTCCAGCTGCTCAACGTTCTGGCTCTCCCAGGCTGCAAGCCGTTCCTCCGCCGGCTGTTCCGGAGACGTGGACTCCAGCACCGCCGTCGTCATATCCGAAACGGTGGAGTAGAGATCGTCACGGAGCGCCGCCCGGGCCAGAGCCTGCCAGCGGTCCTTCCGTGGCAGCTTCGTGATGCGTTCGAGCAGCGAGTCGGCGTGGAACCGGTTGAACACCGTGTAGTACACATGGGCGATGTTCTCGACGGGTTCCGGGCTGACGTGGACGATCTTGGCGATGTCGAGCAGGACGAAGCTCTCGAACAGTTCCGCCCAACGGTGAGCCAGGTCCTCGGGCAGTTCCCAGCCGCGCGCCTTCTCGAGCCATTCGGCCACCCGGGCACGGTCGTCGCCACGCAGGTAGTCCAGCAGGCGGGCCCGCATTGGATCCATCAGCGGCTTGAACTCGCCAACGATCTCGGCAATGGGCCGGGAGGCGTTGCCCTGGCTCAGGACCCACCGCACGGCGCGGTCCAGGAGCCGGCGGATGTCCAGGTGCACGGTGCTCCAGTGCTCCGTGGGGAAGGACGCGGGCAGCTCGTTGAGCTCCCCGACCATGATGTTCAGTTCATAGACTTCACGGAGCGCCACGAAGGCCTTCGCGACGGCGGCCTCGGTGGCCGAGGTCTCTTCCATGGCGCGGAACACGAAGGTGATGCCGCCCATGTTGATCATGTCGTTCGCCACCACCGTCGCGATGATTTCACGCCGCAGTGGATGGGTGTCGAGCTCGGCGTCGAACCTGTCGCGCAGCTGCTGCGGGAAGTAGGCCCGCAGGGTCTGCCGGAACCACGGGTCCTCGGCCAGGTCACTGTCCCGGAGTGCCGAGGCAAGCTCGATCTTGGCGTAGGCCGCGAGCACCGACAGCTCGGGCGAGGTCAGGCCCTGGCCCTGTTCCAGCCGCTCGCGCAGTGTCTCGGTGGTCGGCAGTGCCTCCAGGTCGCGCTTCAGATCGGCGCGCTTCTCCAGCCAGTCCATCAGGCGCTCGTAGCTGGGACTCCATTCGGAGACCCGCATCCGGTCATTGAGCAGCAGGATGTTCTGGTCGATGTTGTCCTCCAGCACGAGGCGGCCGACCTCGTCGGTCATTGATGCCAGGAACTCCGAACGCTCCGCAGGATCCAGTTTCCCCGCGGCAACCATCCGGTCCACGAAGATCTTGATGTTCACCTCATGGTCGGAGCAGTCCACGCCGGCGGAATTGTCGATCGCATCGGTGTTCAGGATGACGCCCTGGAGGGCCGCCTCAATACGGCCGCGCTGCGTCATGCCCAGGTTTCCGCCTTCACCGACCACTTTCACGCGCAGGTCGCGGCCGTCGACGCGGATGGAGTCATTGGCCTTGTCACCGACCTCGGCGTTGGATTCGGTGCTGGCCTTGACGTAGGTGCCGATGCCGCCGTTGTACAGCAGGTCGGCCGGGGCGAGCAGGATCGCGCGCAGCAGTTCGGGCGGGCTGAGCTGGGTGGTCCCGTCGGGCAGTCCGAGCGCGGACCTGACCTGGTCCGAGACCGGGATGGACTTGGCCTGGCGGGCGAATACCCCGCCGCCCTCGCTGATCAGTGACTTATTGTAGTCGTCCCAGGAGGAACGGGGCAGCTCGAAGAGCCGCTGGCGCTCGGCGAAGGAAACGGTTTCGTCCGGGGTGGGATCGAGGAAGATGTGCCGGTGGTCAAAGGCCGCGAGCAGCCGGATGTGCTTGGACAGCAGCATGCCGTTGCCGAACACGTCACCCGACATGTCCCCGACGCCGACGACCGTGAACGGCTCGGACTGCGTGTCCAGGTCGAGCTCGCTGAAGTGGCGCTTGACGGATTCCCAGGCACCGCGGGCGGTGATGCCCATGGCCTTGTGGTCGTAGCCGACGGAGCCGCCGGAGGCGAAGGCGTCGCCGAGCCAGAACCCGTATTCCGCGGCGAGGCCGTTGGCGACGTCGGAGAACGAAGCCGTTCCCTTGTCGGCCGCGACGACGAGGTAGGAATCGGCGTCGTCGTGCCGTACGACGTCGGCCGGCGGCACGAGCTGCTCGCCCTCCGGCGTTGTGACGAGGTTGTCGGTGACGTCCAGGAGTCCGCGGATGAAAGTTTTGTAGCTTTCGACGCCCTCCGCCATCCATGCGCTGCGGTCTGCCGCCGGGTCCGGGAGCTGCTTGGCGTAGAACCCGCCCTTGGCCCCGGTGGGCACGATCACGGCGTTCTTGACCGTCTGGGCCTTGACCAGGCCGAGGATCTCCGTGCGGAAGTCCTCGCGCCGGTCCGACCAGCGAAGCCCGCCGCGGGCGACCTTGCCGAAGCGCAGGTGCACCCCCTCGACCCGGGGCGAGTAGACCCAGATCTCGAACATGGGCCTCGGGAACGGCAGGCCCTCCATGGCGGACGGATTCAGCTTGAAACTCAGGTGCGGTTTGTTCTGGTAGTAGTTGGTCCGCAGCGTCGCCAGGATCAGGTTCTTGAAGGTCCGCAGCACCCGGTCGGCGTCGAGGGTCGCGACCTGTTCGATCGCGGCGTCCAGTCCGGTGAGGACGTCTTCCTGCCTGATCCGGCGCGCTTCCCCGTCCAGCGAGGGATCGAAGCGGGCTTCGAACAGGGCACTGAGCCCTCGGTTGACATCGGGGTTGGCCAGCAGGGTGTCGGCCAGGAAGCCGTAGGAGTTGGTGTTGCCCATCTGCCGCATGTACTTGGCATAGGCGCGCAGCACGACGACCTGGCGCCAGTGCATTCCCTCGCGCAGCACCAGCCGGTCGAAGCTGTCCGATTCCACCGCACCGGACACCGCGGCCCCGAAGGAGTCCGCGAGTAGCTGCCCGGTCTTGAGCGGGTCCACCCCGGACGGGTATTTCAGGCCGAGGTCGTAGAGGAAGAAGTCCCGGTGGTCGGCGGTTTCGATCTCGAACGGGCGCTCGTCCAGGACTTCCAGGCCCAGGTTGTGGAAGTAGGGCAGGATCTGGCTCAGGCTCTTGGGCTCAAGCATGTAGAGCTTGACGCGGGCGTCCTCTTCAAGCGTCGCGCCGGCGCCGTCGGGGAGGTAGACGTGGACCCCGGGAAGTTCCTTGACGGCTTCCCCGGCCCGGGCGGCGACGGCACCGTACTTCTCGAAGCGGGCGATGTCCTCAAGGGCATCCTCCACCTCGTAGTCGACGCGGTAGCTCGCCGGGAAGGCCTCGGCCCAGACGGAGGCGAGCTCCTTGGCGCGGTTTTCCTTGATGCCGCCGGCGCCGTCGGCGCGTGCATGCAGGACCTCGGCGATGCCCTCGCTCCACGAGCGCGCCGCGCGGACCAGCCGCTTTTCGAGATCATCGGTGTTGACGTTTCCGACGTCGGCGTTCTTCGGAAGCCGGATCCGGAAGAAGAGCCGCGCCAGGGCGGATTCGGTCATCCGCGCCTCGTAGTCGATGGACACGGCGTCGAAGGTCTCGCGCAGTTCCTGCTCGATGCGCAGGCGCACGTTGGTGGTGTACCGGTCACGCGGCAGGTAGACGAGGGCGGACATAAAGCGGCCGTAGATGTCCGGCCGCAGGAACAGCCGGGTCCGGCGGCGTTCCTGGAGCCGCTGGATGCCGGTGGCAATGGCGGCCAGGTCGGGGATTTCGATCTGGAAGAGCTCGTCGCGGGGGTAGGTTTCGAGGATGCCCAGCAGGTCCTTGCCGGAGTGCGAATCGGGCGGGAAGCCGGCGTCCCGCAGGACCGCGGCGACCTTCTCCCTGACCACCGGGATGTCACGCACGGATCCGGCGTAGGCGGTGGTGGCGAAGAGTCCGATAAAGCGTCGTTCGCCGTTGACGTTGCCGGCGGCATCGAAGCTCTTGACGCCGATGTAGTCCAGATAGGCCGAGCGGTGCACGGTGGAGCGTGAGTTGGCCTTGGTGATGACCAGCGCGCGCTTTTCGCGTGCCTTCTTGCGGCCGGTCTCCGTGAGGTGCTGGATCTGGTGAGGTGTGTCTGCACTGCCGCGCAGCAGTCCCAGCCCGCTCTCCTCCCGGGGTTCCAGGACGTCCTCGCCGGATTCGTTCCTGAGGTCGTATTCGCGGTAGCCGAGGAAGGTGAAGTTCCCGTCGTCCAGCCAGCGCAGCAGTTCCTGGGCCTGGCGGAGTTCGGCGATCTGCGCCGGGTTGGCGAGCTTGTCCAGGTCCTCGGCAATCTGGATGGCCCGGTGCCGCATCTTCGGCCAGTCCTCGACGGCCGCACGCACGTCGGCGAGCACGCGGCCGATGCCCTCAATCAGCGCCGCGCGCTTCGCGTCATCGACGGGGTCGATTTCGACGGCGATCCAGGACTCCATGTGGGAGGCGTTGTCGCCCTGGGCGATCAGGTGCGACAGGTTGGGCATCGCTGCCGTGTCGCCGCTGGAGATGCCCAGGTGCGAGGGGACGCGTGCGACCCGGACAAGTTCACCGCTCTCCCGGTTGCGGGTCACGACGAACAGCGGATGCATCACAAGGCGGATGGGGGCGTGCTGCCGGACCAGCTCGGCGTTGACCGAGTCAACGAGGAAAGGCATATCGTCGGTGACGATGTAGACGACGCTGCGGTCAGCTTCGTCGGAGATCGTGATGTTGGCGTTGCCCGGGAACCGGTGCGCCGCCGTTTGCCGGTGCATCTGGGCCCGCGCCGCGAGCAACTCCCCGGGATACGCCCGGGCGTCCTCCCCGGCGAGGTGCTCATAGTAGTCCCGCAGGTAGCCTTCTCCGGCACCGATCGAAACGGGTTGATCCTCCACGCTGGACCCAGACGACATCGACAAACGCCTCCATCAAGAAAGTTCATGGCCGCTTCGTTGCGGCCCTCATGGCGAGCCTAGCCCTTTAGCCGACGCTTCGCTGTGGAAGAAAATACAGAGGATCCGCGGTTTCGCTGGACAGGTGCACAAACCAGGGCGGCGATGCCTTTCCGGAGCGGGGAGTCAGGCGCCGCCTCCAGCAGCAGCGACCCCGAGAGCAGGGCCGCATCGCTCGCGACCGGGTCGGCCGGGAGGAACGCCGACAACGGGGCCGTCGGGCCGAACCGCTCCCACGCGTCGCGGAGTTGCCGCTCCGGGGATCGTCCCACCGCGGACTGGCGGACCTTATTCAGAACCACGCGCGGGGACGCATGCGGGACGGCCGATTCAAGGTCGGCCAGGCCCCGGACCAGCCGCGGGACACCGATCGAGTCAGCTGCACCGACAGCGAACACCGTGTCCGCCAGTTCCAGGCTCCTCAGCGTCGCGGCGTTCCGGCGCGGCGCCATCGTGTCGAAACTCAGTTCTTCGTCGCTCTCCAGGCAGAAACCCGTATCAATGACGGCCACGTCCACGACCTGCCGGGCCTGGGCCATTACCAGGGACAGCGCGGCGGCGCGAAGTTCGGTCCAGCGGTCCGCCCGGGTGATTCCGGTCAGCACACGGAAGGTTCCCGCCCTGGTCACCACGGGGGCCGCAATCCGCAGGAGAGCTTTGGCGTCGAGCAGGCCCTGATCCGCCAGGCGGCAGGCCTGCGCGAGACCTGCCGCCTCGTCCAGGAGTCCCAGCATGGCCGCGACGCTGGCACCGTAACTGTCGGCGTCCACCAGCAACACCGACTTTCCCTCAGCTGCCAGCTCTGCCGCCATGTTGGCCGCCAGCAGGGTCCGGCCCGGCGACCCGGCCGGGCCCCACACCGCAATGATCTGCCCGGCGCCGGATCCCTCCGGTCCCACCGCGGCGCCGCCGGCGGGACCGGGCGCCGGGCCGGCGTCGGCGTCGGCCATTCCGGGACCGGTTCCTCTCCGGGGCCGCGGGTCCGCTGCGGCCAGGAGTGCCACAGCCCCCGTGATACGTCCCGCGAGGGCGGCGGCGTCGACCCCGGTGGTTTCGGCGTCGACGCCGATCCCTTGCAGCCGGGCCCTTTCCTCCGGACTGTCCGTCAGGGCCAGGACGGCCACACCGACGGCCGACAGCCGGTCGACCAGCGACGCAGTCAGCTCCTCGCTGCCCTGCGCCACGACCGCGGCCCGGGCCAGGCCGCCCTGGCACGCCGCCAGCAATTCCGCCAGTTCGCTGCACCGCCTGACGACAGACACGGGCCCATGCAGACGTTCCAGCCTGCCGACCAGGTCCTCGCGCGAGTCTCCGACCGTGACCACCGGGATGCTCATCGGCCCGTGCCCGCGGGGTTCCAGACCACGGAGATCTTAGCCTTATTGGCCTGTGCTCCCAGCAGATAGGGCATCTGGTCGTCCGTCACCAGCACCATCACGATGGTGGATCTGGCGGACCCCAACGCCGTAGTGCCCGGTGTGACCTGGGCGATTTCAGCGCCCGGCAGGAGCAGGGTCGGCTGAGCGAACCCGTTCCGGGCGTCGGGCAGGGCAACCCAGACGTCCACGCGCGACCCGGCAACAGCCTGTGGCGGCAGGGCCTCATCGACGGTGACCGCTACGGGCTTCCGGTCCAGGCCATCGACCGGCCCGAAGCTCTCGCGCGGCAACAGTTGGTCCTTGCCGATCCTCTGAACGGCGATGAGCCCGTCCGGCACGCCGGCTGCCGGCGTCAGATACTGCTGCTCGACATCGCCCAGTCGCACCTTGACGCGGTTCAGCTTATCCGCGGTCAGCATTTCACCCACGGCGATCGCCTCCCGCGCGGTGTAGGCCTCGGCCGTCCGGTCCGCGGCGCCCACCAGGGAGATGACTCCTGCGACGGAGGCAAGGACAAGCAAAATGCCGATGAGGAGCCTGGGATCCTTCCATGATGGTTTCTTCAGCCGCGCCCCGCCGGCCACCGTGCTCCCGCTCATGCGCCCGCTCCCCCTGTAGTCGCCGCCCGGCGCTGGCCCGGGCACCATCATTGTTGCGCCTTCGCGCCCTGACGGGAAGACGCCGGCACAAAGAAGTGCAAACTGTGGATATCGGCCTCAGACGAAGCCATCGGTGGCAAAATGGAGTCATGCCCCGATTCCTGACCCTTGCCGACGTCGCAGAGCAGCTCCAGATCAACGCCCCGGCTGCCTACGCGCTAGTGCGCAGCGGTGAGCTCAAAGCCATTCAGGTGGGCGGAAGGGGCCAGTGGCGCGTCGAGGAGAAGATGCTCGAGCAGTACATCGAGGAGCGGTACGCGGAGGCCAGCCGGATGATCGAAGAGGCCAAGTCCAAGACCCGCTGAGCCTGGCGTCCGTCGTGTGCAGCAGTGTATGCACCTTCATAGTGCCTCGTAACCTGGAGTCCGCGCCGACCTGATTCCGGCCAGCGCGGCAAGAGGGATAGTCGCCACCTGCCGGACATTGGCCGCCCGGCGGTCCTCGCCTTCCCCGGTGACCGCCAAGTCAAGGTAGTCACGGCCAACCCTGTCAATCACCCCGTGAAGCATAGTTTCTCCCGCTGAGCCGCCGGACGTCAGCACGGCGAGGCCGGTGCGGTCCCGTGCCAGCCCGCGCAGGGCGCTGGCCAGGCCGAGTCTTTGCCGGACCCGGGACGGCTCGGATACGGCGTGCCGCGAGAGCCCGAGGTAGCGGACCGCCGAGGCATAGGGAATCAGCACCTGGTGCCGTGGTTCATCCAGCACTAGCGCCTGGCTTCCGGCGTGGCTCAAGAACCCTTCAAACGTCGAGCCAGACGCCAGCTCGACCACAATCAGTAGCCCCAGCGAGCCGCGAAGGCGGTCCGCGAGTTCCACCGCTGCCGACTCCGATCGGGTCCGCTCCGCGATTTCCGCGTCGAGCTCCAGCCGCTCGCTGGCAGCCATTTGTGTCTCGAGATCGTCAAAGAGGGCATCCCATCGCATGGCGTCAGCGTAGGCGTGCCCGGGCATAACGGTCAACAACGCCTTCTTGAATCAAATCTAGACAAACAGGACCCTAGAGGATCAAACTGTATCTAAATACATCAAACAGCACCAAAGGATATCAATTCACAAAAACTCCCAGGTAAGGCGGGCAGACCATGAGTGCATCAGAAATCCCACAGTCCAGGCAGCGGCGTGTGTTCCCCGCCGACGCGGCCATGGCCGCCGTCATTCTGCTACTCGGATTCTTCCTCGCCGCAAGCGGCGGCAGCGTCGTCCAGCGGTGGCGGTCCTCCCCGGCAGGCCACCCATCCCTCGGGTTCGAGGACCAGCTTGGCGTTGCGGCCAACACAGCCGGCCTTATAGTGATCGTCTGGTGGGCCATGTCCTTTGCCATTGCCGTCGCGGCCGCACTCCTCGATGGTCACGGGAACTCCCGCGCCGCCTCGGCAGCCGGAAAGTTCGCCCCCGCCTTTATGCGCCGGCTTGCCTTGGCCGTGGTCGGATTCCAGCTGGTCACCGCACCGCTGGCCACAGCTTCTCCCCTGCCCGCGTTCCCTGCTTCCTCCGGCGGTGGTGCGCCGGCAGCATCCGCCGCGTGGATGCCGACGGCGGTCCCGGGCGGGCCCGGAACTGCGCCGCCCTCCGTCATGCCGGCCCCCGAACCGGCGCCGCAGCCCGGCGCTCCGGCCGTCACCCATCCCCAGTGGCGGCCACTCAGCCCGGCCATCGAACCTGGCCCGCTGGCGGGGCGCCAGCTGCGTCTCCCGCAGCCCGGAGACCAATCCACGGAGGTGACAGTCCGCTCCGGAGACTCACTGTGGAGCCTGTCGGCGGCCCGCCTGGGGCCCTTCGCCTCCGACGTCGACATCGCCCTCGACTGGCCCCGGATCTACCAGGCGAACAGGGACGTTATCGGCGAGAACCCCAACTTCTTGCGGCCGGGCCAGGTGCTCCGGCTTCCTCAAGGGCACTGAATCCGGCACCAACGCCGCGGCCCCGCGCCGCCCACGGCTCCCCCGAACCAACAAGCAACGCAAAGAGACCGCACAACAGTCGTTAAACCGCCAGTCCAACAGCAAAGGAAGCATGATGAGCACCATGCCCCGCCCCGCCACGGAAGCCCGTAAAATCCCCGCATCCACGCCCACGCCGCTGCGTCTGGTCGCGGGAGGCGCCACCGCGGACACCCTCGCATCCGGTCCTTCCGTTCCGGCGCCGCCGCTGCAAGTGGCCAACGAGGACCGGGAGATCTGCGCAATCTCCCGGAGCACGGTTCAGGCAGCCATCGAGGTGCTGGCCGGCACCCGGCCGGTGCAGCAGCTCGCCCGGCGGCTCGACGAACGCTGCTTGGCGGCCTTGCAGCACCGGGCCGCGCTAACCCGCAGGGTGCCGTGCGGAGCGTCGCCGACGGCCGGGCGTCTGCATCGCAACCCGTCCGTCCGATCGGTCCGGGCGTGCCGGGTCTCGGCAGACGTCTATGAAGCCAGCGCCGTCGTGGTCGAGGAACTGCGAGTCCGTGCGGTCGCCTTAAGGCTTGAACGGAGCAGGCTGGCGTGGCGGGTCACCGTGCTGGAAATCGGTTGACAGCCATCGCACGTTGTCTGTGGAAACCCGCCGGGGTCTGACCTGCGGAACCGACGAAAGGAGGGCGAAGCGACGAATGAGGACCGGAGCGTGCTCCGGTCCTCATTCGTCGCTTCGCCGTTCGGCGGCTCCTGCGGGTCAGCCTGGTACCGGGTTAGCGCCGCTTCTTCTTGTTCGCGCGGCGCGGTGACTCCTGCGCCGCGGCCTTGGCCGGGTTGCCGGAGCGCCCGGAGGCTTTGGCCTCGACGCGCGTCTGGGCCGAACCGTCCTCGCCGGGTGCCGTGTACTGCAGCTGGGCCGGCTTTTCGGGAGCTTCCAGCCCGGCAGCCCGGATCTGCGGCTCGTGGTGTTCGGTGTGCTGGCCCGCGGCGTCCGCCACGACGACGTCCTCGGCGGGGGTCACCTCGACCTCAAGGTTGAACAGGAAGCCGACGCTCTCCTCCCGGATGGCCTCCATCATGGCCTGGAACATGATGAAGCCCTCGCGCTGGTATTCCACCAGGGGATCGCGCTGGGCCATCGCGCGCAGGCCGATGCCTTCTTTCAGGTAGTCCATCTCGTAAAGGTGTTCCTGCCATTTGCGGCCGATCACCGACAGGACGACGCGGCGTTCGAGCTCGCGCATGCTCTCATGGCCGATGGCTTCCTCGCGTGCCTGGTAGACCAGGCGCGCATCGGAGAGGATCTCCTCCCGGAGGAAGTCCACGGTGATCCGCGACTTTCCGCCGGCCTCGTCGATGAGGTCGCGCGGGGTGACGCTCACGGGATAGAGGGTCTTGAGGTTGGACCACAGCAGGTTGAAGTCCCAGTCGTCGCCGGTACCCTCCGCGGTGGCTGCCTCGATGAACGAGTTGATCGTGTCTTCCAGGAAGAACTGGACCTTTTCGTGGAGGTCATCGCCCTCGAGGATGCGGCGGCGGTCGCCGTAGATGGCCTCGCGCTGGCGGTTCAGGACGTCGTCGTACTTCAGGACGTTCTTCCGCTGTTCGGCGTTGCGGCCTTCGACCTGGCCCTGGGCCGAGGCGATGGCGCGCGAGACGAGCTTGGATTCGAGCGCGACGTCGTCGGGCACCGAGCTGTTCATCAGCCGTTCCGCCGCGCCGGAGTTGAACAGGCGCATCAGGTCGTCGGTGAGTGACAGGTAGAACCGGGACTCACCGGGGTCGCCCTGGCGTCCGGAACGGCCGCGGAGCTGGTTGTCGATGCGGCGTGATTCGTGCCGTTCGGTGCCCAGCACATAGAGTCCGCCGAGGCTGAGGACGTCCTCGTGCTCCTCCTTGACCGACTGCTTGGCCGCCTCGAAGGCTGCAGGCCAGGCGGCTTCGTACTCTTCGGAGTTTTCCTCCGGGTCCAGGCCGCGCTTGGCGAGTTCGGCGACGGCGGTGAACTCGGCGTTCCCGCCGAGCATGATGTCGGTACCGCGGCCGGCCATGTTGGTCGCCACGGTCACGGCGCCCTTGCGGCCGGCCTGGGCCACAATGGCGGCTTCACGGGCGTGGTTCTTCGCGTTGAGGACCTCGTGCCGGACGCCTTCCTTGGCCAGCAGCCTGGAGAGGTATTCGCTCTTTTCGACGCTGGTGGTGCCCACGAGGACCGGCTGGCCCTTGGCGTGCCGTTCGACGATGTCCTTGACGACGGCGTCGAACTTCACGGCCTCGTTTTTGTACACGAGGTCGGCCTGGTCGATGCGCGTCATGTCCCGGTTGGTGGGGATCGCGACGACGCCGAGCTTGTAGGTGCTCATAAACTCGGCGGCTTCTGTCTCGGCGGTACCGGTCATGCCAGCGAGCTTGTCGTACATGCGGAAGTAGTTCTGCAGCGTGACCGTGGCGAGCGTCTGGTTCTCGGCCTTGATCTCGACGCCTTCCTTGGCCTCGATCGCCTGGTGCATGCCTTCGTTATAGCGCCGGCCGGCGAGGATACGGCCGGTGTGCTCGTCAACGATCAGCACCTCGCCGTCGAGGATGACGTAGTCTTTGTCCCGCTTGAAGAGTTCCTTGGCCTTGATGGCGTTGTTAAGGAAACCGATCAGGGGGGTGTTGGCGGACTCGTACAGATTGTGGATGCCGAGGTAGTCCTCGACCTTTTCGATGCCGCCCTCCAGCACACCGACGGTGCGCTTCTTTTCGTCCACCTCATAGTCCTCTTCCGGCTTAAGCCGGGTGACGACCTTGGCGAACTCGCTGTACCAGCGGTTCGTGTCGCCCTGTGCGGGGCCGGAGATGATGAGCGGGGTCCGTGCCTCGTCAATGAGGATGGAGTCCACCTCATCGACGATGGCGAAGTGGTGGCCGCGCTGGACGAGCTCGGACTTGTCCCACGCCATGTTGTCGCGCAGGTAGTCGAAGCCGAATTCGTTGTTGGTGCCGTAGGTGATATCCGCGGCGTATTGCTCGCGGCGCACAGCGGGGTCCTGGTTGGACAGGATGCAGCCGCTGGTCAGGCCCAGGAACCGGTACACGCGGCCCATGAGGTCGGACTGGTATTCGGCCAGGTAGTCGTTCACGGTGATGACGTGCACACCGTTGCCGGCGAGGGCGTTGAGGTAGGCCGGGGCGGTCGCGACGAGGGTCTTGCCTTCACCGGTCTTCATTTCGGCGATGTTGCCCAGGTGCAGGGCGGCGCCGCCCATCAGCTGCACGTCGAAGTGCCGCATACCCAGGGTGCGGGAGGAAGCTTCGCGCACGGCGGCGAACGCCTCCGGCAGGAGGTCATCGAGCTTCTCACCGTCGACGTGGCGTGCGCGGAGACGGTCGGTCTCCTCGCGCAGTTCGGCGTCGGTGAAGGTCTGGAAGGAGCTTTCAAGGGCATTAATGGAATCGGCATAGTTCCGCAGTTGCCTCAGGGTTTTTTTGTCACCCGTGCGGAGAAGTTTTTCGATAAGTGATGCCACGTGAAGTTGCTCCCAGTCTCAAGCTGCCGAATTCTGGCGTGTTTAGTCTACGGGAGAGACGCAGGGCCGGTTACGCCTGTTCCCTCTGAGCGGATACACCGCCTCCTGCCACGGACACAGCGTCCGCAAGCGCCGGCGCCAGGTCCCCTTGGGGGGAGACGACAACCCTGTCCAGTTCCAACCACTCTGCCATGAGCTGCAGTTCCGCGGCGAGTTCGACGGCGGTGTCGGCGGGAGCGCCGGGCTCCGCGTGGGCAGCCCTGGCCAGCAGGAGGCCGTTGGCCCGGTCGGCTTTGAGGTCGACGCGGGCCACGATCCCGTCGCGCAGCAGGAACGGCAGCACGTAGTAGCCGAAGCGGCGCTTCGGCTCCGGGGTGTAGATCTCGATGCGGTAGTGGAAACCGAACAGGGCCTCAAGGCGCCGCCGCTCGAAGACCAGCGAGTCGAAAGGGCTCAGCAGCGCCCGCCCGGTGGCCGTGCGCGGGAGTTTCGCCTCGACGTGCCGGTAGGCGGGCTTGTTCCAACCGGACACTGTGACGGGCAGCAGCCTGCCGGCCCCGGCGAGGTGTTCGACGGCGACGGCGGACGCACGCAGGGGCGTCCGGAAGTAATCAGCAAAGCACCGCAGCGTGCCGATCCCGTGGGCCCGGGCGGCGGCATCGATCAGGCGGACCAGCGCAGCCTCCTGGTCCGGCCCGGCGGCCGGGGCTGCTGCGGCGTCGGGATCCAGGTCCGGCCGGCCCGGCAGGACCTTGGCGGTGAGCGTGTAGCGCCGTTCAAAGGAGTCGGTGCGGGAGGCGGCCGAGATGAGGCCCGCTTCGAAGAGGTGCTCCAGTACCCGCTTCACGACGTTCCAGTTCCAGCCCCAGTTGTCCTGTTGCCGGTCCTCCACGTGGCCCAGGCGTGCGGTGAGTTCGGCAGCGGTCATCGGCCGGCCGGCGGCGAGCGCCTCAAGCACCCGGGCGGCGACACCGCTCCGCAGCTCGGGATCCATGGAGTGCGCTCCCACCCATTTGCGGCTTTGCCACAGGCGCAGGTCCTGGAAATGGTCGGGACGGATGAAGCTGGCCTCGTGGGCCCAGTACTCCATCATGCGGCGCGGGTGGTGCCCCGCCATCCGATCCAGGATGGCGCGGTCGTAGTTCCCCAGACGGGAAAAGAACGGCAGGTAATGGCTCCGGGACAGTACATTGACGGAGTCGATCTGGACCAGCTGGAGCCGGGCAAACGTACGGCCCACCGCCCGTGCAGTCACGGGTCCGGCGGGCCGTACCTTGTCCAATCCCTGGGCTGCCAGTGCGATCCGCCGGGCCTGCTGGAGGCTCAGCAATTCCTGCACGTCAGTCCCTTCGTTGGATGGTCAGCACCAGCTTATGCGCTGGCCGGCTCATCCTCGGAACGGTACGCGAGGATCTTCTCCTCCAGCGCGGCCTCACCCGGCTCGCAGGTCTGGTCGAGGGAGATCACGCCGTACGTCCACCCATCGCGGCGGTATACGACCGAGGGCGCCTTGGTTTCCTTGTCGACGAACAGGTAGAAGTCGTGACCCACGAGTTCCATGTTGTCGACCGCATCGTCGAGCGTGATGGATGCTGCGGGGAAAACCTTCCGGCGGATCAGCACGGGCGAGTCTCCGGCCGGGATATCGTTCTCGACCTCATAAGGCGACTTCTCGGCGGGGGCTTCTTTGGGCTCCAGCCAGTGGTTCGCCTCCACGTAAATGGGCTCGCTGGTGCTCGCAGGCGCGAGGGCCGCCGTCGCCTCGGTGACGGACTTGGGGGTGTGCCTGCCGTGGTGGACCTTCTTGCGGTCCTTCGCCCGGCGCAGGCGTTCAAGAAGCTTGTTATAGGCGAGGTCGAACGCGGCAAACTTGTCCGCGGCGCTGGCTTCGGCACGAATCACGGGCCCCCGCCCCAGGACGGTCAGCTCAACCGTGAGCATCTCGTCGGTCTGCCGGGCCTTGGTCTCCTTGGAAACCTTCGCGTCCACCCTCTGGACCTTGTCTCCCAGCGACGCGATCTTCGAGATCTTCTCGTCGGCGTACTCGCGGAACCGGTCGGAGACCGTCAAATTACGTCCGCTGATCATGAACTCCATGGTGCCCTCCAAATGACTTCGGTGACACGACGGCGGCACTTCCCGGGGCTGATCTGACTGACAGTCGAGCCCCTTTCCGAGCCGCTATCGACAGGTACATCTATTCTTGGTACCCATCTTCGACGTTAGTTCATAGCCCCCTCTTATTCATCCTTTTTTGGTTTATTTTTTTCCTTGACCCGGCCGTTCCCCTGCCGCCGCGGGGTCCGCGGCGCCGAAGTCGGGGGTGCCGGGCGGGCGTGTCGCAGCTACGACGACGGCGCCCCTCACCACGCCACCGGCCGCACGCAGGGCCCGGGCCGCCTCGGCCACGGTGGCCCCGGTGGTGAGCACGTCGTCAACGATGATGCACGGCCGCCCGGTCACCGCCGGGGCGAACAGCCCGCGGCGGATCCGCATGGACCCCTTCACCCGCTGTGCGCGGTCCCCGCGGCCCAGGCCCTTTTGTCCGCCGGGTGCACCCGGGAGTCCCTGGAGGCGGTTCGCGGCTGCGGCCCCCAGCCGGGAGACCTTGCCCGGCAGCCCGGTCCTCCGGAGGGCATTCACCGTGATGAACACGGTGAACGGTTCGCCTCGCAGGGCCCGGGTCCGCCGTATCCTGCCCAGCAGCACGTGGACCGGGCTGAAGCCCCGTCTCAGATAGGCTCTGCTGCTGGTTGGCACGGGGACGAGCAGCAGCCCCGGCTCGTCTCCGGCAGCGGCCCGGATAGCCCGCGCCAGGCCGTTCGACAGCACCCCGGCCAGCTGTCCCTGGCCGTGTCTCTTGAAGGACAGGACCGCCAGCGCCAACTCCTCCCGGTACGCGCCGGTAGCCACGACCGGCAGGAGCACGGAGCCGTCCACGTCCATCAGGGCCGGTGCCTGGGCTTCTGCCCGGAACGGCCTGCGCATCAACCGCCGGACCTTCAGTTCGCAGCTACCGCAGAGCGCCAGGTCCTCGGCGCCGCAGCAGACGCAGTCCACCGGCGCCGCGAGTGCCAGCACTTCGGCCGCTGCATCTGCCACCCCGTTCGCCAGCCGCGCCAGTGGCTGGCGGTAGTCACCGCGGTGTCTCGCCACGGCCGTTGCCGCCGGAGCCAGATCAGGGTCCACCGCCGAGCGGGTTCGACGCGCCGCTCCGGTGCCGGCAGCGGCGGCGGGAACGGCGCCCGGCTGGCCGTCGCGGTCACGAGCTGCTGTGGAGGTCTTCACAGAGCCTAGGTTCCGCCCGCCCGGCAGGTAGCGACAGGGCCGTGGCACGCCATGTGCAAAAGTCTCCCGCCTGATCCCGGAGGCCCTGGATTCCTAGCCGGGATAGGACGGATCGATCGGTCCCTTGAGTTGCGGCGACCAGCCGTTGCCGAGCCGCTGGAAGATCCCTTCCGCGGACTGGGCGTAGATCTCCTCGCCGCCGTTTCCGGCGCTGAGCGCGGTCAGTCCCGGCCACGGGGCGAGCTGCTGCGGCTGGGACGACGTGAGGGACAGCAGCTCGGGAGTAACGGATTCGCTCGCGGAGCTGTTCATCACGGCCACTGTCGTGTCATTCACCCAGACACCCTGGTCCGGGTCGTTCGTCGCCAGCAGGGTCATCGGCACGGTGAGGTCTTTGGGCGTGCCATCCGCGGCACGGACAATGCCCGCGACCTGGACTTTGGTCTTGCCGTTCTGCTCCGTGAGGATGAGGGCACGGGTGCCCTCCCGGGAGACCCGGAACTCCTTGACGGACCGTCCCGCGAGCCAGGCCGGAGAGAGCGTCACTGCGGGCACGGCAGAGCCCTCCGCCACACCGACGGGGCGGTGCGCGATCATTTCCGTGGCACCGTTGGCCCCTGGCCCCGCCGTCCAGACCCAGTCGTACCGGTCGAAGGACGGGCGGGTCAGGGTGGCGCGGGTGCTCAGCGCCCTGGCGGGCTGGCCGGGCACGATGGAGTACAGCGTGCCGCGGCCGGCGTTGAGAAAGGCCGCGGACTGCGAGACGGGAGACTCCGCCGGGGCCCGGGGGGCCAGGGCCGAGACAGGCTGGATGTCCGGAAGCGGCGAGATCCGGTTGTTCTCATACCGGACCAGATCGTTGTTGCTCACGGCGATCTGACGGGCCGGGACGTTCTTGTCGCGGATCGGCGGGAGGACCGAACCGTTGTCCTCCACGCGCACCAAGTCCTGGTTGGCCCGGAGCTCCACGTTGATGACGTCGGGCTGGCTGCGGAAAGTCAGGGCAAGCTGGGTCTGCATCCGCAGCCGGTCCTCATTGGACGCCTCCACGAGGTCCTTCGCCGTAAGGTCCACCTGGGCGGCGCCGGAAACAACCGGCACCGACTCGCGGGCCAGCTTGATGCCTGAGGGGAAGGCGCTGACAACGGCGCCCTTGAGATACGGGGCCGGACCGCCCAGCAGGGCGCTGGTCATGGCCTTGACGGTCTTCTTCTTGATGAACCACCGGACATCGGGCACCGCGTATGTGAACGTCGGGTCATAGAAATAGATCGGGTAGGCGCCGTAGATGACCTTAAATGTCTCCTCCGGGATCGCGGTACCGTCCGGGAGTTCCGCAATCCGCCATTCACCGTCCACCTGGGTCAGGGTGGCGGGGATGTTCTCCTTGGTGCCTTCCGGCAGCTGGGTCGCCACCCCGTCCGCGTCCACGGCGTAGGACACGTCCAGTTCATAGTTGAAGACGTTTTCGACGCCGGTCGGCACAACCCGCGCTGCGCGGAAGACGAGGACCCGTTGGTCCGGCCTCCAGGTCACCGACGAGGCCTGGGTCAGGTACTGGCGTGCCACCGCGTAGTCGTCCTCGTAGCCGCTGCCGGCGAGGTAGAAGTCCTCGATCACGGCTTCCGGCCCGGCCCCCCCGCGGGGCGCGGACGGGAAGAACACCGGGGCATTCTTGGGGTTTCCGGCGCTCTCGTCAGTGCTCTTGCCCACCGGACCCGAGCGGGGGATCTGGGCGCACGACGTCAGCACGAACAGCAGCACTGCCAGCAGCGCGGCCGCCGCGCGGGTGGCCTTCCGCGGGGAACCGTTCATGATCCGTCCGTCCTGCCCGTTTCGGCAATTCCGGGGACGGCGGCCCCGGAACCGGCCGCGCCGTCGCGCGTCCGGATGCCAGCCCCGCCCCCGGCGGCCTGGTTCCCGCTGCCGGCGCGCGGCACCGGCGAATGGTCCAACAGCAACATGGTCCGTTCGCTGCCTGCACCCTGGAGTCCGACGTCGACCGGCTCCAGCTGCAGAGGCGACTTGGTGATGGTCTCGCCCCGGCGCAGCGCGAGCGTGAGGCGGAAGTTGGCTCCGCCGCCTTTCCGCCCCCATGCCTGGAGCCAGCCGTTGTGAAGTTTCGTGTCCTCGGCGGCGATGGACAGCCCGAGCCCGCTGCCCCCCGTCGTGCGCGCCCTGGCCGGATCGGCACGCCAGAACCGGTCGAAGACGCGGGCCGCTTCCGCGGGGGTCATGCCGATGCCATGGTCCCGGACAGCGACGGCCACAGCGTCGTCGCTGGCGGCCACGGAGATGTTCACCGGACGGCCCTCGCCGTGCTCAAGGGCGTTCAGGACCAGGTTGCGCAGGATCCGGTCGATCCGGCGGTCGTCCATCTCCACGATGATGCTGCCTTCGGGAGCGTTGAGGGTGACCTCGGAGCCGTACTCGGCCGCCACGGGGGCCACGCCCTCCATGACATGCGAAACGAGCTGGACGATGTCGCCCGGTTCGGCGTCGAGCGTGGCCACGCCGGCGTCGAATCGGGAGATCTCCAGCAGGTCGGCCAGCAGGGACTGGAAGCGCTCCACCTGGTTGTAGAGCAGCTCCGCGGAGCGCTTGTTGATGGGGTCGAAGTCCTCGCGCGCGTCGTAGAGAACTTCGGCGGCCATCCGCACGGTTGTGAGCGGGGTGCGCAGTTCGTGCGAAACGTCGGAGACGAACCGCTGCTGCATCTGGGACAGCGTGGCCAGCTGGGTGATCTGCTCCTGGAGGCTGGCGGCCATGTGGTTGAAGGATGCTCCGAGCCGGGCCACCTCGTCCTCCCCCTTGACCACCATGCGTTCCTGCAGCTGCCCTGCGGCGAGCTTCTCGGAGACGAGCGCGGCATGGCTGACGGGGCTGACGACGTTGCGGGTCACGTACCAGGCCACGGCGCCGATGAGGAGCGCGAGCACCGCGCCGCCGGCCAGGAGGACGTTCTGGATTTCGGCGAGAGTCTTTTGGGCCGTGTTGAGGTCGTAAATCAGGTACAGCTCGTAGACCGTGCCGTTGAAGGTGACCTTGTTGCCGACGGCGATTCCGGGGCGGTCCTCGGTGCCCACGGGGAACTCCGTGGAGGCCCAGAACTGCTCCTTGCCTGAATCCTGCACGGCCTTGCGCAGTTCGGTCGGAATGACGCTGATCGTGAGCTGGTCCGACGCCCGCGATTCGACCCAGCGGTTGCGGGGTTTGGTTTGTTCGGGCATCGCCTCGAAGACGTACCGCCGCTGGATCACGGAGCCGCGGCCCTCGACGGCGTTCAGGGTGTCATAGACGAGCGTGATGACGCTGGACTGGTCGGTGACCTGGGCGCCGTCGAACGTGTCCTGGACCTGCTTGACGTTGTAGCGCGTCTCCGACTCGGCCTGGACGAGCCGCTCCTGGAAGAGGTGGTTGGCGATCTGGTTGGACAGGTACGCCCCGACAACGGCGAAGGACGCGATCGCAAGCATGAGGGTCGTCAGGACGGTCCGGAACTGCAGCGACCGCCGCCACTTGCGGTGCAGCGAGCGCAGCAGGTAGCGGATGCCCGGAAGCAGGCGCGAAGCGCCGATACTGACCAGCCGCGCCACCCGAACGCCCACAATCCGGGCACGCTTCACCCAGAGCCTGGTGCGGAAGCGCACAGAGTGCCAGCGGGCAGCGAGACCGTCGGGACGGCGGACGGCCGGCGCCGTGGCGCGTCCGGCGCTGCCGGTTTCGGTTGTGCCAATGGCAGCGGCGCCGCTTTCGACGCCGGCGGGCCCGGATGCAAGGGCTCCGGGCTTACCGCCGTCCGTGGCACCGGAAGAGGTCACCGTGAAGCCCGGTTCGTGGAGGTCAACTGAGGTGCGGGCGACGTCCTCCGGACCGGCTCCGGGGCGGCCGTCCTGCGGTTCAGGAACCTGCTTTGTAGCCGACACCGCGGACCGTCAATACAACTTCGGGGGCTTCCGGGTCGCGTTCAATCTTGGACCTCAGCCGCTGGACGTGGACATTGACCAGCCGCGTGTCGGCGGCGTGACGGTAGCCCCAGACCTGTTCCAGGAGGAGTTCCCGGGTGAAGACCTG
This sequence comes from Pseudarthrobacter sp. PvP090, assembly GCF_040547365.1. NCBI lineage: Bacteria > Bacillati > Actinomycetota > Actinomycetes > Micrococcales > Micrococcaceae > Pseudarthrobacter > Pseudarthrobacter sp. PvP090. The sequence continues at coordinate 46,559 of NZ_JBEPPO010000014.1, forward strand.
CCAGGGCTTGCGTGCCAGGGCGACCAGCAGGTCGAATTCCAGCGGCGTCAGAGAGATGCGTTCGGTACCGCGGCTGACGAGGTGCCCCGCGACGTCGATCGTGACGTCGGCGATGCGCAGCGTTTCGGGCGCCTTCTGGTCACCGGGCCGGAGCCGGGCCCGGACGCGGGCGACGAGTTCGGCCGGCTTGAAGGGCTTGGGGACGTAGTCGTCGGCCCCGGACTCCAGTCCGCGGACCACGTCCGAGGTGTCCGCCTTGGCGGTGAGCATGACGATCGGCACGTCGGACTCGGCCCGGATCTGGCGGCAGACTTCAATCCCGTCAATGCCCGGGAGCATGAGGTCGAGCAGCACGAGGTCCGGTTTGGCGGCGCGGAAAACTTCCAGCGCCTGCCCGCCGTCAGCGCAGAAGACGGGCTCAAACCCGTCATTGCGCAGCACAATACCGATCATCTCGGCCAGCGCCTCGTCATCGTCCACTACCAGAATGCGTGCCTTCATATGTATATATTCCCCTATTGAAATGGCTTTGTCGTATTCGGCGGCGCCCCGGCATGGCGCCGCAGGCACCCGGGCCGCCCATCCACGCTGCAGCACAGCGGCTTGCCGGCTGTGACAAACCCCCGTCCGTCCCGCATGCTGTGGACAGGAACACATCAACCGGCCAGGAACCCCAGGAGGATTCTGTGAGCACCCCGATCTACCAGCGCGCCCTCGGTACTGACTTTGCCCGGCTGCAGCCGGAGCTGCAGGAGTACTTCTCGCTCGCGCCCGGTTCGGGCCACTACGGCGTCGGCGAGGGTGTGTTCGAGGTGGTCGGCTGCCGGCAGAGGTGGCTCCGTCCCCTGCTGCGCCTTGCCAGCGGGGAGGAGTCCTTCTTCCCGGAATATGGGGAAGGCATCCGGTTCCGGATCGAGAACCATGCCCATCTGGACCCGTTCGGCCGTTCCAGCCTCACGGCCCGGCGGGAGATCTTTTTCCCCGGCATCACCCGACTGTTCCACGACACGACGAGCTTCGATGATTCAGGCAGCCGGCACGGGCTGGTGGACTACGTCGGGCGGTACCGGCGGCTCGTCACGGACCTTAACCTGGGGGTCACCGCCGGAGGCCGGCTGCGCGGGGTTTCGGAGGCGTCACGGCTGTTCCTCGGACCGCTGCGGATCCCCCTCCCCGGCGCCCTCGATGCCAAAGCCTACGCCGAGCAGTGGTGGGCCCCGGAGGAGGGCCCGGCCGGGAAGCACCGGATCCAGGTGAAGGTGATCCAGCCGCAGCTCGGGCTGGTCCTGGTCTACGCCGGGCATTTCGACTACCGGCTGGAACCGTATCCCGGCGGCGTGGCGGCCCCGGGCTACCTTCCGGACCACGCCAGGCCGGACCGCTGGGAGGGCCGCAGCTGACGGTGCCGCGCGCCGGCCCTGCGTCCCGGCGCTAGCCGAGCGCGAGCTGGTTGAGTCCGTCGGCCACCTGCGTCAGCCGCGTCAGCACCGCCGTCGCGGACGACGGCGAATACCGGGCCAGCCCGTCCGAGGGCGTCACCCGCAGGCTGCCCAGGGTCGACGCCGGCAGGCCCAGCTGGCGCCACGGCCGCCAGACGGTTTCCACGACGTCGGCCACGCGCGGCAGCGCCGCGGCGGGGTTGGCGACGTCCAGGGCGCCGGCCCACAGCCGTTTGCCCGCCTCCACGGCGCCGGCGAGCTGCTCCCACTGGCGGGACGTCAGGGACCGCAGCGGCACGGCAATCCCGTCAGCCCCGGCCGCCAGGATCCGGTCAAAGGGCGCCTCGACTTCCGGGACGCAGACAACAACCTCGGCGGCGCCGGCCGCCCGCAGTGCATCGATGACCAGCTGCCAGGCGTCGGTCGCTTCCCTGCCCGGCACGGATCGCAGGGTCCGGTAGCCGCTGGAGGTGGGAATGGTCCCGGCCAGCACCGACGCGATTTCCGGCTCGTCGATCTGGACGACGATCCGGGCGCCGGGGGCAGCCGCAGCCACCCGGCTGAGGTAGCCGCCGGCGCCGGCCGCCAGCGAGGCCGCAAGGTCCCGCCGGGCCCCGTGGTCAATAAGAGCCCGTTCCCCGTTGTGCAGGTGCAGGCCCGCGGCGAGGCTGAGCGGGCCGCGGAGCTGGACCTTGATGTCCTGCGCCGGGGTGTCCTCGGCGCCGATCACGTCGGCGAGGATGTTGATGTCGGTGGACAGGGCGGACCGCGCCCGCCGGAAGTCCTTGCCGGGCCGGTCGACGATCCGCCAGCCGTAAGGCTGGACGTCCACGGACAGGTCCACCAGCAGGGAGGCTGTCCGGCCCAGCGCGTCGGAGCCGACGCCCCGGTCAGGAAGCTCGGCCAGGAAGGGCAGGTGCGGGCTGCCGAGCTCGCCGCGGATGATCCGCGCGGCCTCGGCCGGGTCTTCGCCGGGCCAGGTGCCCAGGGCGGTGGCGGTGACCTGGTCCGGCTCCGCGGACAATGCTGCGGCCACGGCTAGGCGGAGGCGGAAACGGCCGGGCCGGCCGCCCCGGGGACGTGGCGGGCGGACCCGGAGCGCGCCGCCTCCGCAGCCTGGCCATCGGCGGCCAGCGAAGCCTCGTGGTCCTCGGCAATGGCCTCGTGGTGCCGGATGACCTCGCCGATGATGAAGTTCAGGAACTTTTCGGCGAACGCCGGATCCAGGTGGGCTTCCGCAGCGAGCCGCCGCAGCCGCGCGATCTGCGCCGTCTCCCGGCCGGGGTCCCCGGCGGGCAGCTTGTGGGTTGCCTTCAGGAATCCGACCTTCTGCGTGGCCTTGAAACGCTCGGCCAGAAGGTAGACGAGGGTGGCATCGATGTTGTCGATGCTGGAGCGGATCGACAACAGCTCCGCCATCACCGCAGGATCCACCTGACCGGCCAGCGAGCTGGCTCCGGGGTCATAGGATTCGGCGTCGGGATGAGTCTGGTTCTGCTCGGTCATTGACCCAGTCTAGGGGCACCGGCGCTAATCACTTCTGCTGTTAAGCGCCGGCGGAGGGCCTGCCGCACGAGCGTCCCGTACGCCGTCGGGTGCCTCTGCCGTGGGTGCCCCGGCCGTTGAAGCACAAGGGACATGCCCGCCGTTCACTGCGAACGGCGGGCATGTCCCATGGTGCTGCTGCCGGCGCGGCTTAGCCGTGAAGCACGGCGCGGAATTCCGCCCGGCGCCGGGCCTGCTCGTCCGGATCCGGAACCGGAAGGGACGCGATCAGCTTCTTTGTGTACGCGTGCTGCGGATTGCCCATGACCTGGTTCCCCAGCCCCTGCTCCACCATCTTTCCCTTGTAGAGCACGCCCACCCAGTGGGACAGGATGTCCACCACGGCGAGGTCGTGGCTGATGAACAGGGCGGCAAAGCCGAATTCGGCCTGGATGTCCTTGAACAGTTCCAGCACCACGGCCTGCACCGACACGTCCAGGGCCGAGGTCGGCTCGTCGGCGATGAGCAGCTTCGGGTTCAGGATCAGCGCCCGGGCCAGGGAGGCACGCTGCCGCTGGCCGCCGGAGAGCTCATGCGGGAACCGGTCGGCGTAGGCGGCCGGCAGCTGCACGGCTTCCAGCAGCTCCCGGGTCCGTTGCCTGGCCTGGGCCGGCGTCGGTTTGGTGTGGATGATCAGGGGTTCGGCGATGCAGTCCCCGATGGTCAGCTGCGGATTGAAGGATGCGGCCGGATCCTGGAACACGAACCCGATCTCCTTGCGCAGGGGTTTGAAGGTGCGCTCCTTCAGGTTCAGCATTTCGTAGCCCAGCACGTTCAGGCTGCCGCCGGTGGTGCGGTTCAGGCCCGCGATGGCCCGCCCGATCGTTGTCTTGCCGGACCCGGACTCCCCCACCAGGCCGAAGACCTCGCCCTCGGACAGGGTGAAGTTGACCCCGTCCACCGCCTTGAAGGCGGGGGTTCCCAGCCGGCCGGGGTACTCGATGGTCAGGTTCTTGGCCTCGACGAGCACCTTGCCGCCCTGGTGCGCCCGCTGGGTCATGCCTTCGGAGGCGGAGTTCCTGCCCAGGTGCGGGACCGCGGCCAGGAGCTTTCTGGTGTAGTCCTGCTTCGGCTCGGCGAAGAGCACCCGCGAGGGCGCCTCCTCGACGACGTCGCCCTGGTACATCACCACGACGCGGTCGGCGAGGTCAGCCACCACCCCCATGTTGTGGGTGATGAGCACGATCGAGGTGCCGTACTGGTCCCGGAGGTCCCGCAGGAGCTCGAGGATTTCCGCCTGCACGGTGACGTCCAGCGCGGTGGTGGGCTCGTCGGCGACGATGAGCCCGGGGTTCAGGGCCAGCGCGGCGGCGATGACCACGCGCTGTTTCTGTCCGCCGGAGAACTGGTGCGGGTAGTAGTTGACCCGGGTTTCCGGGTCCGGGATGCCCACCTTGCGGAGCGCTTCAATGGCGCGCGTTTTGGCTTCCTTGGCGCTGACCCGTGCACCTCCCCCGTGGCCGGCATGGGAGCGGATGCCTTCGGCAATCTGCCAGCCGACCGTAAAGACGGGGTTGAGGGCGGTGGACGGTTCCTGGAAGACCATGGCCACGTCGCGGCCCCGGATCTCGCGCAGCTTCGCCGGGCTGACGCTGATGACGTTGTTGCCGTTGATCAGCACCGCTCCGGAGCTGATGGCGGTCTCCGGGAGCAGGCCCAGGATGGTCTTCGCGGTGACGGTCTTGCCGGAGCCCGATTCGCCCACGATCGCCACGACCTCGCCAGGGTTGACCTGGAGGCTGACGTCCTTGACGGCGTACACATCGCCGGCGTCGGTGGCGAAGGTGACCTTGAGGTGGTCGATGTCGAGGACCGGGCCGGCGCCCGTGCCGGGCTTGTCGATGTTGATGGTCATGAACTTCTCACTTCTGCTTCGAGTGCAGCCTGGCCGCCGGTGGTGGAATCCGGTCCGCCCTTGCCGGAGGCAGCCTTCTTGCGGCCCCGCAGGCGGGGGTCGTTGAGGTCGTTGATGCTCTCGCCGACCAGCGTCAGGCCCAGGACGGTGAGCACCATCGCGAGGCCCGGGAACACGCCTGTCCACCAGATGCCGGACGTGGTGTCCGCCAGGGCCTTGTTGAGGTCGAAGCCCCACTCCGCGGCCGACGTCGGCTCGATGCCGAAGCCCAGGAAGCCCAGGCCGGCGAGGGTCAGGATGGCCTCGGAGGCGTTGAGCGTGAAAATCAGCGGCAGCGTGCGGGTGGCGTTCTTGAAAACGTGGAGGCGCATGATCCGGAGGTTGGAGGCGCCCACCACCTTGGCGGATTCCACGAAGGGTTCCGCCTTGAGCCGGATGGTCTCGGCCCGGATGACGCGGAAGTACTGCGGGATGAAGACGACAGTGATCGAAATCGCCGCCGCGAGGATGCCGCCCCAGAGGCTGGACCTGCCGCCGCTGATGGCGATCGCCATGACGATGGCCACAAGCAGCGGCGGGAAGGCGTAGATGGCGTCGGCAATGACGACGAGGGTCCGGTCGAGCCAGCCGCCAATGTAGCCGCTGACCAGGCCCAGGATCACGCCGATGAAGATCGACATGACCACGGCCACAATAATCACCAGGACGGCGGTCTGCGCCCCCCAGACAACGCGGGAGAAGACATCGTAGCTGCCGACGGTGGTGCCCCAGAGGTGCTTTCCGCCGGGTGCCTGCTGCGCCGGGAAGTTGCCGTCGGCGTCGGAAATCTGGGAGAAGCCGAAGGGCGCGATCAGCGGCGCGAAAATCGCCGTCAGCAGGAAGACCGTGGTGAGGACGAGTCCCGCCACGAGCATGCCCCGCTGCAGGCCGACGCTCTTGTTGAAGTGCGAGATGACCGGCAGGCGCCGGAACCACGGTCCCCGCGGGTCTTTGATGGGTTCAATAACGGCAGTGGTGCTCATATCAGTACCTCACGCGGGGGTCGATCAGCGCGGCGAGAATGTCCACGAAGAAGTTGGTCACGGCCACGATCACTGCGAGGAGGACCACGATGCCCTGGACAGCCACGAAGTCGCGGGCCGTCAGGTAGGTCGCGAGCTGGAAGCCGAGGCCCTTCCATTCGAACGTGGTTTCGGTCAGGACCGCGCCGCCCAGCAGCACGGCGATCTGCAGACCCATCACGGTGATGATGGGAATGAGGGCCGGCTTGTAGGCGTGCTTGGTGACGAGGCGGTATTCGCTGACACCGCGTGAGCGGCCGGCTTCGACATAGTCCTTGCCGAGGGTGCCGATCACGTTGGTCCGGACCAGGCGCAGGAAGATGCCGGCGGTCAGCAGGCCAAGGGCCAAGGCGGGCAGGATGGCGTGCGCGATAACGTCGGCGAGTGCGGTCATATTGCCGCTGCGGATGGCGTCGAGCCAGTAAATGCCGGTCGGCGACTCGAGCGCGGTCAGTGCCAGCTCATTGGCGGGCGTCGCCCGTCCGGCGACCGGGAGCCAGCCCAGCCAGACGGAGAACGTCAGCTTGAAGAGCAGCCCGGAAAAGAAGACCGGTGTGGCGTAGCAGAGGATCGCGAAGATGCGCAGTCCGGCGTCCGGGCCCTTGTCTCGCCGGTGCGCGGAGATCAGGCCCAGCGGGATGCCCACGACCAGGGCCACGAGCAGGGCGTTGATGGTCAGCTCCAGGGTGGCTGCGCCGTAGGTGGCGAGCATCTCCGCGACCGGGCGGTTGTCGGACAGGGTGGTGCCGAAGTTGCCGGTGATGAGCTGGGCCAGGTACTCGAAGTACTGCACAAAGATGGGCCGGTCGTAGCCGGCTGCGGCGATCCGCTCCTGGAGCTGTTCCGGCGGAAGCCGGCCGCCCAGGGCTGCGGTAATGGGGTCACCGGTTGTCCGCATCAGGAAAAACACCATGGTGACGAGGATCAGGATCGTCGGGAAGATCAGGAAGAACCTGATCAGGATGTAGCGGCCCAGTCCCCCGCCGGACGTTTTTTTCTTTATCGGCAGAAGGCCTTCGCCGTCGGTCGGCGGTGCCTCGATAAGTGTTGTCATTGGTACCTAAATGTGTGTTCCGGGAGCCTCGTGGGCTGCCGAATCTGTTGTCCTGTATCAGCACCAAAGGCGGGGCACCGTGTGGGCGCCCCGCCTCGTTGGCTGGTCAGAACCGGATGGGGAATGTGACCTACTTGGAGATAACACCAAGACGGGTCTTGAAGGAAGCGTCCAGGGTCTGGTCGACACCCTTGACGTCCTTGCCGGCGACCATAAGCTGGGCGCCCTGCAGCAGCGGCAGCGTGGACAGGTCCTTGGCGACGGCCGTCTGGGCCTCGCCGATGACCTTTTCGCGCTCCGCCTTGTCAACCGTGGTCAGCTGCTTGCCGATCAGCTCCGTGACGGTGGGGTTCTCGTAGTGGTTACCCAGGAAGTTGCCCGGGACGAAGAACGGCGTGAGGTAGTTGTCGGCATCTGAGTAGTCCGGGAACCAGCCGAGCTGGTAGACGGGGTAGGCATCCGCCGTGCGGTCCTTGGAGTAGGTGACCCACTCGGTGGACTGCAGTTCAACCGTGAACAGGCCGGACTTCTCGAGCTGTTCCTTGATCATGGCGTATTCGTCGCCCGAGGACTTGCCGTAGTGGTCCGGGTTGTACTGGAGCTTGATAGTGACCGGGGCGGTGACACCGGCGTCTTCGAAGGCCTTCTTAGCCTTGTCGAGGCTCGGCTTGCCGCTGCCGTCGCCGTACATTTCCTTCAGCGGCTGGATGGCGCCGACGAAGCCGTCGGGAACGACGGAGTAGGCCGGCAGGTAGGTGCCCTTGTAGACCTGGCTGGCGATCGCGTCGCGGTCGACGACGTTGGCCATGGCCTGGCGGACGGCAAGCGCCTTCGCGGGATCGGCGTCGGCTGCCTTGGCGCCGAACGGCATGGTGTCGAAGTTGAAGACGATGTAGCGCAGCTCGCCACCCGGGCCCTTGTAGACCTTGACCTTGGAATCCTTCTCCAGGTCAGCGGCGTCGGTCGCCGTCAGGCTGCGGCCCGCGACGTCGATGTTGCCCTGCTGGACATCCAGCTTGAGGTTGTTGGAGTCGGCGTAGTACTTGATCGTGGCGCCGCCGTTGGCCGGCTTGCCGAGCAGGCCCTGGTAGTCCGGGTTGACCTTGAGGCCGACGAGTTCGTTCTTCTTGTAGCTCTCGATCGTGTAGGGGCCGGCGAACGGTTTGCCCTTGACGATTTCGTCGTCGGACATCAGCTTGTCCGCCGGGAAAACCTCTTCGTCGATGATCGGGCCCGAGTTGGCGGCGAGGACGCCCGGGAAGACCTGGTCGTTGCCGGCCTTGAGCGTGAAGACCACGGTGGTGTCGTCCTTGACCGTGACCGAATCGAGGTTGCCGAGGAGGGAGGCCGGACCGTTTTCATCCGCGATGCTGACGACGCGGTCGATGGAGAACTTCACGTCGGAGGACGTCAGCGCGTGGCCGTTGGCGAACTTCAGGCCGGGCTTAAGCTTGACGGTGTACTCGGTGGGGCTGGTGAAGGAGGCGGACTCGGCAATGTCGGGAGTGGAGTCTGCGGTGCCGGGCTTCGAGTTGAGCAGGAACGGGTAAATCTGGTTCATCACCATAAAGGAGCCGGCGTCGTAGGAGCCGGCCGGGTCGAGGGTAACGACCTTGTCGGTCGTGCCGTACGTAATGGTGCCTCCGCCGGCCGCGCTGCCGGTCGCCGTTCCGCCACCGGAGGGGCCGGTGCAGGCAGTCAGTGCGAAGGCGGATACCCCGGCGAGCGCGATGGCGCTCTGCAGGGCCTTTTTGTTCATTGCCATCTGTGAACTTTCTGTTCGATGAGTACTAGTGCGTTGCCCGGAATGGATGTTGGTCACGACTCGGGGGCAAAACACTGTCCTGATGCACTGATTCAACCAGACGATCAACAGGTGAATCGTTACATCTTGTGAGATGAGACACAAAATTTACACGAACGGGCTGATCTCATCATTATCTTCAGGAATTCCCGGTGAGCTTCGGCAGGTGCAGGGTGCGGTGCAGGCTGCTGTTGCCGGGTGCGGGCCGGAGCGGAAGCCGGACCCGAAAAACCGGGCGCAAAAAAGCCGCACACCGGCGCGGTGTGCGGCTTTACGGCGGCGCCGGGACGGCCCCCGGCGGGGTCGTCCGATACCCTCGGTGGCCTAGAGCGCGGCCCGCTGCAGCGAACGCGCCGCGTCGATGGTGGCCTGGCCCAGCACACGGCTGCCCTGGTACAGCACCACGGTCTGGCCCGGGGCCACGCCCCGCAGCGGCTCCATGAGGGTGACCACGAGGCTCCCGCCCTCCGCGGGCCGGCGTTCCATCCGCGCCGTGGCGGGCACGGGGTCGCCGTGGGCGCGGACCTGGGCGTAGCAGTCGAATTCCTCGCCGGTGGCCACTTCGGCGATCGGCAGCCCGGCCCAGGAGACCTTGATGCCGCGGATCTCGTCGATAGCCAGGAGCGCCCCCGGACCGACAACAACCTTGTTCTCCTTCGGCCGGATTTCCAGGACGAAGCGGGGCTTGCCGTCGGCGGCCGGGGTGCCGAGCTTCAGCCCGCGGCGCTGGCCGACCGTGAACGCGTTGGCGCCGGGGTGCTCGCCGACCTTCGCACCGGACTCGTCCACGATGTCGCCGGTGGTCATCTCGATTTTCTCGGCCAGCCAGCCTGCGGTGTCGCCGTCCGGGATGAAGCAGATGTCATGGCTGTCCGGCTTGTTGGCCACCGAAAGCCCGCGGCGTTCCGCTTCGGCGCGGACCTCGGCCTTGGACGGTGTGTCCGCGAGCGGGAACATGGAGTGCTTGAGCTGTTCATGCGTGAGCACGCCGAGAACGTAGCTCTGGTCTTTGGCCCAGTCCGCGGCGCGGTGCAGTTCGGGATTGCCCTCGGCATCGTTGATCACCTTGGCGTAGTGGCCGGTGCAGACGGCGTCGAACCCCAGGGCGATCGCCTTCTCCAGCAGCGCGGCGAACTTGATCCGTTCGTTGCAGCGCATGCAGGGGTTGGGGGTGCGTCCCGCGGCATATTCGTCGATGAAGTCCTGGACCACGTCCTCTTTGAAGCGCTCCGAGAAGTCCCAGACGTAGTAGGGAATTCCCAGCACGTCGCAGGCCCGCCAGGCGTCGCGGGAGTCCTCGATGGTGCAGCAGCCGCGGCTGCCGGTGCGCAGGGTGCCGGGCATCCGGGACAGCGCGAGGTGGACGCCGACGACGTCGTGTCCCGCCTCGACGGCGCGGGCTGCGGCAACGGCGGAATCGACGCCGCCGCTCATGGCTGCAAGAACTCGCATACTGACTTTCTTTGGGGTTCGGGGTAGGTGCCGGCACCGGCGGCTGCTGGACGCAGAACTAGCACAATGCCTGACGCTCCAGTCTATCGCCACGCCGAATCCCAGCCCAAAAAGGCCTTGACGGCCCGACGCCGCGCTTCTAAAGTCAAAAATAACGGTTTTAGATGTATTTCCCGCGACATGCGGCCCCGGTTGTGCGGGCGGCCGCAGGAATCGAGCACATCATGGCCTCCGGGAACTTCGTGATCGTGGGCGGCGGCCTCGCCGGCGCCACCGCCGCCAGGACCCTCCGCGCGGAAGGCCATGGCGGGCCGGTGATCCTGCTGGCGGAGGAGCGGCACCATCCCTATCTGCGCCCGCCGCTGTCCAAGGAATACCTGCTGGCCAAGGCCGAAGACGACGCCCTGCCCGTGGTTCCGGCCAGCTGGTACGCGGAGAACGGGGTCGATCTGCGGCTGGGCGCCACCGTCACGGGGATTGATCAGGCCGCCCGCAGCATGAGCCTCCGGGACGGACAGAGGCTGGGCTACGCCGCCCTGCTGCTGGCCACCGGGGCACGTCCCCGGCGCATTCCGCTGCCGGGCGCCGATTTGGAGGGGGTCAGCACCTTCCGCACTGTGGACGACAGCCGTCGTCTGCGCGCGGGCCTGGCCGGCGGCGGCCGGAACGTGGTGATGATCGGTTCGGGGTGGATCGGGATGGAGGTGGCCGCGGCTGCGAGCGCCTATGGAAACTCCGTCACCCTCCTGGGGCTGGAGGAGGTGCCGCTGGGCGCGGCAATCGGGCCCGAGCTGGGCGGATTTTTCCGTTCGCTGCACGAGGCGAACGGCGTCCGGTTCCGGCTCCCCGCCTCGGCCGCCGGGATCAGGGGGCAGTCGGGCCGGGTCACCGGCGTGGTCACGGATGCCGGGGAAGTCCTGCCCGCGGACCTTGTGATCATCGCTGTGGGAGTGGTCCCCGAGGTGTCGCTGGCGGAAGCGGCGGGCATCGCACTTCAGAACGGCATCCTCACGGACGCCTCGCTGCGGACGTCCGCGCCCCGAATCTATGCCGCCGGGGACGTCGCCAACGCCCTGCATCCCTTCACCGGGGAGCACCACCGCAGCGAGCACTGGTCCAATGCCCTCAACGGCGGCAAGGTGGCGGCCAGGGCCATGCTTGGCCTGGATGCGGCACTGGACACGGTCCCCTACTTCTACACCGACCAGTTCGACGTCAGCATGGAGTTCTCCGGCTTCCCGACACTCGTCTCCGGTCCGCCCACGATCCGAGGTTCGCTCGAGGCGAAGAAGTTCCTCGCCTTCTGGCAGCGCGACGGCCGGGTCACAGCGGGAATGAGTGTGAACTGGCCCCGGTCCGCCAAGCCCCAAAAGATCATCAAGCAACTCATTTCCGCGAAAACCGCCGTGGGCCCCGATGTTCTCGCCGACCCCGGCGTCCCGCTTGACCGGCTCCTGCCGGAGGCGTGAAGCCTGAAGCCGGAAGGCGCCTAGCTGGATTCCGTGGATTGGCGGACGACTTGCCGGGCGACGGTTCCTGCGGTCTGGATGCTGGACTCGTGCCCGGCCATGCCGGCCTGGCGCGCGCGGGCAAAGGCGCCGGGCAGGGCAGCCAGCAGCGCATCGACGTCGGACCCGGTGGAGGAATGCCCCAGGCTGAAGCGCTGGGCGCCCCGGGCGGTGTCCTCGTCCAGTCCCATCGCCAGCAGCACATGGGACGGCCGCGGAACCCCCGCGGTGCAGGCCGATCCGGTGGAGGATTCCACCCCGGCCAGATCCAGCAGGAAGAGCAGCGAATCGCCTTCGCAGCCGGGGAAGGTGAAGTGGGCGTTGCCCGGCAGCCGTCCCGCGCCGGGAGCACCGCGCAGCACCGCGTCGGGCACGGCTGCCAGGACGCCGTCGATCAGCCGGTCCCGGAGCGCGGCGAGGCGCGCCGCTTCCTCCGGAAGTGTCGCCGTGACGGCTTCGGCCGCCGCGGCGAACGCTGCGATGGAGGCGGTATCGAGGGTTCCGGAGCGGACGTCCCGTTCCTGTCCCCCGCCGTGCTGGACCGGGGTCAGTTTCACCGCGCGGCCCAGCAGGAGTGCTCCGACGCCGACCGGGCCGCCGATCTTGTGCCCGGAGATGGACATGGCGTCGAGTCCGCTGGCCCGGAAATCCACGGGCACCGAACCGAACGCCTGGACCGCATCGGAGTGGACCGGGACGCCGGCCCGGTGCGCCATGTCAACAATCTCCGCGATGGGCTGGATGGTGCCGACCTCGTTGTTGGCCCACATCACCGTGACCAGGGCGATTGACGCCGGGTCCCGGGAGAGCTCCGCCGCCAGCACCGCCAGGTCCACGACGCCGTCCGCATCCACCGGCAGCCAGCAGGCCTCGGCACCCTCGTGCCGCTCGAGCCATTCGACGGTGTCCAGCACGGCGTGGTGCTCGACGGCGGAGCACAGGATGCGGGTGCGGGCCGGGTTTCCCGCGCGCCGGTTCCAGTACAGGCCCTTGACGGCGAGGTTATCGGCTTCGGTCCCGCCCGAGGTAAAGATGACCTCGGAGGGATGCGCCCCGGCTGCGGCCGCCAGCACCTCGCGGGCGTCCTCGACGGCGCGCCGGGCGCGGCGGCCGGATCCGTGCAGTGAGGACGGGTTGCCGGTCCGGGCCAATTCGCGGGTCAGCGCGGCCAGGGCCTCCGGGGCGAGGGTGGTGGTGGCAGCATGATCAAGGTAGACGGGCACAGGGCAATTCTACCCGCGGCCACATCACGGCACTGGTGTAGATTCAAGCGGTGAAAGCGTCCCTGTACCTGGTCCTGGCCACCCTGTTCTGGTCCGGGAATTTCGTTGTCGGCCAGGCCGCCGTCGCCTCGATGACCGCCCTGGACCTGACGTTCTGGCGCTGGACGCTGGCCGCGGTGCCGCTGCTGCTCCTCGCCCACTTCGTGGAGAAACCCGACTGGCGCGCGGTCCTGCGCCGCTGGCCGGTGCTTCTGCTGCTGAGCGTGCTCGGCATGAGCGGTTACACGCTCCTGCTGTACGGGGCGCTCGGCCATACCTCCGCCGTGAACGCCGCCCTGATCACCGCGGCCAACCCGGCCCTGATCGTTGTGATGGCCATTTTGCTGCTCGGCGAGAGGACGACACGGCTGGGCTGGCTCGGCATCTGCCTCGGCCTGCTCGGCGTGCTGCTGGTGCTGACCCGCGGCGAGCTGCAGCGTGCCCTGAGTTTTTCCCTCAACCTTGGCGAAGTCATGATGATCGGCGCGGTCATCGTCTGGGGCCTCTACACGATCATCGCCCGCAGGCTGGGTGTCCCCGCCATCACGGCCACCGCCGTGCAGGTGGCGATGGCGACGTTAACGCTGGCACCCTTCGCCCTCGCCCTGGATGTTCGGCTTCCGGAGACACCGTCCGAAGCCTGGTCGCTGGCCTACATCGTCGTCTTTCCGTCCCTGGGCGCCTACCTGTTCTGGAATATCGCCCTGAAGACCACCCCGCCGGGAACGGCCGGGAACTACCTCAACCTGATCGTTGTGTTCACGGCGGTCATCACCGTGGCACTGGGGACGCCGCTCACCCTGGCGCAGGTCGCGGGCGGCATCCTCGTGATCGCCGGCGTGCTGCTGACCGGCCGGAACGGGCAGCCCAGGCCCGCGGCGGCAGCCACGGCACGCATTGCCGCCTAGGCTCTGGGTTCCTGGGGCATTATCCGGGCGCAGCACTGCGCCGGCTGTGCAGTTCCCTGAACGCGGAGGTCTTTGATGGCAAGAGCCTGGACCCGGTCCGGGTCGAAGCCGCAGCCTGCCGCGGCCCCGGCCAGATACCCACCGTTCATGGCGCAGACGACGTCGGTGTGGCCTTCGGCGATCCGGTGGAAGGGGCAGTTGAGCAGGACCATTCCGCCCGCGCCGTCGTCCTCGGGACGGTAACCCTCGGCGGTGAGGAATCCGGCGAAAGCGGCTCCCCCGGCTGTTGTCCCGGAATCCGCCGGCCCCGCTGCCCCGACCGCGGCCCGGGCGGATGCCTCCCCGCGCGCGTAGGCGGTGCGCACGAGCGCGTCGCGCGCGCTACCGCCGTCGGCCGTTGACTCCTCGATGGCCGAGGCGAGCAGCTCCGCGGCCAGATCGTAGTTCCGGTCCGGCACTGACGCCGCTACCTCCCGGACAGCTGCCAGATACAGTTTGGCCGGACGGCCGGAACCGGGCCCTCCCCTGCCGCCGAGCTTGCGGAACTCCACGGCAAGGAGCCCGTCGTGCACCAGCCGGTCCAGCTGGAAGGAGGCCGTGCTCCGGGGCAGCCCAAGGGCGCCGGCGGCGTCGTCCCGGCTGACGGCGCACCCCGCCGAGGCGACAAAGTCGAACAGCTTCCGGCGGTTCTCGTCCCCCAGGGAGGCGACGGCCGCAATCCTGCGGTTCCAGGGGGTTCGGATCATGGAATCAGACTAACTCTAAAAACAAGTTTCATTGCTTAATTGTCGGCGCGCTTCTAAAATCAAGCTATACACTTTTAGAAGGAGTAGCCATGGAATCCCCTGCAGCCCTGAACACCACGGCCGGACCGCTGGCTTCGGCTCCCGAGCGGCAGGCGTTCCTGCTGCTGCGGACGGTCTTTACCGTCGCGCCGGTGATCTTCGGCCTGGACAAGTTCACCAACCTGCTCACCGACTGGACCATATATCTGGCGCCCATCGTCACGGATGTTGTGCCGCTCCCGGCGCAGACCATTATGTACGGCGTCGGCGTGGTGGAGATCGCCGCCGGTCTGGCCGTGGCGCTGAAGCCGCGGTTCGGCTCACTGCTCGTGGCGGCCTGGCTCCTCGGAATCATCGTCAACCTCATCCTCCTGGGCAGCTTTTCCGACGTGGCCCTGCGCGATTTCGGCCTGCTCGTCGGGGCGCTGGCCCTGAACCGGCTGTCCCCCACAAAGCGGTCGTGAACGGTACCGCGCCGGCCGGGGACTCAGGCGGACGGCGGAACGACGGCAATCCACGCTTCGGCGTCGGTCCGCGCGGCGGCCAGCGTCGCGGTGTCGGGGCACGAGGCGGACAGGTACACCGACGAGCCCGACCTGCTGAACAGCCGCGCGTAGATGGCCGTGGCCCGGGCGCCGGCCGGCGCACCGCCCGTATACACGAGAACCTCGACGCGCGGAGCGGGCTTGCCGGGTTCTCCGCCCCAGCGCAGGGTCTCCGGTTTCAGGTACGCCGGAAGAATACTCGCGTCCAGGTACTGGAAGAGCGCTTCGGTGGACGCCCTGTCGTCTCCGGAAACGGCGAGGGCGGATTGGTTGGTCCGGACCTTCGCCGAGACCACGCAGCCGTCCTCGTTGACGTACTCGCTGGTCCCGGCCACGTTTTCCTTGCCGGGCTTCCACCGCGGCACGTCACGCAGCCCGTCGGAAAGCCGGACGGGCACGCCGGCCGCCAGGGTGCCGCCGGCGGCGAAGGGCATGTCCTGCGCCGCGACAGCCGCGGCGTCGTGGCCGGGAGTGATGGTGGGCGTGGCCAGGGCCGGAACCGCAGGCCCAGCCGTCAGTGCGGTGGGGTCCGGAACGCCGACGCTGCAGCCGGCCAGCGTGGCCGTGACCGCGAGCGCCAGGAACGCGCGGCTCCCCTGCCGGTCGCGCCGGACACGGCGGGCGCCGCGGGAACCGGGACTCCACCCGGCCGCTGCCTTGACGCCGGTTTCCCGTTTGCTTCCCATGCCCCGCCCCCATGTCGTTGTGCCGGTTCCGCTTCCTCCCCGGGCCCCCGCACGATTCTAGACTCCCGTGGCGAAAGCATCGCGGGGCGCCCGCTGCCGCCGGTCCCCTGCCGCCCCAGGCTAAGCCAGGACCCGCAACGCCCCGGGAACCACCTCGATGGTGAGGGGCAACGGGCCGATCCGCTCCCCGTCCGCATAGGCCACCACCGAGTCCGCGGACAGCTCGACCTTGCGGACCCGCCGGATGTGCACGGCCGGATGCCCGAGGTGGCCGCCGGAAAAGACCTTGGGAAAGACCTTCAGCAGGCCCGGCCGGGACAGCGGGCCGACAATGAAGAGGTCCAGGCTGCCGTCGTCGAGCACAGCGTCCGGTGTGACCTTCATGCCGCCGCCGATCGATTGGCCGTTGGCGACCGAAATCAGCATCGCGCCCTGCCGCCAGCACTCGCCATCGGCCGTCACCGTGTAGCTGATCGGCCGGAACGAGGCGAGCTCGCGGAGCATGGCCACGTGGTACCGGGCCTTGCCGCGGGGCCACCGCCAGGTGTTGGCCCGTTCGTTGACGGCTGCATCGAAACCGGCGGACAGCACACCGGCAAACCAGCGGGACGTCCCGGACGACGAGGCACGTCCGGCGTCGATCAGCCGCCCGCCGGATTCCAGGGCTGCGAGCACCGCCGCGCAGGCGCCCGGGAGGTTGTGCAGCGGCACGCCGAGCGCCCGGGCCATGTCGTTTCCGGTGCCGGTGGGGACAATCCCGAGCGGCACCGTGCCGAAAGGCAGGCCCGAACCGGCGAGCGCATTGACGCCGAGGTGGACCATACCGTCGCCGCCCACCACCACGAGGGCGTCAACGCCTGAGGCCAGGACCTTGTCCACGGCCCGTGCCAGCGCGTCATAGGAGCCTTCGCACAGGACCAGGACCTCCGCCCCGGCAGCCCGGAAATACCCTGCGGCTTCGTCGCCGGCGTGCCGCCCGCGGCCACGGGATGCCCGCGGGTTGACGGCGACGGCGATCATCATGCGCTGAATTATGCCAGCCGCCGGGAACCTTCCGTGCCGGTACGCTCGTTCTTCCCCATGCCGGTTAAACTGGCCAAGCCGGACGTTCAGGATGGGCTGGCACCACCGAGGCAAAGGATTCTTGCTTGACGCAGGGCAACAGCTCGCATTACCAGGTCCTCCGGATCCCCGTCACGGCGACGGAAAAGGAAATCAAAGTGGCCTACCGCAAGGCTGCCCGCACCGCGCACCCCGATCACGGTGGCGACCCGGCGGCCTTCCGGCGCGTCACGCTCGCCTACGAGACGCTGATTGATGCCAAGAGCCGGGCCGACTACGACCGGTCCTACGGCAGCGGCCGCGGCGCCTTCGCCGGACCGGCCGCCGACGAAGGGGCCCACTTTGATGCCCCGGCGGCCGGCAGCCGCGCCTCGGCCAATGTCCGGCGCCCCAACACACCACGAAACACGGCTTCCGACGCCCCGGTCTACATCCCGCCCTTCGAGCAGTACGCCGGGACGGGCGAGGTGCCGCTGATCCCGGAGAGCCTGGCCCGCCAACAGGTCCACGGGATCCCCCGCAAACGCGGGATCTTCGGGGCCGAGGCCCGGATCCAGCGGGAAATGCGGACGGTGCAGCTCATCAGCCGGCAGATCCTGCCCGCCATCCCGGCCGCACGGCTCATCAACGGGCTGCAGTCCCCGGCGGACAACAGCCACATCGACCATGTGGTGCTGTCCGGCTACCGCATGGCGATCATCGGCTCGATGCTGCTTCCGCCCGGAGCCTACGCGTGGAACGGCAGTGCCCTGACCCACGGCGGCCGGTCCATCGCACCGCCCCAGCTGGCCCATGTGGTGCGCCGCATGCAGGACATCTTCCCGGAACTGAACGTCACCGGCTGGACCGTGGTCCACAGCACCGACGGCAACCTGCACGAACCGGTGATCGACCGGCACCGCCGCTCGGGGGCGCACGAGACCGTGCAGGTGGTCAATGCCGCCGGGCTGGCCCGGGGCCTCAAGCAATTCCTGGGTTCCGGCCCGGCCCCCAACACTGTCATCGTTCCGGTGCTCGCCCGGTTGCTGCGCGGGATGCACTAGCAGGCTCGCTAGGATGGACCCGTGTTCCGCATCCTCTTCCACGCCCCAGAAATCCCCGGCAATACGGGCAATGCCATCCGGCTGGCCGCCATCACCGGAGCCGAGCTGCACCTGGTCGAGCCCCTGGGCTTCGATTTTTCGGACGCGAAGCTGCGCCGGGCCGGCCTGGACTACCACGACCTCGCCGTCGTGACCGTCCACCCGGACATCGACGCCGCCTGGGCAGCCCTCGCTCCGGAGCGCGTCTTCGCATTCACCTCCGACGGCGAGGCGTCCTACACGGACATCAGCTACCGGCCCGGGGACGTGCTGCTGTTCGGCCGGGAATCCGTGGGGCTTCCCGAGGAACTCAAACACGACCCCCACGTCACGTCCCGCGTCCGGCTGCCGATGCTGCCCGCGCTGCGCTCGCTGAACCTTGCGAACGCGGCCTCGATCGCGGTCTATGAGGCGTGGCGCCAGAACGGATTTGCCGGCGCCAGGCTGTAGGCACCGCAACTTTTTCCTCCGCCCGGCCCATCCGGAAGCCCGGCCGTCCCGAATCACTGCTGAAGCCCAGTTCCACCCACGGGCGCAGGGAACGGGGAAGGGAGCGAGGAGCGGCAGGTGACAACCATGCAGGTGGATAGACGTCCAGCCCGGCGTGTTGTGGGTGACCACGCCCCGGCAGCAGCGCATCCTGACCCGCGATCGGCGGCGGGCACCTTATGCTTGAAGGTGATGGACACTCCCAACGCCCCGATTCCCGAGGCTTCCGCTCCCCCTGGCACGCCGGCCGATGTGAACCGCCGGCTCGGCGCACTGCTGGAGCAGATTGCCGCCGGTGACCAGGCCGCCTTCGCCGAGTTCTACGAACTCACGTCCCGGCGCGTATTCGGCATGGCCCGGCGGGTACTGATCGATGTGGAACTCAGTGAGGACACCACCCAGGAGGTCTTTCTCCAGGTCTGGCAGAACGCCTCCAAGTTCAATCCAGAAGCCGGCAGCCCGCTCGCCTGGCTCATGACCATCTCGCACCGCAGGGCCGTAGACAAGGTCCGCTCCTCCCAGTCCTCCACCGACCGGGAAGCGAAATACGGCGCCAGCAGCCAGGACATCGACCACGATTCGGTCTCCGACGAGGTCGGCAGCAGGCTTGAGGCCGAGGCCGTGGTCCGTTGCCTGGCGACCCTGACCGATACACAGCAGGAGTCCGTGCGGCTTGCCTACTACGGCGGCCTCACCTACCGGGAAGTCGCAGAAAAGCTTAACGCTGCGGTGCCCACCATCAAGTCCCGCATCCGCGACGGACTGATCCGTCTGAAGACCTGTCTGGGGGTGAGTTGAGATGACCGATATGAACGCACGGAACCACGGCCGCCTCCCCGGCGGCTTTGCCGCCGATATCGCCACTGACCTTGCCTCGGGACGTGCGGCAGACCTCGCCGAGGTGTATGCCCTGGACGCTGTAGACGACGCCGAACGCGCGGCCATCGAGGGTTACCTCCACTCGGCTCCGCAGGCCGAACGCGCCGCCTTCGACGACCGCGTCCGCCAGGCCCGGGAGACGCTCGCGTCCAGCTTTGCCGCGGAGGAAGAACCACCGGCCGGCCTGCTGGACCGGATCATGGCGTCCCTGCCCAGCCAGGAGGCCACTGCATTGCCGGACGCCCAGCCGTCCCGGCCGCCGGCGGTTTCGCCGGTCGTCGCCCGTCCCGTCCGGGAGCCCTCCGGGCTCCCGGTCACCGACGAACTCGGCGCAGCCCGCCAGCGCCGGGAGGAACGACGCCGGCCGCAGGGAATGCGCAATTGGCTCGTCGGCGTCGCGGCCGCAGCCATCATCGCCCTGGGCGGTGTCGGCGTCGGAGCCTACGTGGCGAACCAGAACGATCCGCTGAACCAGGTGCTGCAGGCCGGCGATGTTCGGCAGGCGACTGTCAACGTCACCGGCGGCGGCACCGCGACGGTGACCGTCTCGCCGTCGAAGGACGCGATTGTCGTGAAGATGAACGACGTCCCGCCGCCGCCGGCCGGCAAGGTGTACCAGATGTGGCTGATTCCCAAGGACGGCTCGGCCCCGGTGTCCCAGGGCCTCATGGACGCGGAGGCGTTGTCCAAGCCGGCCGTCGTCAAGGGCATCAGCACTGCGGCGGCCCTCGGCATCACAGTGGAACCGACCGGCGGATCGACGTCGCCGACCATGCCGACCGTGGCCGCCGCCCCGCTGGGCGCCTAGCGTCGGGCCTCTAGCCACGCACGAACTCCAGCAGTGCACGAACAAGGCCGGGCAGGCCTCGGACCTCTTGAGGGTCCAGGGCCTGCCCGGCCTTTTGCTGTCTATGCCTGGTGTCGGCCCGGCTGCGGCCTGACGGCCTCGCGGGCCCGACCGTCTCCGGCATGGAGGTCGAGCCGGTCGATGATTTCCTGTGCTTCGTCCGCAGGCGCCGAACTGACGCTGAGGGTGATGAAGTTTTCGTCGCTCGTAGGGGCCTCGAGCGCCTCGAACTGGGACTCAAGCAGGGACGGCGGCATGAAGTGTCCGTGCCGGGCTGCCAGCCGGTCCGAGATCCGGTCCCTGCTCCCGTCGAGGAACACGAACACGACGCCTTCACCGCGCAGGACGTCCCGGTAGCGCTTCTTGAGCGCCGAGCAGGTGACGACGCCGGGGACGCCGGAGTCTGCGTGCTGCCGGATCCACCCGGCGATGCTTTCCAGCCAGGGCCAGCGGTCCGCGTCGGTCAGGGGCTGTCCGGCGTGCATCTTCGCCACGTTCGACTCCGGGTGCAGGTCATCGCCTTCCGCGAAATCCCAGCCCAGCCGGCCGGCCAGCAGGCCGGCCACGGTGGACTTTCCTGATCCTGAGACGCCCATGATCACGAGCACGGGGTGCTGCGCAGTCTTCGCCATCAAAGCCTGCCCTCCTCAATTAAATATGATTTAAACAGAGGCCAGCTTATGGGAGAGGGCGGCCCGGGGGCAAGGCTAGAACCCGGCGATGGTCCCCGAACCGTTGACTGCTACGACGTGGAACGCCTCCGCGCTGCGGCCGGCCGGGAGGCTGCCCCGTTCCGCGGTCCGGAGCATCAGCCCGCGGACGGTGCGGTCCATGGCCTCGATGTCGGGGTGCTGGCTGACGTGGATGTGGATCGCGGCGAGTTTGGCCTCGATGTGTTCGGTGACGTCGACGACGTGGTTTTCGCGTTCCTCCGGCCCGGCGAAAAGCCACAGCCACGGCAGCTTGTACGCCTCCAGCCCCGCCTCGTCCAGCTCGGGATACGCGAACGGGTTCTCCAGCGCCGGATACACCGCCCGGGTCACCGCCTCCCCTACCGCCAGGTGGTCGGGGTGGCTCTTCTGGATCCGGTCCCAGTTCCGCTCCGGATGCATCGACAGCACGACGTCGGGGCGCAGCTGACGGATCAGCCGCACCACGTCCCGGATCACGGCGTGCGAGGGCTCAAGGTAGCCGTCGCGCTCGTGCAGGTAGTGGATGTCGGTCACTCCGACGAGGGCGGCCGCACGGCGTTGTTCCTCGTTCCGCAGCCGGACGATCTCATCCCGTTGTGCCGGATCAAAGCCGCCGGCGTCCCCGTCGGTCATGATGCAGTAGCTGACCTGCACCCCGGCGGCGGTCCAGGCCGCGATCGTGCCGGCGGCGCCGAAGTCGATGTCGTCCGGGTGCGCGGTGAAACAAAGCACCCGCTCGATCCGGTGGTGTTCCGGATCGAACGGGCTGCGCGCCTGTGTGGCGAAGGTGTTCACGGAATCAGCCTTTGCGCTTCTTGATCTCTGCGGTGGCCTGCGGCAGGACCTGGAAGAGGTCCCCGACGATGCCGAAGTCCGCGATCTCGAAGACGGGCGACTCGGCATCCTTGTTCACGGCCACGATCACCTTTGCGGTCTGCATGCCGGCCTTCTGCTGGATGGCCCCGGAAATGCCCGCCGAGATGTAGAGCTGCGGGGACACGGTCTTGCCGGTCTGGCCGATCTGCGCATCGTGGCCGATCCAGCCGGCGTCCGTGGCGGCGCGGGAGGCGCCGATGGCGGCACCGAGGGCGTCGGCCAGGTCCTCCAGGGGGCCGAAGTTCCCGTCGACGCCGCGGCCGCCGGCCACCACAATCCGCGCCTCGGCGAGGTCCGGGCGGCCGCTGGCGGCCTTCTCGTATCGGGCCGTGATCCTGGCCGACGCCGCGGCGGCGGTCTCCGGCACCTCCACGGTGACGGTTCCGGGCGCCGTGCCGGTCACGGCGGGTTCGGGGGTGATGCTGTTGGATTTCACGGTCAGGACCGCGACCGGCGTCGACGCCTTCGCCGTGGTGGTGTAGGAACCGGCCAGCACGGACTTGTGCGCGGTACCGTCGGGGTCCACGGCGACGACGTCGGTGATGACGCCGGCACCGAGCTTGATGCCCAGCCGCGCCGCGATTTCCCTGGCCTCCGCCGAATTCTCGGTCAGCACGACGGTGGCGCCGGCGGTCTGCACCGCGGCGGCCAGGTAGGAGGCCTTGGGGCCGACGAGGTAGTCGTCGAGGTCCGCCGCGGAGGGCCGGTACAGCGTCTGGGCGCCGTAGGCCGCCAGCGCCGCCGCGACGTCGTCGTGCAATTCGCCGTTGAAGGCGACCGCCGGCTCGCCCAGGGACCGGGCAATGGTGAGCAGCTCCAGGCTGGCCTTCTTCAGGGCCGGGCCGGGGTTGTCAATGAATACAAGCACTTTTGCCATGTCTGGGGATCCCCTTAGAGCAGCTTCTGGGCGGCCAGGAACTCGACCAGCTTGATGCCGGCGTCGCCCTCGTCGGTGATGATGGTGCCGGCGGCGCGCGCCGGGCGTGCCTCGGCGGATTCGACGGCGGTCCAGGACCCGGACCGCCCGACCTGCGCGGGTTCGACGCCGATGTCCGCAAGGCTCAGCGTGGTGATGGTCTTCTTCTTCGCCGCCATGATGCCCTTGAAGTTCGGGTAGCGGGGGTCATTGATCTGGTCCGTGACCGAGACGAGGGCGGGCAGGGTGGCCTCGACCGTGTCCGCGTGCGAGTCGCCGTCGCGGCGGGCGGTGAGTTTGCCGCCGTCGAGCTCCAGCGAGGACGCGAAGGTGACCTGCGGGAGGTCGAGGCGCTCCGCGAGCTGGGCCGGGACCAGGGACGTTTCGCCGTCGGTGGAGGCCATGCCGGTGATGATGAGGTCTGCCGGGGTGTCAGCGCCGAGGTGGCGGATGGCTGCGGCCAGGGCAAGGGAGGTGGCGGCCGCGTCGGACCCGGCCAGCGCGTCGTCGCTGAGGTGGACGCCTTCGGTGGCACCAATCTGCAGGGACTTCTTCACCGCGTTGACAGCACCGGCAGGACCCATGCTCAGGGCAATGACCTTGTTGCCGGCCGCTTCCCCGCCGCGGGCTTCGATCAGCTGCAGTGCGGCCTCGAGCGCGTACTCATCCAGTTCGGACAGGATGCTCTCGGAGCGGTCCGTCGTGTTGCCCTCGCCGGTAAGGTGCCGGTCGAACTGGGCATCAGGGACGTGCTTGACCAGCACGATGATCTTCAATGTCTCTTCCACTGTGTTTACAGCAGCCTTCCATGCGGGTGGACAGCCAGCCGGGCGGGGTCGTGGCCACGGAACGCCCGGGGTGCCGGGCTGCTCCTAGCTAACCATATCGGGGAGCGCGGCCACGGCTTGGGTTAACGCCTATGTCAGGACCGCGCTGTGCAGGCAGGCGGCGGCACGGCGGAGGCCGGACGGCACCTCCTGGTGCCGCCCGGCCTCCGGATGGTAACGGCGTGCTGGCCTATTGCTCGGCGGCCGCGCCGAGGGTCACGTCCAGCTGCTGTTCCTTGCCGTCGCGGAGGACGGTGACCTTGACCGAGGCTCCGGCGGGCTGCTCGCGCACGGCGGCCGTCAGCTGGTTCGGGTCGCTGATCGCGAGGTTCTGGAACTTCGTCACGACGTCGCCGACCTTGACGCCGGCCTTGTCTGCTGCCGAGCCGGGCTCCACCGTGGCGACTTCTGCCCCGACGGAGAAACCGGAGGCCGAGGAACTCGCGGTCTTCTGCTTCACGCTCACGCCGAACTGGCCGTGGGTGGCCTTGCCCGTGCTGATGATCTCCTGGGCGACCCGCTTGGCGTGATTGATCGGGATGCTGAAGCCAACGCCGATGTTCCCACTGCTGGCGGAGTCGCCGCCGGCGGAGGCGATCGCGACGTTCACGCCGATGATCTCACCCTTGGTGTTGACCAGGGCGCCGCCCGAGTTGCCCGGGTTGATGGCGGCATCGGTCTGGATCACGTTGATCGAGATGCTGCCCTGGTTGGCGGTGCTCTGGCCCTGCCCGCCGTCCGGCGGGGCGAACTGGAAGCCCTGGTCGCCGCCCTGCGCGTCGTCCGCGCCCTCCTTGGGCGCGGCGGACGAGGCAACACTGATGGTGCGGTTCAGCGTCGACACGATGCCGTCGGTGACGGTTCCCGTGAGGCCAAGGGGCGAGCCGATCGCGACGGCGGTGTCCCCAACGTTCAGCTTGCCGGAGTCGCCCAGGACTGCCGGGACCAGCCCGGAGCCGTTCTGGATCTTCACCACGGCGAGGTCGGACAGCGGATCCGTCCCGACGATCTTGGCGCTGTAGACCTTGCCGTCACTCATGCGGACCTCGATCGCGGCGTTGGCCGCGGTCCCGTCGAGGGTGACGACGTGCGTGTTCGTGAGGACATGGCCTTCGCCGTCCAGAATGATCCCGGAGCCCGTGCCGCCCTCACTGCCGTTCGAGGCCTTGATGGTCACGACACTGGGGGTGGCCTTCACGGCAGCCGCGGTGATGGCGTTCACGTCTTCCCGGTTGTTCACGATGACAGGGCCCGCCTGGCTGTTGGTGGATCCTGTGGACATCACGGCCCGGTCGCCGAGCAGCTGCGTGGTGCCTGCGACCACACCGCCGCCGACCAGCCCTGCGGCGAGGATGCTGGCCACGAGGGTGGGCACACCGAAGGCAGCCTTCCGCTTAGGGGCGTGCGCCGGGTTGGATGCATACGGCGACCCGGGCTGGTTGGCTCCAAAGCCGCCCTGCTGGGGCGGGCCGTAGGGGCCCTGGGCGTGCTGCGGATTGCCGTGCTGGTCGTGCAATTGCTGGGGCTGCCCGAAGGAGTTTCCGGCCGGCTGGCCGTATCCGGGGTTGGGCTGCCCGTAGGACGGCTGGTGCTGCGGGTAGACCGGCTGCGGGGGGTTGTCCGCGGCCCGGTCCAGCCGGAGCGTCGGGTTCTCGGGTGCTGAGTCCGGCGCGGGGGCAGCCTGCGGGTGCCCCGGAGCGCCCTCGTTCGGCGTGGCCGGCTCCCGGTTCTCTGGTGACGCGCCCTGCGCTGGGTTCTCAGTCATAAGACTTCCTTTCATCCTCGTCTGTATTAACTATGGACGATCTCACTGATACTAGAGCGCACGTTTGCTGGGAGATTGCTGGACGCCGGGCATGGCCGTGTCCGGCGGTGCCGTGACCGGTTCAGCGCTTTTCGCTGGTGGCATATTCCCCGCGGTGGACGGCCTATTGGGTGCACCATAGAATCAAATGGAATCGCCACAGCGACCTGCGGCTTTACATCTGCGTGGGGGCGCTGCTGCATTCTGTGACGACCGGTTCGGCCTGAACTGGTCGCAGAAGTGCTGAAGGGTTGCACATGCGGTCTACCTATAAACGTCTCCTCGCCGTTCTTGGTGTCGTCGGACTGCTGGCGCTTCCCGCCGCTCCGGCCCTCGCCGAAGATCCGGTGACGCTCGACCCCGTCACGAAGGTCGTGGACTCCGCCGGGGTCCTGGGCGACCGGAGGGGCGAAGTCGAACAGGCCATCAAGCAGCTCGGCGCCGACCACGCGATGACGTACCACGTCGTCTATGTGGACAGATTCGAGAACCCCACCGACCGGTATGAGTGGGCCAAGAAGGTCGCCGACACGGCCAGCCTCGGCACCAATGCCATGCTGCTGACGGTTGCCACGGACACGCGCCAGTACCTGTTGAGCAAGCCGTCCAACAGCAAGATCACGGATGCCCAGCGCGACACCATCGTGACCAGCGCGGTCGACCCGAACCTGCGCGAAGGCAACTACGCCCAGGCCGCCATCGACAGCGCCGCAGCCATCGGCGATGCCGCCAGCGGAGGCAAGGGCACGGTCCCGTCCGAGGGTGGCGGCGCCGGCAGCGCCGTGCTCGTGGGCGTGGGTGTCGTTGCCGCAGGCGGAGCGGGCGCCTACCTCTATCTCCGCAACCGCCGGAAGAAAGCTGCCGCCGGGGCGCAGGCAGGCTACGGCCCGCAGGGCGCCGAGCTGGATCCGCTGGCCGGACTCACCGTCGAGGAACTGCGCCGCAAGAGCGGCTCACTCCTGATCGAGGCCGACGACGCGATCAAGTCCAGCGAGCAGGAGCTCGGCTTCGCGCAGGCACAATACGGCGACGCCGCCGTCGGGAACTTCACGAAGGCCTTGGAGGACGCCAAGGGCCACATGTCGGAGTCCTTCAAACTGCAGCAGCAGCTCGATGACCACATCCCCGATACCGAAGAGCAGCAGCGGACCTGGCTCGGTGAGATCATCCGCCGTTCCGAGGCCGCACTGGCCTCCCTGCAGGAGCAGAAGGCCGACTTCGATTCACTCCGCGAGCTTGAAAAGAATGCCCCGCAGGCCCTGGCCGCGGTCAGCGCCGGCGCGGGTGAGGCGGAAGCCAAAATTGCCAGCGCCGAGCGTTCCCTCGCCGAGTTGCGCGCCAAGTACGCCGAGAGCGCCCTGGTGCAGGTCGGCGACAACATCAACCAGGCCAAGGAACGCCTCGCCTTCGTGCAGAACGCGTCCGTCACGGCCCAGGAGAAGCTCAGTGCCGGCGAAGGCAGCCTGGCCGCCGTCGCCGTCCGCGCGGCGGAGGAAAGCCTGCACCAGACAAACGTGCTGATCGGCGCCATTACCAAGGTCGCCGGGAGCCTGGACGAGGCCCGCAGCGGCCTGGAGTCCGCCGTCGTGGACACCTCCCAGGACCTGGCCCAGGCCAGGGCCCTGATCCAGTCCGGTGCGCACCCCGAACTCGCCGGACCGGTCGCCTCGGTGGAAGCAGCCCTGGCGCAGGTCAAGGCCGAAATCCAGGGCGGCAAGATCGATCCGATCGCCACCCTGGAGCGGGTCGAGACGGCGCACCAATCGCTGGACGGGGCCCTCTCCGGCATCCGCGACCAGCAGGAGCAGACCCGCCGTGCGCAGGCCTCCCTGCAGCAGAGCATCATGTCCGCGCAGGCGCAGATCAGCGCGACCTCTGACTACATCACCGCCCGCCGCGGCGGCGTGGGCACCGAGGCGAGAACCCGCCTGGCGGAAGCCCAGCGGAACCTCGACTACGCACTGTCCATCTCGCGCACCGACCCCGTCACCGCCCTGCAGTACGCCCAGCAGGCGCACTCGCTCGCGGCGCAGGCGGCGCAGCTGGCCCAGTCCGACGTCGACCACTTCGGCGGCTACGCCAACCAGGGCTACGGCCGCGGCGGGATGTTCGGCGGCGGCGGAGGCGGCGGCCTGGGCGGCGCCATCCTCGGTGGCATTCTGATCAACTCCATCCTGCACGGCGGCGGTGGAGGCGGGGGCTGGGGCGGCGGCGGCGATTCCGGCGGAGGCTGGGGCGGCGGCGGTGACTCCGGCGGAGGCTGGGGCGGCGACTTCGGCGGCGGCGGCGACTTCTAGGCAACAGTCCCGGCAAACACGCCGGGCACCCACAGACTAGGCGCCGGCGGGCACGCTCACGCCGGCGGATAGAAGCGGTACATTTCACTGTTCACCGAAATTCAGTGGGAACCACTGAGCAGGACGAAAGGTAACACCATGAAGCAGTCCATTTTCGGCCGCATGGCGCAGCTGGCGAAGGCCAACATCAACTCCCTGCTGGACCAGGCCGAGGACCCGCAGAAGATGCTGGACCAGATGGTCCGGGACTACACCAACAACATCGCCGAGGCGGAATCGGCCGTAGCCCAGACCATCGGCAACCTGCGGATGCTCCAGGACGATTACAACGAGGACATCAAAAACGCCCAGGACTGGGGCAAAAAGGCCCTCGCCGCGTCCCGCAAGGCGGACGAGTACCGGGCCAAGGGCGACATCGTCGACGCCGAGAAGTTCGACAACCTCGCCAAGGTGGCCCTGCAGCGCCAGATGTCCGCGGAAAACGAGGCAAAGTCCGCCGAGCCGAGCATCGCATCCCAGACCGAGGTCGTGGACAAGCTCAAGCACGGCCTGGGGCAGATGAAGGGCAAGCTCAACGAGCTCACCAGCAAGCGCAACGAACTGGTGGCCCGCTCCAAGACCGCCGCGGCCCAGACGCAGGTGCACGATGCCATGAAGAGCATCGACTTCATGGACCCCACGTCCGAGGTGGGCCGCTTCGAAGAAAAGATCCGCCGCGAAGAAGCCAAGGTGCGGGGCCAGCAGGAACTCGCCGCCTCCAGCCTGGACGCACAGTTCAACTCGCTGGAGGACCTCGGCGAGCAGACCGAGATCGAGGCGCGCCTTGCGGCACTGAAGTCCGGCGGCTCCCCCGCGGCCATTGGCGCCGGTGAAAACCGCGCCGCCGGTTCCACCGTCGACGAGGCGGACTTCGACAAGCTGTAGGCACACCTCCGGCGCGTTACCGCCGAGGATTTGCCACCGGACCTGATGAGGCCGGGCCCGGACCGTCCACCGACGGTTGCTGGGCCCGGCCTCAGCTGTCCCGGAAGGTGCGTCCGCGGTGCGGCTGCGGTGCGGCTGCGGTGCGCCGCCGGTACAGGTGTGGTGCGGCCGCGGCGGGGCTCCGCGTGTACCGTTGACCCATGTCTTCGGGAACCCTTTCTTCGACCCTTGTCTGGCTCCGCGACGACCTCCGGTTGGACGACAACCCGGCCCTGAGCGAAGCGGCGTCGCTGGGACAGCCGCTGACCGTGGTCTACGTCCTCGACGAATCCTCCCCCGGTGTGCGGCCCCTCGGCGGCGCCACGAAATGGTGGCTGCACCATTCGCTGGCGGATCTCGCCGCCGGACTGGAAGCCGCCGGATCGCGCCTGCTGCTGCGCCGCGGCGCTGCCGCGGACATCATCCGGGACCTCGCCCGGGAAACCGGCGCCACGACGCTGCTCTGGAACCGCCGCTACGGCGGCCCCGAACGCGAGGTGGATGCCGGCGTCAAGGCCTGGGCCTCGGA
The DNA here is from genome assembly GCF_040547365.1 of Pseudarthrobacter sp. PvP090. NCBI lineage: Bacteria > Bacillati > Actinomycetota > Actinomycetes > Micrococcales > Micrococcaceae > Pseudarthrobacter > Pseudarthrobacter sp. PvP090. Next base: position 75,726 of record NZ_JBEPPO010000014.1, read on the forward strand.
CCAGGGCCTGACCGCTGCCAGCTTCCAGGCGAACCTGATGTTTGAGCCGTGGACGGTGCGCACCGGGGCGGGCGGGCCGTACAAGGTGTTCACGCCCTTCTGGCGGGCCTGCCTAGATGGCCAGGAGCCCCGGCTGCCGCTGGACGCCCCGGAGAGCCTCCCGGCCCCGGCCGCCGACGCCCAGGGAAGGGTCCCCGCCGGCGACCCGCTCGACAGCTGGGGGCTGCTCCCCCGCCGGCCGGACTGGAGTGCCGGCCTCGCCGGCACCTGGCAGCCCGGGGAAGCCGGGGCCCACCGGCGGCTGGAGGATTTCCTCGACGGCCCGGCCGAGGAGTACGGCACCGGCAGGGACATCCCCGGGGTCGAGGGAACCAGCCGGCTCTCCGCGCATCTGCGGTTCGGCGAGATCAGCCCCTTCCGCATCTGGCACGCACTGCGGGAACACTATGGGCCCGCCGCTCCGGCCGACGTCGGGATCTTCCGCTCCGAACTCGGCTGGCGGGAGTTCTGCTGGCAGCTGCTCTACGAGAACCCGCAGCTGGCGACGCGGAACTACCGGCCCGAGTTTGACCGCTTCGCCTGGCAGACACCTTCAGACGCTGAACTCGAAGCATGGCAGCAGGGCCGCACCGGGTATCCCCTGGTCGACGCGGGGATGCGCCAGCTGTGGCAGACCGGCTGGATGCACAACAGGGTCAGGATGGCCGCCGCGAGTTTCCTGGTCAAGAACCTGCTGGCCGACTGGCGGCTCGGCGAGGCCTGGTTCTGGGACACCCTGGTCGATGCCGACGCCGCGAGCAACCCCGCGAACTGGCAGTGGGTGGCCGGATCCGGCGCCGACGCCTCGCCCTACTTCCGGATCTTCAACCCGGTCACCCAGAGCAAGAAGTTCGACGCCGGCGGACGCTACCTGCGCGGGTTCATCCCGGAGCTCTCCGGCCTGGACGACAAGGCGATCCACGAACCGTGGAAGGCCAATGGTTCGGCTGCGGGCTACCCGGGACCGATTGTCGGCCTGCCGGAGTCCCGTGCCCGGGCGCTGGAGACCTACCAGCGGCTCAAGGACGGCTGAACCGGGCCCCGGACTGCCGGCCGCAGGGACGGGCCGCACCTGGCAGCGGGGGCGGCGGAAACGGGGGCAACAAGAAAGGCCCGGATCAACAGATCCGGGCCTTTCTTTTCTTCAGTTGCGGGGACAGGATTTGAACCTGTGACCTCTGGGTTATGAGCCCAGCGAGCTACCGAACTGCTCCACCCCGCGTCGCTTGATCAACACTACCCTACTTTTGACGCCGTCCGAACCACCGCCCGAGCGGGCGCCCTGCGGGCGGTCGGCGACACACACTGCCGGCTTAAAGCAGAAGGTCCGGGACACTGTTTCCAGTGTTCCGGACCTTCTCTTCAGTTGCGGGGACAGGATTTGAACCTGTGACCTCTGGGTTATGAGCCCAGCGAGCTACCGAACTGCTCCACCCCGCGTCGCAAGATCAACTCTACCTGCCGGTGAACTTGAGGCCAAATCGAGGCGGCGTGATGTGCGTCTCCAGGGTCCGGGGCATCGACCGGCCCGCGTCCGGAGGGAAACCAAAAGGCCGGGTTCCCGCTCCGGTGGGAGCGGGAACCCGGCCTTCAGCCGTACATCAGTTGCTGTGCATCAGTTGCCGTGCCTCAGTATGCCTGCGTCAGCTGCTCGGCGTCGGGGCCGGGGTGGCCGCCGGTGTGGTGGCATCCGGCGCCGGGCTGGCCGCCGGTGCAGGGGCCGGAGTTGCCGCCGCGATCTTGGCTTCGGCGTCGATGGCCCGCTGCAGGGCCGCGGTGAGCTTCTTCTGCTCCTCGCCGTAGGCGGCGAAGTCACCCCTCGCGAGGGCCTCCTGGCCGGCCTTGATGGCGGCGTTCGCCGCATCCAGCGCCGCCTTCAGCTCTGCCTTGGCATCCGTGCTGCCGGGACCGGCCGGAGTCTCCCCCGGCGCCGTGGGCGTGGCAGGGGTCTGCCCGTTATTGGCCGAGTCGCCGGCACTGGCTCCCGACTCACCGCCAAACAACTGGTTCAGTGCCTCATCCAGGGTCGGCGCGAACCCGATCTTGTCACCAAACGCCACGAGGACGCGCTGCAGCGTGGGGTAGGACGTTTCACCCGTGGACCGCAGGTAGACGGGCTGGACGTAGGCCATGCCGCCGCCGACCGGCAGCGTCAGCAGGTTGCCGTTGAGCACCGCGGACGCACCCTGGCGGAGCAGGTTCAGGGCCTGCGAGACGGTCGGGTCCGAGTTGAACTTGTTCTGCGCCTGGCCCGGACCGGGGATGTTGGATTCCGGCGGAATCTGCAGGAGCCTGAGCTGGCCGTAGCTCTCGGCCTTCACACCCTTCTCACTGCCGGCGTCGGAGTCCGCGGCCAAGAAGCCGTAGAGCACGTTGCGGGCGTTTCCGTTGACGACCTGCGGGATGAACGATGAGGTCAGCTGGAACGCCGGCTTGTCCTGGTCAGGCATCTTCAGGGACATGTAGTACGGCGGCTGCTTGACGTCGTCCTGCACAGTCGGATCGTTCGGGACGCTCCAGGCGTCGTTGTTGGTGTAGAAGTTGTCGGGCTGGGTGACGTGGTAGCGGCCCAGGAGTTCCCGCTGGACCTTGAACAGGTCTTCCGGGTAGCGGACGTGGCTCATGAGCGCTCCGGACATTTCCGAGAACGGCTTCAGCGAAGACGGGAAGATATTCTGCCAGGACTTCAGCACCGGGTCCTGGTCATCCCAGGCGTAGAGCGTCACCTTTCCGTCGTACGCGTCCACGGTGGCCTTGACCGAGTTGCGGATGTAGTTGACGGAGGTGTTCGGCAGGGAGGCCGTCCGCCCCGCGGTGGTCTGCGAGTCGGCGGTGGCCTCGGAGAGCTGCTCCTGCTGGGAGTACGGGTAGTACTGGCTCGTCGTGTAGCCGTCCACGATCCACTTCACCCGTCCGTCGACGACGGCGGGGTAGGCGTTGCCGTCCACGGTGAGGTACGGGGCAACCTTTTGGACACGCTCCCGGGGGTTGCGGTCGTAAAGGATCTGGGATTCGGGGTTGACGCCGTCGGAGAGCAGCAGGTCCGAGGACTGGAACTTAATCGCGTAGAGCACCTTGTTGAAGAAGCTGCCCACGTTCGGGCCGCCGTCGCCGGTGAAGGTGTACTGGGTTTCGCCGTCGCCCTCCTTGGCGGCGGGCCGGTCCTGCTCGCGGTTCGGGGCACCTTCGGGGGCGCCGACGACTGAGTAGTCTGCCGAGTTCTCGCCGAAGTAGATCCGCGGCTGGTAGGTCGAGTCATCGCCGAGCACGCCGGTGGACGGGATTCCGGCCTGCAGGAACTCCGGTTTGCCGTCGACGGTGAACTTGTTGCCCTTGGCGGCGACGACGCCGTAGCCGTGCGTGTAGACGACGTGGCGGTTCAACCAGGACTGCTGGTTGGCGCTCAGCCCGTCCGGGTTGAGTTCGCGGACCGCGATAACGGTGTCCTGGACCTTCCCGTCAATCTCGTAACGGTCCACGTTCAGGGCGCTCGGGAACTGGTAGTAGGGCCGGTACTGCTCGAGCTGGGAGAACGCGTCCGAGATCAGGTTGGGGTCCAGCAGCCGGATGTTGGCCGTGGTCTGCGCGTCGGGGGCCAGGGCGCCCGTGGTGGGGTTGGTGGTCGCGTTGTACCGGGTTTCCTGGATCTTATCGAGGCCGTACGCCGAGCGGGTCATGTTGATGTTGCGTTCGATGTACTGCTTTTCCAGCGTCTGCTCCGAGGGCCGGACCTGGAACTGCTGGATCACCCAGGGGTAGACGCCGCCGGCCAGGATCGAGGTGATGACGAGCATGGCGGTGCCGATGACGGGCAGCCGCCACTTGCCGATCACGGCGGCGACGATGAACAGCACGGCCACGAGGACCGCGGCCACGGCCAGGATGGCTTTGGTGGGGATGACGGCGTTGACGTCCGTGTACAGCGCACCGGCCCAGCGGCCGCCGCTGTTCTGCACGGCGGCGTAGCGGTCGAGCCAGAAGTTGGCGCCCAGCAGGAGCAGGAAGGCTGCACCGGACACGGCGAGGTGGATCTGCGCCGCGCGGCTGGTGAAGATGCCGCGTTCCATGATCCGGATGCTGCCGTAGAGGTAATGCGTCAGGATGCCCGCGACGCCGGCGACGATGGTGACGCTGATCAGGAAGCCGGTGACGAAGCCCAGGAACGGCAGGGTCATCAGGTAGAAGCTGATGTCGAGCCCGAACTGCGGATCGTTCTGGCCGAACGACTCCTGGTTCAGGAACAGGAGCACCTTCTGCCACTGGCTGGCCGCGGCGCTTCCGGCGAACAGGCCGAAGAGGACCGGCAGGCCGATCATCACGACGCGGCGGATCGGTTCAAGCTGGACCTGGTAGCGGTTCAGGTTGTCCCGGATCTCCGAGTCCGGTGCGTACACCGGGCGGGCGTGGTAGGCGATCCGGATGGCGAAGAAGACGGCGGAGAACATCAGGGCGAAGCCGGCCAGGAAGATGGCGATGCGTGCCAGGTTCTCGGTCAGGAAGACTTCGAAGAAGCCCAGCTGCTGGTACCAGAGGACGTCCGTCCAGACATTGGCGAAGAAGATGAAGCCCACGACGATCACGGCCACAACAATTAACGTCGGCGTCAGTGCGCTGCGTCGTTGTTGGGGTCTTCCGGGCGGGACGGTGCTGGCGGGACGGGACAAACTCGGTACCTCATAGCTGGTCGTCAGTTACTGGTTTTTAGTTATCTGTGCGGTGCCTCGAAGCGACCGCCGGCACCGCCCCTACAGGGCGGCGAAGCCGTCATAAGTGCCACGAGTGGCGGCGGATCTTAGTTCCGCCGTCAGTCTAGTTGGTGGAGCAACCCGGAAGCCCGGATGTGTCGGCCCCGGACGCGGCCAGTTCGACCGCTTTCCGCGCGTCGGCCAGATTCTCGACCCTCACCACCTGCAGGCCGTCCGGAATATGACCGACGACGTCGTCGCAGTTTGCGGCCGGGGCCAGGAACAGGGTGGCGCCTCCGGAGCGTGCGCCGTGCATCTTCTGGCTGATGCCGCCAATCGGACCGACAACTCCGTCGGGGGTGATGGTTCCGGTGCCCGCGACGTGTTTGCCGCCGGTCAGGTCGCCGGGGGTGACCGTGTCCACGATGCCCAGGGCGAACATCATTCCGGCACTGGGACCGCCGACCTTCTCCAGGGAGATCTTGACGTCGAAGGGGAACTTGAACTGGTACTGCAGCAGCACCCCGAGGATGAACCGTCCGGCTTCGGTCTTGGATGGCGTGATGCTGGTGCTCACGTTGCTGCCGCCGCGGTCGACGACCACCTCCACCGGGGCACCGTTGCCGGCGGCCAGTTCAGCCTGGACGACGCTCAGCGCGGTCGCCGTCTTGCCGTTGACAGACACCACCACGTCGCTTTCCTGGAGCTTGCCGGCGGAGGCCGAGCCCTCCGGGATGCCCGCGATCTGCATTTTCTGCTCGAATGCGATCCCCAGATCCGTGAGGGCTGAGGCCACGGCGTTCTCCTGCGAGGTGGTCATCGCGACGGCGCTTTCCTGCTGGGACTGTTCCTTGGTCACACCGGTGGGGAACACGAGCTCCTCCGGATAGACGCCCTTGGCGCCGTTGAGCCAGGCGGAAAACGCCTCGAAGACCGTCACCGGCCCGTTGGGGCCGCCGTCGACATAGACAGTGGTCAGGTCCAGGTTGCCCTTGGCGGGAAAGGCCTCGTGGCCGGTGACGCTGATGACGGGTTGGCCGTTGTCAGTGCCCAGGGTGTTGAAGGTGGGGCCAGGTGACTCGACGACGTACGGGACGGGCAAGCTCAGGGCGGTGATGCCCAGCGCCAGTGCGAGTAGTCCCGAAGCGAGCATGGCTGAAGAGCGATTGTCCCACTTACGGCCGGAACGTGATCCGGCCAGGAGGGCCCTGCGGCCCCGGGTCTGGCCGGCCGCCGGCTCGCTGGCGGGCTGCTCACCCTGCGTAATCGTCAATGAAGGACCTCTCCGTGCCGGCGCTCGGGGACCCCGCGGACCCCCTGATCAGCGCACCGCTCCCGCGCCCTAAGCCGCGGCTGCTGCCTGCCAATATTCCAGTTTCTAACACTACGCGCTCGACTGCCGGCCGGGCTCTTTGCCTACAGCGAACGTGGCGGGGTTTCAGCAGACAGCCCGGAGGCTGCGGGGTACCGTGAACGTGAGAAGCAGCCACACCGACGATCGGCGGGATCATGACCTCCAACCCACTCAATCCGTCCAATGGCGACGAGGAACCCAAGGATCCGCTGGCAGAAATGCTGAAGAACCTGATGGGTGGCCAGGGCATGGGGAACATCGACCCCGCGGAACTGGCGAAGGCAGCAGGCCTTCCGGACGACCCAAACCTCCTTGCCCAGATGTTCTCCCAGGTCCAGGCCATGATGAGCGCCTCCTCGGAGGGCCCCGTGAACTGGCAGCTGGCGCACGAAAACGCCCGGCGCGTGGCCGCCAGCGGATCCGACCCGTCCGTCACGGCGCAGCAGTCCCGCGAGGTCGACGAAGCCCTGCGGCTCGCCGAACTCTGGCTTGACCAGGTCACCGGACTGCCGGCCACGGGCCTGATCGGCCGCGCCTGGTCACGGGCGGAGTGGGTCGAGGAAACGCTCGGCACCTGGAAACGCCTGACCGAACCTGTCGCCAACAGCATCGCGAATGCACTGTCCACCGCCATGACCGAGCAGATGCCCGAGGAAATGAAGTCCATGATGGGCGGCGCATCCTCAATGCTGCAGAACATGGGCGGTGCGATCTTCGGCATGCAACTGGGCCAGGCCATCGGCGCCCTGTCGGCCGAGGTGGTCAGCTCCACGGACATCGGCGTCCCTCTCGCCGACCTCGAGATGGCGCTGCTGCCCTCCAACGTGGCGAAGTTCGGCGAAGGCCTCAGTCTGCCGGAGAACGACATCCGGCTGTTCCTGGCCGTCCGCGAAGCCGCCCACGCCCGGCTGTTCGTGCAGGTCCCCTGGCTGCGGGGACACCTCCTCGGCGCCATCGAAGCGTACGCCCGCGGCATCCACATCGACACCTCCAAAATCGAGGAACTCGCCCGCGAACTCGATCCGGGGAACCCCGAGGGCATCCAGGAGGCCCTGTCCCAGGGGGTCTTTATGCCACAGCGCACTCCCGCGCAGGATCAGGCGCTGGAAAAGCTGGAGACCGCCCTCGCCCTCGTGGAGGGCTGGGTCGACGAGCTGAGCTGGGCCGCCACGGAGAAGCTGCTGCCCTCGGCCGCGGCGCTGCGTGAGACGGTGCGGCGCCGCCGCGCCACCGGAGGGCCGGCCGAACATGCGTTTTCCTCCCTCGTGGGACTGGAACTGCGGCCGCGCCGGCTCCGGGAGGCCGCCGCGCTCTGGGCCTTGCTGAAAGACGAACGCGGCGTCGACGGCCGCGACGCGATCTGGCAGCACCCCGACCTGTTGCCCACCGCCGAAGACCTGGAAGACCCGAAAGGGTTCAGCGAACGCCGGAAGCTGGCCGAGGCCAGCGACTCCGAGGTTGACGATGCCCTGCAGAAGCTGCTCAGTGGCGGCTTCGATGAGCAGGAGGACGCCCCGGCGGCCGGGGAAGAACCCGCAGAAGAAACCGGGGAAGGCACCCGCGACGCGGGCGAAGAACCCGCAGAAGAAACCGGGGAAGGCACCCGCGACGCGGGCGAAGACACCGGCGGGACCGGGACTGACGACGCTCCCGGCAACGGCGGGAACCCCAAGTCCTAGGTCTTCGGATGGCCGCGGCTGGAACTTCGGTTCCGGCCGGGGCTTATCCGTGCCGGCGCCGGGACTTACGGTTCCGCGAGGCGGACAGCGCCGGCCGGAACGGAAGCGTCAGACGGACAACGTATCGGCGTCGGCGTCGGCGCCGTCCACGTCATCGTATTCGCCCGGCGTGAGGCCCCGGGACGTGGCGAAGGAGACGCCCTCAAGGAAGGCCTTGGCCCGGGCGGTGTCCGGGTAGGCCTCGAGCAGCCGCCAGAACGCGGCATCGTGGCCGGCCACCAGCAGGTGCGCCAGCTCATGCAGCAGCACGTAGTCGATGACCCACTGCGGCATGGGTTGCAGCTTGTCCGACAGCCGGATGGTCCCCTCCGACGGCGTCGCGGACCCCCACCGCGAGTTCTGGTTGCCCACCCAGCGCACCGAGGACGGGACTGCCCTGCCGCCGAAGTACTTCGCGGAGAGCTCGGCGGCGTGCGCCGCGAGGGCGGCATCGCTGCGCGGACGGCGCCTGCCGGCGCCGCGGGTCCCCCGCTCCCCCTGCAGCCGCAGCTTCTCGAGCATCCGGTGCACCCACTCGCGCTCCTGGGCGCGGCTGAAAGAGGCAGGAATCGCGATCACGGCAGTGCCGTTCTCCCAGAAGGCCGCTACGGTGCGGCGGCGCCGGGCCGAGCGCCGGACTTCCACCGGGGCGCCGTCGGCAGTGGTCAGCGGTGTGCTTCCGGGAACCGCGGGGCTGCTGCCAGCCATCAGAGGGTGGTGCTTTCGACCAGCACTGCCAGCACCGCTTCGCCGTATTTCTCCAGTTTGGACGGGCCTACCCCGGGAAGCTTCGCGAGCTGCTCGAGGGATTCGGGCCGGGCTTCGGCAATGGCCGTCAGGGTGGCGTCGGTGAAGACCACGAAGGCGGGGACGTCGGCCTCGAGTGCGATGTCCTTGCGCCACTGCCGGAGCGCGTCGAAGGTCTGCTCCTCGTAGCTCGGCGGGCACTGGTTGCAGCGGCCCACTTTGCGTTCGGCCCCGGACGAGAGCATGGTCCCGCAGACCCGGCAGGTGGCCGGCACAGCGGCTTTACGGCGCGGTGCCGCCCCCTTGCCGCGGACGAAGGAGCTGGCCACGGAGTCGGGGCGCAGCCCATCCAGGAAGCGCGAGGGCTTCCGGTTGGCGCGCCCGCCCGGGGTCCGTGCGGTGGACCAGGACAGGAACAGGTGTTCTCTGGCCCGTGTGATCCCCACGTACAGCAGGCGGCGTTCCTCGTCCACGGATTCGGGGCTGTCCGCGAACGAGATCGGCATCAGCCCCTCGCTGAGCCCGACGAGGAACACGGCGTCCCATTCGAGGCCCTTGGCGGCGTGCAGCGAGGCCAGGGTGACGCCCTGGACGGTCGGGGCGTGCTGGGCCAGGGAGCGTTCCTGGAGTTCGTTGACGAAGTCGGCGAGGGTGAACTGTGCGCCGCGGCTGATGACGAGTTCGTCGGCCAGCGCGACCAGCGCTGCGAGGGATTCCCAGCGTTCCCGGAGCGCGCCGCCGCTGTGCGGGGCGGCGTCCGTGTAGCCAAGGGAGGCGACGATGTCACGGACCAGCTGGCCCAGCGGCTCGGGGCTGGCCGTTTCGGCGACGGCCCGGGTGGCGGCCCGGAGCTGCAGGATGGCGTCGCGGACTTCCTTGCGGGCAAAGAAGCGTTCTCCGCCGCGCAGCTGGTAACCGATCCCCGCCGACGCCAGGGCCTGCTCGTAGGCCTCGGACTGGCCGTTGGTGCGGAAGAGCACGGCGACCTGGCTGGCCGGCGTGCCGGCGTCGAGGAGCTCACGCACCTTGACGGCCACAGTGGCGGCCTCGGCCTCGTCGTCGGAGCATTCGGTGAACTGCGGCACCGGACCGGGTGGGCGCTGCGCCAGGAGCTGCAATGGCGTGGCCCAGGCGGCGTCGGCGACGGGACCGCCGCTGCGCCGGCCCGCGAGCAGGTCGTTGGCCAGCCTCACCACCTGCGGGGTGGAGCGGTAGTCGCGGATCAGCTTGACGATTGTTGCTTCGGGGTACTGGGCCTTGAACCCGAGCAGATGCTTGGGCGAGGCGCCCGTAAAGGAGTAGATGGTCTGGCTGGCGTCGCCGACGACGCAGAGCTCGTCGCGGCCGCCGAGCCAGAGTTCCAGCAGCCGTTGCTGCAGCGGCGAAACGTCCTGGTACTCGTCGACGACGAAGTGGCGGTACTGCTCGCGGACGGTGGCGGCCACCTTCGGGTCTTCCTGCAGGATGCCCACCGTGATCAGCAGCACGTCCTCGAAGTCGATCACGTTCCGGTCCGTCTTGACGTCCTCATAGGACTGGAAAACGCGGGCGACGGCGGTCAGGTCAAACCCGCCCGGGGCGCCGCGGCCCTGGGCTTTTTCCAGGTAGTTGGCCGGGGTCAGCATCGACACCTTGGCCCATTCGATTTCGGAGGCCAGATCGCGGATCGAGGCCCGGTCAGTGCTGAGGCGCAGCCGCCGGGCCGCCTCAGCAATCATCTGGGCCTTGTGGTCCAGCAGGTTGGGCAGGACACCGCCGACGGCCTGGGGCCAGAAGAACTGCAGCTGGCGCAGGGCGGCGGCGTGGAAGGTGCGGGCCTGGACGTTGCCGACGCCGAGGTCGCGGAGGCGGCTGCGCATTTCGGCCGCTGCCCGCGACGTGAAGGTGACGGCCAGGAGGCGCTGCGGGTTGTAGACACCGGAGTGCACTCCGTAGGCGATCCGGTGGGTGATGGCGCGGGTCTTGCCGGTGCCGGCACCGGCGAGTACGCACATGGGCCCCTGCAGGGTGCTGGCAACTTCGCGCTGTTCGGCGTCAAGGCCGCCGAGGATGCGCTCTTCAAGGGAGCGGTTGTCCGGCGCCCGGGCCTCGGTGTCCGGCACATTGTCGTCCGACGGGCCGGGCGGGAAGGCGCTGGACTGGAAGATATCTGTGTTCACTTCTGCTGCTCAGTCGTTGGAGGGTGTGAGGTGGATGCGCTGCGGTAGTCGATCCGCGGCGCGGGGTTGCCCCCGGGTGTGGTCACGAGAGCCTCACAGGTTGTCCGCGCGGTCCTGGATGACCCCGCCGTACCAGTGCTCGATCAGGGCCCGGGCGATCGACAGCCTGCTGGAGATGACGATCTCGCCGCTGAGTACCGCCGCCTGCAGTTCGCTCCGGCTGAACCAGCGCGCCCGCGTGACCTCGACGCCGTCGGGCGTGGCGTCGGTGTCCGCTGTGGTGGCTGTGAAGCCGAGCATCAGGGAGGCAGGGAAAGGCCACGGCTGGGAACCCAGGTACTGGCAGGCAGTGACCCGGACACCGACTTCCTCGCCGATCTCCCGGACCACTGCCTGTTCCAGCGACTCCCCCGGTTCGACGAACCCGGCGAGGGTGGAGTAGTTCCGGGCATCCGGGGGGCCGCCCCCGCCGAGCAGCAGCCGGCCGTCCGGACCCACCACCGTGACGATGATGGCCGGATCGGTTCGCGGGTAGTGCTCGGAGCCGTCCGCGGGGCAACGGCGGACCCATCCTCCGGATTCCGGCGCCGTGGCGGTACCGCAGCGCGGGCAGTGGGTGTGGGTGGCGTGCCAGTTGGCGACGGCGCTGGCCTCGATGAAGATTGCGGTGTCCGTGGGGTTCAGCGTGGCCGCGACATCACGGAAGCCCGCCCACTGCGCACCCTCGGGGATGCCGGCAACGTGGGCTTCAAATTCCTCGGCCTGGACCTCGAACTGCTGCGGCAGGAGGAAGAGGACCAGTTCGGTGCCCGCCGCCAGGTCCGAGCCGGGCAGGGCGGAGCCCAGGTAGATCAGCTGTTCCGGGGCGTAGGCCGTGTTCTGCAGGTGCTGGGCGAGTTCGGCGGCATCCAGCAGCACCAGGTTGCTGCCGTTGATGAGGGCCTGCCGGCCGGACAGCACCATGGCCCGTGCGGCGCCGGAGCCCAGGATGTCCTCGAGCATCCCGGGCTTGAGCCGCGCGGCGGAGCCTCGGTCAATCAGCGCTGGGCGTACGGGGAGGACAGTGTCCAGGAGGTGGTTGGCGGCCAGGCCTGCGTGCGGGGCGATTGATGTGCCCGTTCGGGCCTGGTTATTAGACGCCGGTGGCTCCGCAAGACTCATGTACCCACCGTACTGACTCCCGCTGACAAATGACATTTCTCCCGGACGTATGTGGGCATCCGCACGTGCCCGCGGGACACAGTGTGGCACGGCACAGGAATGGAGAACCTGAGGGCAATTTATTCCCGATCTTTCAGACTCGCCGTGGTGCATCGCCGTCTTGGGCTCCACTCAATCTACCGTGGAAGAGTGAGAAGAAAACCAATCGAACTGGCAGCTGTGGCAACCGCGGCAGTCCCCGGACTGACCCCGACCGCCGTCAGCTCTGCGCCCGACGATCCGGCGGACTTCGATTCGGCTCTCCTCCTGGATTCCGAAGGAAAACGCTGGCGCGTCCGCTCGCCGCGGCACGCCGAGGCCAGCGCCCGTCTGGAAACAGAATTTCTGGTGCTTCGCGCCTTCCTGCCGGGCATCCGGGCCGAACTTCCCTTCCTGATGCCCACCGTGGCCGGGACCGTGCGGCAGGGCCTGCTCAGCACGTTCGTCTACTCGCACCTGGCAGGCTCGACCCGGTCGGTCGAGGAACTCGGCGCCGCGTCCCCCGCGGTGGCACGCGAAATCGGCGCCGCCCTCGCCGCCATCCATGACCTGCCCCAGTCGCTGGTCAGCAATGCCGACCTGCCCAGCTACACCCCCAACGAATTCCGCCAGCGCCGCCTCAACGAACTCGACCAGGCCGCCACCACCGGCAAGATTCCGCCCCTGCTGCTCCGCCGCTGGGAACACGCCCTCGAGGACGTCTCGCTCTGGCGCTTCAACCCCTGCGTGGTCCACGGGGACCTGCATGAGGACAACCTGCTGGTCGACGGCGACCGTGTGACGGCCGTGACGGGCTGGACCGATCTGAGGATCGGGGACCCTGCCGACGACATGGCCTGGCTGGTCGCGTCCAACGACCAGGACTTCGTGGACGCCGTGCTGGCGCACTACACCTCGTCCCGGCGCGACGTGCCGGACGCCCATCTGCTGCGGCGCGCCGCACTCTCCGCCGAATTCGCCCTGGCGCAGTACCTCGTGAAGGGCATCGCTGCCGGGAACCAGGACATGATCGACGAGGCCGAGTCCATGCTCACCGCACTCGCCGAGGACGTCGCGGAACATGGCGGGCAGCCGATCAGCGTGGAACCGCTCCCCCAGCCCGCCCCTGTTCCCAGCACCGCAGGACAGGAGCCGCAGACCGCCGCTGCTGGAAACGCGTCGGTGCCTGCCGTGAGCAAGGTAACCCTGCTGGCGCCTGACTCGGTCTCCGGTCTGGCCGCCGTTCCCTCCAGCACCGCAATGCCTGCCGTGCAAGTCACGCCCATCCCGCTCGACGCCGCCGGCGATGACGGAGCAGGTCAGGCTAAGGGAACAGGTCAGGCTGACGGCGCGGCCGGGGAAGACAACGCGGCCGGGGCTGACGCCAGTGCCGCGGGCTCTGAGCCGGCACCTGCCCAGGTGTCCGGTGTATCGGCTCCTGCGATGCCCGGCGACGGGCCGGCCGCCGAAGAGCCCGCCGAGGAAGACAATTCAACCCAGTCGGTCGCCGTCATCCAGCCGGATGCCCCGGCCGAGGCAGATGCGCCCGCCGGGGCAGCCGCGGTCGCGCCCGGGGCAGCTTCCCCGGCAGGCCCGGCAGAGGAGACGTCGACGGCCTCTCTCACGGTGGTCGAAGCGAAGTCCCGCTAGCCGGTCCCCAGGGCCGTGGCGACGATCTGTTCGAGCCGTTCCGCTGAGCCCAGGTCGTGCGGCCGGACCACCTGGTTGTCCGCCACGTAGTAGAACGCCGCCCTGACCTGGTCCAGCGGGACGCCCTTGAGCCGGGCCCAGGCAAGCCTGTAGACGGCCAACTGGACCGCTTTGGTCTTCAGCTGCGCGGCGGACGGCCGGCGGCCGGTCTTCCAGTCCACCAGGTCCCAGCCGCCGTCGGCATCACGGAAGACGGCGTCGATCCGGCCGCGGACCACGACGTCACCGATCCGGGTCTCCACCGGCACCTCAACGTGGGCCGGGGCGCGGTTGGCCCACTCGGACTGGCGGAAGGTTTCCACCATGCTGTCCAGACCGTACGCTGCGTCGATGTGGTCGTCGGAGCCGGCTGCCTCGCCGAGGTCCAGCATGCCGGCCGCGCCGAAGTACTCCTCCACCCAGGCATGGAAAGCGGTGCCCTTGCGGGCCGACATCCCCGGTTCCCGCGGGACTGGACGGCGGAGCCGGGCGACGACGGAGCCGGCGTCGTCTTCCAGATCCACCAGGGTGGACGCGGAGATGTGGCCCGGCAGGTGCACCTCGTGGACCGTGGTCCGGCGGGACCGGCGTTCCAGCAGCGTCGCGGCCTCGGATGCCCAGCCGCCCGCAGGGCCGCGCAACGGCCGGCGTTTGTCCGTGCCGGGTGTGTCCGTCCCCGCGGCGGCGTCCCGCAGCACGTCGGAGTCCAGGGACGCCAACACCCGTGCCGCCGCGGCCTGCATGGCCGCCCGCCGGCCGGGAACCAGGCGCAGCCGGGACCCGGTGCGCGGATCGATGGGCCCCTCCAGCGGGTCATACGGCCAGCCGGCGACCTCCAGCTCGGAGGTCAGCGGGCTTTCCTCCGGCAGTGATTCCTCGCTGACGGACTGCGGGTGGATCGTGGCGGCGCCGTCGGCAACCAGCACCTCGAGTTCGGCCAGGAAGGGAGACATGTCCGCCATCCCGGCGCGCGAGCCCACCCAGGCGGCGCTGGAAACCCAGAGCACGTGCTTCGCCCGGGTGTAGGCCACGTAGGCGAGCCGCCGTTCTTCGGCCTCGCCGTGAACCTGTACGGCGGACTTGAACTCCTTCTCGGCGTCGAGCCAGCCTCTTTGGTCCGGGTGTTCGAGGTCCCATTGCGGCAGGTCCGCACGGTCCCCGCGCAGCGGCCACGGCAGAGCGGCGCTGCCGCTGCTCCAGCGTGAGTCCCGGCTGCTGGGGAAGGCCCCGGCGTTGAGCCCGGGCACGAACACCACGTCCCATTCCAGGCCCTTGGAGGCGTGCACGGTCAGCAGTTGCACCGCTTCGTGGTTCACCTCCGGCGCGGCGGCGTCGAGGCCGTTCTCTTCGGCGGCCGCGGCCTCCAGCCAGGCCAGGAAGGCGAGCACGTCGACCCGGTGCGAGGTGTGCAGGAACCCGGCGGCGGCGTCCTGGAAGGCATCCAGGTTGCGGCGGGCCTGGTGAATGCTGATCCCGGGCCGCGCGGACACCTCGATGTCCAAAAGCATGGCCCGCTCCACCTCGCCGAGCAGGGTGGTGAGGTCATCGCCCATGTAGCCACGCAGTTGCCGGAGTTCCGCCGAGAGCCGCTGGAGCCGCTCCAGCGCCTCGGCGCTGAGCTGCCGGCCGTGTGCCGAGGTCCAGCCTTCACGCGGCAGCCAGTCGAGGGCCTCGACCAGGCTGGCGGCGTCCGTGAGGTCGCCCTCAATCACCGCCGCCTCCGCGCCGTCGTCGGCGTCGTCGTCCGGGGCGCCCGGGCGTCCGCGGCGCCGGGCGAGGAAACTGGACCAGTCCCGCAGGGCCATCAGGTCCGCGGGTCCGATCCGCCAGCGGGCCCCGGCGAGCAGGCGCATCAGCGAATCGGAACGCCCCGGATCGGCCAGCACGCGGAGGGTCGCGACCAGGTCGATGATTTCGGGGGTGTCCAGGAGACCGCCGAGGCCGACAATCTCGTAGGGGATCCCGCGCACCTCGAATTCCCGGCGGATGCATTCCATCTGGGCGCGCCGGCGGCACAGCACCGCCATGGCGGGCGGTTCGGGCTCGGCCGCCGACCCGTCGAAGTCCGTCACACGGAACTTCAGCACGTCACCGGCGATGGCCGCGGCCTCGTCCTCGTCGGTGCCAAACCGGCCCATCACCACGCGGCCCTGGACGGCTGCCGGGCTGGGCTGCAGCGGGGGAACCTCGACAGCCCCGGCGGTGTCCCGTTCGCCGGCCGGGCCGGTCCGGGCGGCGGCCCTGCTGAGCGGCGCGGAAATGACGTTGGCGGCGGAGAGGATGGTCCGGCCGTTGCGCCAGGCCGTGGTGAGGTACGACGTCGGGGCGACGGCGAAGCGCGCAGGGCCTGCGGCGGCGGCGCCGGCCGTTTGAGCCGCTTCGGCCGCGGCGGCAGCGTTGTCGGCGCCGGCGGTGATGCCACCGCCATCCTCGGACCCGAGCCGCACCGGGAATTCGCGGACAAAGTGGAAGAGCTGGCCGGCGGAGGCGCCGCGGAAGCCGTAGATGGACTGGTTGGGATCCCCCACCGCTGTGACTGCGTGCCCGTCGCCGAACAGCCGGGAAAAGAGCACCAGCTGGGCGTGCGAGGTGTCCTGGAACTCGTCCAGCAGCACCACCTTGTAGCGCCGGCGTTCGGTGTCCGCGGCGACCGGGACCTCGCTGGCGACGCGCGCGGCGAGGGCCACGAGGTCGCCGAAGTCGAGGGCCCCGCGGGCACGCTTGGCGTCCGTGTAGCGTCCCACCATCTCGGCGACGCTGGCCCGGGTGCGCAGCAGCCCGCTGAGCTCGCCCACGGCCTGGCTGGGGTTCTTTTTGGCGGTGGCGAGGTAGGGCAGCGCCTCGAACTCGGCCACCCGCTCCAGCAGCCAGCCGCGGACCCCGGACGGGTCCTGGAGGTGCTCGGCGCACTCGCCGGCGAGCTGGATGACCGCCTTGACCAGGGTGGATTTGGCGGAACGGAAGTGTTCGTACTCGCCGTCGAAGGCTTCCACCACCTCGCTGGCGAGCTGGAAGGACTGCGCGCCGCCGAGCAGCACGACGTCACGCTCGACGCCGAGCCGGAGCCCGTAGTCGGACACGATGCTGCTGGCGTACGAGTGGTAGGTGGAGACCTTGGGTTCGAGCGCGTCGGTGCTGAGCAGCCCGGCGGGGAAGACCTGGTTCTGTGTGTCGGCCGCGGCGATACGCTGCAACGCGGCCAGCTTCGCGCGGATGCGGGTGGCCAGCTCCCCGGCGGCCTTCCGGGTGAAGGTCACACCGAGCACTTCCTCCGGCCGGACCCAGCCGTTGGCGACGAGCCACACCACGCGGTCAGCCATGGTGGCCGTCTTGCCCGAGCCGGCGCCGGCAATAACGAGCCGGGGTGAAAGCGGCGAGGAGATGATGTGCGATTGTTCGGCAGTGGGGCTGTTCTTCTCGCCCAGCAGGGCCGAGAGCTCCTCGGGCGTGAACTTCGGTGCGGGAAGATCGGCGGCTTGAGGAGGGGAGGGAGGTGCTTCGGGCTGGGCGCTGGCATGCGTTGTCTCGGCGGTCATTCGGTAACCTGCTTTCCCCGCAGGCACAGCGGGCAGACTTCGGGAAGGCGGCAGCCGTGGCCGCCGTGGCCGCCTTTGGACGGATCATGGCGGGCCTCGAAAGTGGTCCCGGACATGACCCGGGCGGCGTCGCCGACCATGTCCAGGGCCCAGTTCTCCGCCGGATCCAGTGGCGCCTGGGCCTGGATGCCCGGGCTCTTGGTGGTGGTGCCGAGCTGGGCCAGGACGGCCCCGCCGGGCAAGGGGGGCGGGCCGTCGTCGGGGCCGGCGAAGCCTCCACCCAGCACTGCGGCCTGGTAGGCGCCCAGCTGCGGATGCCGCTCGAGGTCGGCCTTGCCGGGCTGCCGCTTGCCGGTCTTGAGGTCGACGACGACGAGCCTGCCCTCGGCGTCGATCTCCAGCCGGTCGACCTGGCCGCGCAGCACGGCCGGGCGGGCCGGCCAGGAGTCGCCATCCGCGTCAGCGCCGGCTTCAGCGCCGGTGCTTCCGGCCGGGGCCGGAACGTCCGGGAGTTTGACTTCGAAGTCCAGCTCGACGCCGACCAGGGACCGGCCCTCGCTGCGCATCACCAGCACGTACTGGGCGAGCTTCCGGACCATGGTTTCGGCGCGCTGGAAGTCCAGCTTTCCCTCCCAGTTGTCCTTCATCCCCAGCGCCGGCCAGCGCCGGACGAGTTCTGCCACGTACTCGCTGCCGGAGGCGTCCGGCAGGTCCTGCGCGATCGCGTGGACGAGGGTGCCCAGGCTGCGGGCAAAGTCGGTGGCGGCCTCCCCGCCGGCGGCCTGGACAAACCAGTCGAGCGGCGATTTCTGCACGGTCTCCACCTTCGACGGCGAGACGTACACGGTGCCGCCCGGCGGAACGACGGGCTCCTCGGACGACAGCGCCGCAAGGCCCCACCAGCTCGCGGGGTGCGCGCCGGGGACGGGCGGCTCCGCCGCGGCCAGCGCGCCGAGGACGGTGCTGGCCTCCAGGGCTTCAGGGGTTCCGGCGTCGAGCTGGGCGTACTGGCGCAGTTCGGCGACCAGGGCGCGCAGGGTGAGCGGGCGCTCCACCGGGGTGAAGCCGCGCCGGTCCTGGTCCGGACCGAGCGGCGCCACGTAGTCCAGGAACGAGGACGGCTGGTCGTCCTCCGAGGACACTGCGGTGCAGATCAGCGACTGCTGTGCCCGCGACACCGCGGTGGAGAAGCTGCGCAGTTCGTCGTAGCGGATTTCGCGCAGCCGGCTGAGGGGGTCCAGCTGCAGGGCGTATTCCACGCCGTGCTCGACGGCGTCGGCGAACAGTGTGCTGCCGAGCAGTTCGCCGCGGAGCCTGGTGTTGGGCCACACGCCTTCCTGCAGGCCGGGGACGATGACCACGGGCCATTCCCGGCCGGCGGCGCTGGCCGGGGTCATCAGTTCCACCGCGTCCTCCAGCTGGGCCCGTGCGGCGAGGGTGTCCATCGGGAGTTCCTGGCTGAGCAGGTACTCAAGGAACTGCTCCGGTCCGGACCCGGGGAGCTGGTCCACAAAGCGCTCGGCGGTGTGGAACAGCGCCATCATGGCATCGAGGTCGCGGTCCGCCCGGGCCCCTGCCGACCCGCCGGCCAGCGCCGCCTCGGTCCAGCGGGCGGCGAGGCCGGTGGAGTTCCAGAGCGCCCACAGCACCGTTTCGGCGTTGCCTCCGGGAGCCTGGGCAGCGTCCCGGCCGGCCTGAATCATCCGGGCGATCCGGCGTGCGGAGTGCCCCTCGATGCCCAGGGTCGCCAGCGCGCCGGGTTCCAGCAGCGCCTCGACGAGGAGGACGTCGCTGGTGCGGCCGCCGCCGCCCAGGAGTTCCTCGCGGCGCAGGGACTGGCGCAGGCGCCGCAGCTCGATCGCGGTGGACCCGCCGATCCGTGAGGTCAGCAGCGCCACGGCTGCCTCGGGGGTCAGTGCGGCCGGGTCCAGCGCCACGGCATAGGCATCCAGCAGGGGCCGGACGGCGACCTCGTCGCGCACGGCGGATTCGGCCACCGGGATCCGGACCGGGATGCCCTGGCCTGCGAGGTAGCGCTGCAGCTGGCTGAGCTGGCCGCCGTTGCGAACGATCACGGCGATGTCACCGAGCTCGCGGCCGTCGTTGAGCTGGGCCTCCAGGATCCGTTGCGCGACGTAGCGCAGTTCGTGCACCGGCGACGGCAGCAGGTGCGCTTCGACGGTGCCGCCGGTGGAGCCCTGGCCCTGGGGCTGTTCGAGCCGTCGCGCGGACTGCCCGCCGGCCCGGCTGGAGATCCGTCCGGCGACGGACAGCCAGGCTTCCGCCACCGCCGGGGTGTGGCGGTGCGCGGTCCACAGCGGCCGTTCGAGGACGGTGCCGCCGGCCGGGGCGAGCAGCCGGGGAAGCTCGGCCACAAGGTCCGGGCGGGCGCCGCGGAACCCCTGGACCACGGTGTCCGGCGATGAGGTGATGAGGGCCTCCTTGCCCGCGGCGATGTCCGCGAGCAGTTCGAACACGGCCGGGTTGGCTTCCTGCATGTCGTCCACCAGCACCAGCTGGAGCCGGTCGCGTTCGGCGGCGAGGAAATCCGGTTCGTCCTGGAAGATCTGCCGGGCCGCGGTGATGATGCCGGCCGGATCGAAGGATTCGGGCATGCGCAGGTCCAGCACGTCGCGGTACTCCGCGTACAGCGCGGCCGCGGCCACCCAGTCCGGCCGGTGGCAGCGCCGGGCGAGGACCACCAGGTCCTCGGCGGTCCGTCCGGATTCGATGATCCGGTCAAACAGCTGCCGGACCTCCTGCCGGAACCCGCGCGTCTGCAGGGCGGCTCCCAGGTCCTCCGGCCAGGGCAGCTCCAGCCCGGGCTGGGCGTGGCCTTCGAGGAGCTCCTTGATGATCAGGTCCTGTTCCGGGCCGGAGAGGAGTTTCGGCGGGCGCGGCAGCGGCAGGATTCCTTCGGCCTTGGCGCGGCGGATCAGGTCGAAGGCGTACGACGCCCACGTGCGGGCCGGCGTCGTGCTCAAACTGCGGTCCAGCCGGGCGGTGAAGCGGTCGCGGAGTGCGTCGGCGGCGAGGCGCCCGGGGGCGAGGATGAGCATCCGTTCGGGATCGATGCCGTCCCGCTGCGCGCGCCGGACGGCGGCCTCGACCAGTACCGTCGATTTGCCGGTGCCGGGCGCTCCGGGGATCAGGACCGGGCCGGAGCCGTGCGGGACGTCGACGGCGGCGAGCTGGTCCGCCGCCAGCACGGGAGCCACGCTGTGCAGCTTGCGCGGCGGCAGCAGGCGCAGCGTGGAGCCGGAGGTGCGCGGCCTGGCCGGGCGCTGCCCGCTCTTGGCGGGCGCGGTGGCGGCGTGCTGCGGTGGTGTGGGGTGCGTTGGTGCGGGGTGTGTTGGTGTGGGCTGGAGGGACGCGGGGTTGTTGCTGGGGATGCTCACACAGTCATTTCATCATTCGGGGCCGACAGTTTACGCAAGGACCGTTCCAGCCGCTCGGCCACGGCGTCGATCCGGTCGAACTCGCCGTCGCTCGGGGCCCAGCGGGCGGCCATCAGGTCCACGCGCCAGCGTCCCTCGCCGGTGCGGAGGTACTCCGCATAATTTCCCAGCAGCGGGGTTCCTTCCAGGATGTACAGGGTAAGGGCCTCACGCTCGTGCCCGGGGGGCGCGTCACCGCTGGCCTTCAGGACCCGCCACCAGGGCACGGAACTGCCGTGGTGGCTCATGACGGACCCGATCTGCCGGGGGCCGCCGGATCCAAGGAGCTCGGCGACGTCACCGTACGCCACCGCTACGCCTGCGGGGATCAGTGCCACCACGTCCAGCACCGCCTCCACATACTCCATCCGCATGGCACAAGCCTAGCGGCCGGGGCACCGGAACGCGCGGCCGGAGCGGGGCGCCGTCGGGCGTTCCCTGCAGGGGCGCAGTGACGCCGGACCGGGCCCGGGGTGGTGGCGCATTTCTGTCGGTGGCAGCAGGTAGCGTTGAAGCATGAGCACTTGGAACACCCTCCCCCGCGCAGCCTTCGACCTTGAAACCACCGGGCGGAACTCCCGCTCCGCGCGGATTGTCACCGCGTCCATCACGGTGGTGGATGCCGACGGCGGGATCGTCAAGGAACACGAATGGCTCGCCGATCCGGGCGTCGAGATTCCGACGGAGGCCAGCGACATCCATGGCGTCACGACGGAGCGTGCCCGCAGCGAAGGCCGTCCTGCCGCGGAGGTGACGCGGGAAGTCGCCGCGGTGCTCCAGGACCTGTTCGACACAGGCGTGCCGGTCATCGCGTTCAACGCCAGTTACGACTTCACCGTGCTCGCCGCCGAGTCGGCCCGTTACGGCGTGCCGCAGCTGAGCCGCTTCCCGGTGCTGGATCCGTACATCATGAACAAGCAGGTGGACCGGTACCGCAAGGGCAAGCGCACCCTCACAGCCCTCTGCGAGGAGTACGGGGTGAACCTGGACAACGCCCACACCTCGGCCGCCGACGCCCTGGCAACCCTGCGCATGCTCGACGCCATGGCCGGGAAGTTCCCCAAGCTTCGGATGCCGGCCAGCCACCTGCACCAGCTGCAGATCGAGTGGGCCTCCGCCCAGGCCTCCGATTTCCAGAGCTACCTGCGCAAGACCAAGCCCGCAGCCGTGATCGAAGGCGACTGGCCGGTGCTGCCGCCCGAGGACGCCAGCCGCGGGGACTTCTAGGCTCTGACGGACGCCGGCAGACCAGCGCGGCCGGCCGCGCACAAGGGGTTGGGACGGAAATCACAGCCCGCCCTGACGGCGCCATCACCGCTAAGTCCTTGCAGGGATTCCGCCTACCGGGGACGCAGGGCCGCGAGGTCCTGACGCTCCCGCAATTTCCCGAATTTTCTAAACGGATCGACCCTTTGTGACGAACTTTATGCGCAAGTAGATGCCACATGGCGGCCCTGACATAATTTAGTTCAGACTCTGGCGCGTGTTATGCCGCGCCCACCCCAAACCGCCAAGGGATCAATGATCACAGTTACCGACCTGCGCAAGGTCTACCAGCAGGGCAAAAAGGAAGTGGTGGCCCTCGACGGCGTCACCCTCTCCGTGCCAAAGGGATCCATTCACGGAATCATCGGCCACTCCGGTGCCGGCAAATCGACCCTCGTGCGCTGCCTTACCCTGCTGGACCGTCCGACGTCGGGTTCCGTCAGCATCGACGGCACCGAGCTCAGCTCCGTCCGGGACTCGGAGATCCGCGCCGCGCGGCGGCGCATCGGGATGGTCTTCCAGCACGCGAACCTCATGGATTCCCGGACTGCGGCCGGGAACGTGGCGCATCCGCTGGAACTGGTCAAGACCCCGAAGGACCAAATCAGGACCCGGGTCGCCGAACTCCTGAAACTTGTTGGGCTCGAGGGTTTCGAGAACGCCTATCCCTCGCAGCTTTCGGGCGGCCAGCGCCAGCGCGTGGGCATCGCCAGGGCCCTGGCCTCGGACCCCGACGTCCTGCTCTGTGACGAGCCGACTTCGGCTCTGGACCCGACCACCACGGATGAGATCCTCGACCTGATCCAGGACCTCACCAAGCGCCTTCAGCTCACCGTGCTGATCATCACGCACGAGATGAACGTCGTGAAGCGCGTCTGCGGATCGGTGTCCCTGCTCTCCCGCGGCCGCATCGTCGAACACGGCGACCTGCAGGACGTGGCCGGTGACCTGGACAGCATGCTGGCACGCGCATTGCTCCCCCTTCCGCCCTCGGAGCCCCTGCCGGGCGCCCTGCAGCGCGGGCCGGTGCTGGAGATTCTCTTCTCCGGCGACAGCGCCAAGGAGCCTGTCCTCACCGGCGTCGCCCGGCATTTCGACATTGACATCAATGTCCTGGCCGGCAGCGTCGAAACCCTCGGCGGCCAGCAGTTCGGCCACCTGCGCGTCCAGCTGACGGAAAATGCAGACTTGGACGCCGTCCTCGCGTACCTGCACGAGCGTGGCATCTCCGCGAAGCGCGCGGCCCCCGCAGCACCCGCCCCTGACTTCGCCGACGCGGCGCTCCCAACCTCTGTCCCCTCCACCGGGGAACAGGGAGGTAACTCATGAACGACATCTTCAGCAATCCCGTCCTGGCCAAGGCCCTGCCCGAAGCCATCATCGAAACCCTGCAAATGGTGGGGATCTCGTCCTTCTTTACCGTGCTGATCGGGCTGCCGCTTGGTGTGTTCCTGCACGTCTCTGCCCCGGGCGGACTCCGCCCGATGCCGGTCACGAACCGGATCCTCAGCGACGTGATCGTCAATATCACCCGTTCCATCCCGTTCGCCATCCTGATGGTGGCGCTCATTCCGGTGGCCCGTACCCTGACCGGCACCAGCCTCGGCCCTGTCGCCGCTTCGGTATCCCTCTCGATCGGCACCATCCCGTTCTTCGCCCGGCTGGTGGAAAACTGCCTCCGCGACGTGCACCACGGCAAGATCGACGCCGCGCAGGTAATGGGGTCCACCAAGATGCAGGTCATCAACAAGGTGATGCTGCGCGAATCCCTCCCCGCCCTCGTCGCGGCCGCCACCACCACGGTGGTCACGCTGGTGGGCTACTCCGCCATGGCCGGGCTCGTCGGCGGCGGCGGCCTCGGAAAACTCGCCTACAACTACGGCTTCCAGCGCTTCGACGTCACGGTCATGCTCGTCACCATCGTGCTGATCATTGTCCTGGTCCAGATCATCCAGCTGGTCGGCGAGCGGATCTCCCGCGGCCTCGACCACCGCTGACGCATCCCGGCTCCAGCGGCCACAGACACCGGCAGTCCGGCCCGACCCCGGCCGGCCCGCCGATTCCTGCACCACCAACCTGCAGCGGGTAGCCGCCCCCTGCACCTGCGCGGATTACGGCGCCGACGTCGTGAATCCAGCTACTTCGAAAGGAACGCATCCAATGCGTAAGTCACTTACCCTCCTGGCCACCGGCATTGTCACTGCCCTGGCGCTGACGGCTTGCGGTGGTTCGTCCACCCCCAGCGCCCAGGTCACGACCCTCGACCCGGCAAATCCCGCCACGCTCACGGTCGGCGCCAGCCCCGTGCCGCAGGCGAAGATCCTTGAGTTCATCAACCAGGACCTGGCCCCGAAGGCCGGCCTGAAACTGGACATCAAGGAGATCGAGGATTACCAGACGCCCAACACCGCGCTGAGCGACGGTTCCCTGGACGCCAACTACTACCAGCACCTGCCCTGGTACGAAGATCAGGTCACCACCAAGGGCTACAAGTTCGGCCACGGCGAAGGCGTGCATATTGAGCCCTACGCCGCGTTCTCCGAGAAGGTCCAGGACATCCAGGACATCCAGGACGGCGCCAAGGTTGCCATCACCAATGACCCGTCCAACCAGGTCCGAGCCCTCAAGGTTCTCCAGGTCGCAGGCCTGGTCAAGGACATCAAGGACGACTCCTCCGTGCTGACGCTCACCGACGAGCAGAACCCCAAGAAGCTGAAGTTCTCCGAAAACCAGCCGGAACTGCTGATCAACGACCTCAAGGACCCGTCGGTGGACCTGGCCCTGATCAACGGCAACTTCATCCTGAAAGCCGGCCTGAGCACCAAGGACGCCCTCGCGGTGGAGTCCGTGGAGAACAACCCCTACGCGAACTTCCTGGCCTGGCGCGAGGACTCCAAGGATGACGTCCGGATCAAGAAGCTCGACGAGCTCCTGCACTCCCCCGAGGTCAAGGCGTTCATCGAGAAGGAATGGCCCAACGGTGACGTGACCGTGGCCTTCTAGCCTCGGACCAACAACGTTTCCAACTACTGAGGGCACCCGCCGCGGCGGGTGCCCTCAGTGTTTTAACGACGGTCCCGGAACCGGATGCCGTGCTGCTTTCTGCCCTAGGCCTGCGCGGCGGCGGCGGCCTTGGCGGCGGCGGGCAGGGCGTCGAAGATCCGGTTCATCGCGGCGTCGTCGTGCGCCGCGGACAGGAACCAGGCTTCGAAGACCGATGGCGGCAGGTACACCCCGGAGTCCAGCATGGAGTGGAAGAACGGGGCGTAGCGGAACACTTCCTGGCCCTGGGCGTCGTCGTAGTTGTGCACTCCCCGGGCGGACGTGCCGAAGGCCACCGAGAACAGGTTCCCGGCACGCTGGATCGAGTGGTCCACCCCGGCCGTGTCCAGGGCCGCCGACAGTGCCGCGGAGAGCTCCAGCGAGCGGGCGTCCACAAACGAGTAGACCTCGGGGGTGGCGTGGGTCAGGGTCGCGACGCCGGCGGCCATCGCCACCGGGTTCCCGGACAGGGTGCCGGCCTGGTAGACCGGGCCGAGCGGCGCGAGGTAGTCCAAGACCTCGGCGCGGCCGGCGAGGGCCGCCGTCGGCAATCCGCCGCCGATGACCTTCCCGAAGGTGAGCAGGTCCGGGGTCCACGGCTGGGCAGCGTCAGCCGCGCCGCCGGTGAGTCCCCAGTAGCCGGAGTACCCGGTACGGAAGCCGGTGAGGACCTCGTCGAGGATCAGCAGGGCGCCGTGCTCGCGCGTGATGCGGGACAGTCCCGCGTTGAAGCCCTCACCCGGGGTGACAACACCCATGTTGGCGGGGGCCGCCTCGGTGATGACGGCGGCGATGTTGTCGCCGTGCTTGGCGAAGGCGGCCTCGACGGCGGCGAGGTCGTTGTAGGGCAGCACGAGGGTCTCGGCGGCGGTGGCGGCCGTAACGCCGGCGGAGCCCGGCAGCGCCAGGGTGGCGAGGCCGGAGCCGGCCGCGGCGAGCAGCCCGTCGAGGTGGCCGTGGTAGCAGCCGGCGAACTTAATGATGAGGTCCCGGCCGGTGAAGCCGCGGGCCAGCCGGACAGCCGTCATGGTCGCCTCGGTGCCAGTGGAGACCATCCGGACGCGCTCGGCGGCGGGGACGCGTTCCTGCACGATCGCCGCGAGGTTGGCTTCGTCCGGGGTGGATGCCCCGAAGGACAGCCCGCGGTCCACCGCGGCGTGCACGGCGGCGAGGACCGCCGGGTGGGCGTGTCCCAGCAGCGCCGGGCCCCAGGAGCAGACCAGGTCGACGTACTCGGCGCCGTCGGCGTCCGTCAGGTACGGGCCCTTGGCGGAGACCATAAAACGCGGCGTCCCGCCGACTGAGCCGAAGGCGCGGACGGGCGAGTTGACGCCGCCCGGCATCAGTTGGCGGGCGCGGTCGAAGAGTTCCTCGTTGCGAGGGTGGCTGGAAGTCATGGTTCCTATTCTTTCAGTTCAGTTCTGCGGGGTGGCCGCGGCCAGCCGGGCGGCCACCCGGGGGGCCACCTCGGTGCCGAACAGCTCGATCGAGCGCATCATCGCCTTGTGCGGCAGCGTGCCGTTGCTGTACTTGAGGTCGAAGCGGTCCACGGCCAGGTTCCTTTTGAGCAGCACGATCTTCGCCGCCACGGTGTCCGGGGAGCCGACGTAGAGGGCGCCCTCGGGGGTGCACATGGCGTCGAACTCGGCCCGGTTGCCAGGGCCCCAGCCGCGCTCGGCGCCGATCAGGTTGCGCTGGCCGAGCCAGTGCGGGAAGAACTCCTCCCGCGCCTCCTCGTCGGTCTCGGCAACGTGGCCGGGTGAGTGTGTGGCCATCTGCTGCATCGGGTGGCCGTATTTCGCCATTGCCTCGCGGTAGAGGTTCGCCAGCGGGGCGAAGGACCGCGGCTGTCCGCCGATGATCGCGAAGATGATCGGATAGCCGTATTCGGCGCAGCGGAGCACCGATTCGGGCGTCCCGCCGACCCCGATCCAGGCGGGCAGCAGGTGGTGTTCCAGCGGCGGGTAGGCGCTAAGCCCGTTGATGGCCGGGCGGGTGCGGCCCTCCCAGTGGATGGGCTGCTGGGCCCGGGCCTTGTCGAAGAGCTCGAGCTTCTCCTCGAACAGGACGTCGTAGTCGGCCAGGTCGAGGCCGAAGAGCGGGAAGGATTCGATGAAGGAGCCGCGGCCCAGCATGACCTCGGCGCGGCCGTTGGACAGGGCGTCCACGGTGGAGAAGCGCTGGAAGACGCGGATGGGGTCATCGGAACTCAGGACGGTGACGGCCGAGCCGAGCCGGATCCTCTTGGTCCGGGCGGCGGCCGCGGCGAGGAACACCTCGGGGGCGGACACGGCGAAGTCGCGGCGGTGGTGCTCCCCCACGCCGAAGGCATGGAGTCCCACTTCGTCCGCGAGTTCGGCCTGTTCCAGCAGTTGGCGCAGCACCTGGGCCTGCGGGACGGGGTGCCCGTCGGGGAAGACCCCGACGTCGCCGAAGGTGTTCAGGCCCAGCAGGATGCGCCCCGGGCCCACCGGCGCCGTGGGGTTGGACCCGGAAGCCGGGTCGGTCGACGTGCCCATCAGGACTCCTTCAGCCAGCCGGCGAGCTCGCTCGCCCAGTACGTCAGGACCATGTTGGCCCCGGCACGTTTGATGCCCAGCACGGATTCGGTGATCGCGGCCCGGCGGTCGATCCAGCCGTTGGCTGCGGCGGCCTCGATCATCGAGTACTCACCGGAGATCTGGTAGGCGGCGACCGGCACGGAACTCATGGCGGCGACGTCGGCGAGGATGTCGAGGTAGCTCATGGCGGGCTTCACCATGACCATGTCGGCCCCCTCGGCGAGGTCCAGTTCGACTTCGAGGATCGCTTCGCGCCGGTTCGCGGCGTCCATCTGGTAGGTGCGGCGGTCGCCCTTGAGCTGGGAATCCACGGCCTCGCGGAACGGCCCGTAGAAGGCGGAGGCGTATTTCGCGGCGTAGGCGACGACGGCGGTGTTGGTGTGGCCGGCGTCCTCGAGGGCCTGCCGGATCACGCCGATCTGCCCGTCCATCATCCCGGACGGGCCGAGCACGTGGGCACCGGCCTCCGCCTGCGCCACGGCCATCCGGCCGTAGATTTCGAGCGTGGCGTCGTTGTCCACGTACCCGTGGGCGTCGAGGACACCGCAGTGCCCGTGGTCGGTGAATTCGTCCAGGCAGACGTCGCTCATGATGACGAGGTCGTCCCCGACCTCGGCGCGGACGTCCCGGATGGCCTTGTTCAGCACGC
Source organism: Pseudarthrobacter sp. PvP090 (assembly GCF_040547365.1). Taxonomy (NCBI): domain Bacteria; kingdom Bacillati; phylum Actinomycetota; class Actinomycetes; order Micrococcales; family Micrococcaceae; genus Pseudarthrobacter; species Pseudarthrobacter sp. PvP090. Next base: position 103,787 of record NZ_JBEPPO010000014.1, read on the forward strand.
CGTCGGGGTCCAGTGAGGCGCTGCCGGCGGCGTCGCGGACGGCGGGGATGCCGAAGAGCATGATGCCGCCGACGCCGAGCTCCACGGCCTCGCTGGCGGCGCGCTTCAGGGTGTCCGCGGTGTGCTGCTGCACGCCGGGCATCGAGGCGATGGGGTTCGGCTCGGTCAGGCCTTCGCGGATGAAAGCGGGCAGGATGAGTTCCGAGGCCGCGAGGCGGTGTTCGGCCGTCAGCCGGCGCATGGCCGGGGTGGTGCGGAGCCGGCGGGGGCGGTGGGTCGGGAAGCTCATACGGTGTCCTTTGCTGTGGGCTCTGCGGCTGGCTGGGGTGGTGGGGACGGCCGGCCGGCCAGGGACCGGACGACGGCGGCGACCAGGCCGGAGGCGGTGGGTTCCTCGGCGACGGCGGCGACGGTAAGGCCGAGCGACTCCGCCTCGGCGGCGGTGGACCGTCCGATTGCGACGAATTGGCAGCCGCCCAGCGGGGCGAGGTCCTCGTGGATACGCCGGGCCGCGCTGGGGGAAGCGGCGACGACGGCGGCGAGCCGTCCGGCGCCGATTTCGGTTTTCGCTTGGTCGGGGGTGAGCACGGCGGCCGCATTTTCCAAGTGCGGTGAGGCGGCTGCATCCTGCCCGCGCGGCATGGCGGGCTGGCACGCGGCGAGGCTGCGTCCCGGGTCGGCCGGGTAATCCACGGTGCGGTAGGCGGTCACGGCCTGCACGAAGGCGCCCCGGGCCTCGAGTCCGCGGCGGAGCCGGGGGTCGGCGATGTCGGCCTGCGGCAGCAGCACGCTGCCCTGGTGCTCGGGCCAGATATCGATGAGCCCGGCCCCGGACTGCTGCCCCGTGGGTGCGAGATCGACCGCAACGCCCCGGGATTCGAGGAAACGGCGTGTGGCGGGCCCGATCGTGGCGACGAGGAGGCTGCCCGGCAGCCAGCGGCTGAGGGTCGTTCCCCGCTCGGCAGCCTTGGCCTCGAGCGCCTGGACCGTGGTCACGCTGCTGACCACGAGCCACGCGTAGGCACCGGCGCCGAGGGCGTCGAAGGCGACGTCCAGGGAGTGCTGGTCACGGGCGAGCTCAAAGTCGATGAGGGGCAGCAGCAGCGGATCGGCGCCCACCTTGCGCAGGGCCGCGACCAGGTCCCCGGCTCGGTCCGGGCTGCGCGCTACGAGAACGCGGGCGCCCTCGGGCACCCTCACCACGGGTTGCCTGTCCATGTCGTTGCGGCCGTTGTGCCGTCCCATGACCTGATGGTTTCCGCCGTTCAGGAGGCGGCCAGGTCCGCGATGTCGGCGGCGCCGCGGGCCAGCAGGACTTCGGCCAGTTCGATCCCGAGCAGGGTTGCCCCGACCTCGGTCAGTCCGTCGGTGGCCTTCTTGTCCCGGATCGAGGCTGTTCCGTCGACGGCGCAGACCACGGCCTCAAGGTACAGCAGGCTGCCCTTGCGGAACGCGTAGGCACCCACCGGCGCGGCACAGCCGGCTTCGAGGCGGGCAAGGAGCGCCCGTTCGGCGGTCACGGCGAGCCGCGTGTCGGGATCGTCGAGGGCGGCGAGGGCCTGCGCGAGCACGCCCTGCGAGCCTTCGGTGGACCCCGCCTTGCGCGGCGCGTCGGCGGAACGGCACTCGATCGCGAGGGAGCCCTGCCCGGCGGCGGGCAGCATCACGTCGGTCTCGAGGTACTCGCTGACGGCGTCGAGCCGGCCGATCCGGTGCAGTCCGGCGGCGGCGAGAACGACGGCGTCGAGGTCGCAGGTTTTGCCTTCCACCACGGCGTCGGTGGTGTTGCCCGGCAGTCCGGGGACGCGGCCGAGCCGGGTGTCCACGTTGCCGCGGATGTCACGGATGTCCAGGTCCGGGCGGGCGGCCCGCAGCTGGGCTGCGCGCCGGGGCGAGCCCGTGCCGACGGTGGCGCCGGTGGGCAGGTCGGCGAGCTTGAGCCCGTCGCGGGCGCAGAGCACATCACGGACGTCGGCGCGTTTCGGCGTCGCCGCGAGCGTCAGCCCGAGGGCTGCGCCGGTGGGGAGGTCCTTGAGCGAGTGGACCGCGACGTCGCAGCGGTCCTGCAGCAGGGCATCGCGCAGGGCAGCGACGAAGACGCCGGTGCCGCCCATCTGCGACAGCGACCCGGTGAGGACGTCGCCGTCGGTCCGGATGTGGACCAACTCAACGGGGAACCCGCCCACGGCGGCCAGTTGGTCCGCGGTCTGCTGCGTCTGCGTGAGGGCCAGTTTGCTGGCGCGGGTTCCGATCCGGACGGTCACGGTGCGTCCTGACCCGCCGCCGGGACGGGCGTGCCAGCGGCAGCGGCGGCCGCCGGGTAGGGGTCGTGGCCGGTGCCGGTGGTGGTGTCGGCGCCCGCGATGGTCGGCTTCTCGCCGCGGAAGTTGGCGCAGCAGCCCGGACGGCACACGTCGTACCACGGTCCGAGCTTGGTCAGGTGCGGGCGGTCGGCGACGTTGTTGTCGGCGGTCCGCTCGCAGATCAGGTCCACGAGCCCGGCCACGAACTTCCGGTGCGTCCCGGGCGTCGGGACCCGTGTGGCTGCGAGGCCCAGCCGGGCACAGGTTTCCAGGGCCTCGGTGTCGAGGTCCCAGACGACTTCCATGTGGTCGCTGACGAAGCCGAGCGGCACGATCACGATGCCCTTGATGCCCTGGCCGGCGAGTTCCTCGATGGCGTCGTTGATGTCCGGTTCCAGCCACGGCACGTGCGGGGCACCGGAGCGGGACTGGTAGACGAGGGACCAGGGGGCGGTGTCGCCGGTCCCGGCCTCCACCCGGCGGATAACCTCGGTGCCGGAGGCAAGGTGCTGCGCGACGTAGGCGGAGTCCTCCTCGAAGTGGCGCGGTTCAGCGTCGGAGCGGCCCGCCGCTTCGGCGTCGCGGGTGGGGATGGAGTGCGTGGCGAACAGGATGTGCACCGGGGCGTCCGGGGTGCCGGCCGCGGCCAGCTGGGCGCGGACGTCGGCGAGGCCGGCGGCGGTGCCTTCAACAAACGGTTCGACGAAGCCGGGGTGGTCGAAGTACTGGCGGACCTTGTCGACTTCGAGCCGTCCGTCAAGGCCAGTTTCGGTCAGCGCGATGCCGATGTCCTCGCGGTACTGGCGGCAGCTGGAGTAGCAGGAGTAGGCGCTGGTGGTGACCATCAGGACCTTGCGGTGCCCGGCGTCGTAGATGTCCTGGAGGGTCTGCGGGATGTAGGGGGCCCAGTTCCGGTTGCCCCAGAAGACCGGCAGCCCGATCCCGCGGGCGGCAAGTTCGGCCTCCATGCCGGCCTTGAGCTCACGGTTCTGCTGGTTGATCGGGCTGATCCCACCGTTGGCGCGGTAGTGGTGCGAGACCTCTTCGAGGCGCTCATCCGGGATGCCGCGGCCGCGCGTGACGTTGCGCAGGAACGGAAGGACGTCGTCCTGGCCTTCCGGGCCGCCGAAGGAGGCGAGCAGCACGGCGTCGTAGTCCTTCGGCGCCATCCTGCCTGCTTCGGTCACCTCGTTGATACTGGTGTCGGCAGCGACAGCGCTTTGCGGATCCAGCGGGCTCATGACAGGACCTCGACAATCTCGGCGGCGCTGACCCGGCGGCCGGTGTAGAACGGGATTTCTTCGCGGACGTGGTGGCGGGCCTCGGTGGCGCGCAGGTGGCGCATCAGGTCCACGAGGTCAACCAGTTCCGGGGCCTCCAGGCCCAGGATCCATTCCCAGTCGCCGAGGGCGAAGGATGACACCGTGTTGGAGATGACCTGGGGGAAGTCCCGGCCCAGCAGGCCGTGGTCGCGCAGCATGGCTCCGCGTTCGGCGTCGGGCAGCAGGTACCACTCGTAGGAGCGGACGAAGGGGTAGACGCAGAGCCACTCTGCCGGCTCCACGCCGCGGGAGAAGGCGGGGGTGTGGTTCTTGGCGAACTCGGCCTCCCGGTGCACTCCCATGGCGGACCAGGCGATCTCCGTGCCGGTGAACAGCTTGCTGCGGCGGATGTCGCGGACCGCGCGCTGCAGGGCTTCCGGCTGGGGACCATGCAGCCAGACCATGATGTCGGCATCCGCGCGCATCGCTGAAACGTCGTAGCTGCCGCGGTGGACCACGCCGGCTTCGGCCAGCCGCGCGGTGAGGGCTTCGTATTCCTCGGCAGCATCGCCGCTGCGGAGCACGTCGGCGGAGCGCTTGAAAACCGTCCAGAGTGTGAAGAACTGCTCGACTGATTCTTCGCTGGCTGATTCAGTTTTAGTGACAGTTTCGGCAGAAGTGTGGCTCATGGATACCAGTCTGCCCCTTCCCCTTGGCTAAGTCGAAATGAAGCACTTCTACAACGCGTAGAAGTGCTTCATTTCACATCGATGGGGATTCCCGCGGCGGATTCGGCGCGTCGGGGCGGCCGTACGGCGGTCAGACGCGGCGCATCCGCAGCACCACGACGCCGGCGATTCCGGACAGGGCCACAAGGGCGATGCCCAGGCCGAGCAGCGGGGACGGTCCGGCAGGTTCACGCGTCGACGTCGCCTCCATCGAGGTGCTCCCCGTGCGGGGCTTGGCCGAAGCCGTCCCGGAACCAGCCGCGGCTGTGGGGGACGCTGGGACCGCACTGGACGGAGCCGCGGGGGCTTCCGCGGGCGACGTGAACGCGGCCGGCGCATCCTCCTCCGGGACTCCTCCCGGAGCTTTGGCGGCCGAATCGGGCTCTGCCTCCGGGGCGGGTCCTGCGGTCGCTTCGCCGGGGGCGGGAACCGCAGGCGCCGCCGACGTGGTGGGCTCGGGAACCGCAGGTGCGGGAGGCGCCACGGGCTGCGGACTCACGGTCCGCGTGGGCGATGGTTTGGGGCTGCGGCTTGGTTCCGGCTCCGGCTCCGGCTCCGGCTCCTCAGGATCATCGGAGGCAGTTGGCTGCGGCGAAGGACTCGACGGCGAAGGGCTCGGCGTGGGCTTGGCCGGCGCCAGCAGGCCGTCAAACAGGTTAGCAAGGTCGAGGGACAGCAGGTCCGTCGTGGCGGCAGTGGAGGCAGAAGCGGACACGCCCGCGGCCGCTTGCGCGGCGGGCGCGCCCGCGGAGAGAGCCAGCACCACTCCGAGCGCAGCAGCCGCCGTGCCGCGCCGAAGTCCCCCATGGTGACCGGTCTGCGTTTTTTGGACGTTGGACCTGTGAGTAACCATGGTCATCGACCTTAGCCGTCGGCGGACGTCGGGGAAAATTTGCCGTTTCCCCTTTTTTGTGGGTGCCAGGGCGGCCGGCCTGGTACCCGGATGACGGGCTTCGGCGCCCGTCAGGGCAGCAGCTGGCGGACCTGGTTCGGCGTGTCGGCGACGATCGCGGCCAGGCCGTTGCCGGCGAGCCAGCCGCCCACGACCGCCAGGGTGCCGTCCGCCGCGCAGATGCTGCGCACCTCCGCGACGCGGCGTTTGTGTCCGAGCGAGGCGAACGGCAGGGCGCCGCCCCAGCGCACGACGTCCCAGTCCACCACGTCGCCGGCGGTGACCGGAACGGAGAGCAGGGTGGAGGCGTCCTGCAGGGCCGCCTCGAACAGCTCCGCGTCGGTGCGGGGCTCCAGCCCGGCTGGGGCTCCGTGCCGGGCGTCGCCGCGGCCGTAGGACAGCCGGACAACGTGGGTGCCGGGGCCGGCCTGGTCGGCCAGCCAGTCCCATTTGGCGGTGGCGTGGGTGAGGGCCTTGGCCTGGATTCCGGGACTCTGCGGTGCGACCAGGACTCCGGTGCCGCGCGGCCGGGCGTCGAGCTGGGGGAGGTCCACCACGAGGGTGACCAGGCTGACGTCGGGTCCGGTCTCGGGGCGGCGGCCGTCCAGCTCCGGCAGGGCGCCGGAGAGCAGTTCGATGGCGGCCGGGCCTTCCACGGCGACGACAAGGAGCCCGGCGTCGTAGGCGGTGCCGCCCGCGGCAACCCGCCAGCCGCTGGCTGTGCGCTCCACGGCCTCGGCCCGGGTGCCGCCGAGCAGTGACACGCCCTGGCGGCGCAGCTCGGACAGCAGGGCCAGGATTAGGGTGTGCATCCCGCCGCGCAGGCCTGCGACGGCGGATCCCGCCTTCTGCGGCCCCGGCGACGGCGCCCCCGGGACCGCCCCTCCCCCGGCCGGGGCTCCGCGACGCTGCGCCCCGACGGCGGCGGCGAGGGACCCGTGGTCCCGGATCCCGGCGCGCAGGCCGGGGGCGACCATGTCGATGTCGAGGACGTCCGGGTCCGCGGAGTGGACACCGCCGACGACGGGCGCCACGAGCCGTTCGAGCACGCGCCGGCCCATCCGCGCGCGGACCAGGGCCGAGACGCTCGTGGCCTCGTCCCGGGTACCCAGTGATGCGGGCAGCAGCTTGTCGAGCGAGGCCCGGAGCGAACCGAGGAGGCCGAGGGAGCGGCGGACTTCCGGGTCCCAGGGACTGGCCGGGATGCCAAGGACTCCGGTGCGCGGAAGTTCGCGCGGGCCGTCCGGCAACTGGACCCAGGCGCCGCCCGGCCGTGGGGCGACGATCTTCCCGGTCAGGTCGAGTTCGGCGGCGAGATCCGCCACGGCGGAGGAGCGCGTGGCAAAGGACTCGGCGCCGCTGTCCAGGGTCAGGCCGGCCACAACGTGGCTGCCGACACATCCGCCCCACTCACCGGAGGCCTCCAGGACCGTGGTCCGGACGCCGGCGCGGGCCAGTTCGCGCGCGGCCAGCAGGCCGGAGATCCCGCCGCCCACCACCACGGCTGTGGGTGCTGCGGTGTCCCCGGTAGTGCCGCGGGCTGCCTCCACGCTTTTACTCCGGGGAGATCGAGTGGATGAGTGCGACGACGCGCGTCAGCACGTCCGGATCGGTTTCCGGCGGCACGCCGTGGCCGAGGTTCAGCACGTGGCCGGGGGCTGCAGCGCCGGCGGCGATGACGTCGCGGACGTGGGCCTCCAGCACCTCCCACGGCGCGGACAGCAGGGCCGGATCGATGTTGCCCTGCAGAGGCACCGTGCCGCCCAGCCGGCGGTTGGCTTCGTCCAGCGGCAGCCGGTAGTCCACCCCGACGACGTCGACGCCGACGTCGCGCATGGCGACGAGTAGCTCCGAGGTGCCGGTGCCGAAGTGGACCAGCGGGGCGCCGAGGTCACGCACGTGGTCCAGGGCGCGGGAGGAGGCCGGGGCGACGAAGCGTTTGTAGTCGGCCAGGCCGAGGGATCCTGCCCAGGAGTCGAAGAGCTGGCCGGCGGAGGCGCCGGCCTCCAGCTGGGCGCGGAGGAACATGCCGGAGGCGTCCGCGGCCCAGTTGGCCAGCGCGGTCCAGGTCTCCGGGTCGGCGTGCATCATGGTGCGCGGGCCGAGGTGGTCGCGGGAAGGCTTCCCCTCCACCATGTACGCCGCGAGGGTGAACGGCGCGCCGGCGAAGCCGATCAGCGGGGTCTTTCCCAGCTGGGCGACGGTGAGCCGGACGGCCTCGCGGATGGGCTCGAGAGCCTCCCAGGTCAGCTCGGGCAGGGCGGCGACGTCGGCCGCGGTGCGGACCGGCTTCTCCAGCACGGGACCGACGCCCGGGACGATGTCCACGCCGACTCCGGCCAGCTTGAGCGGAATGACGATGTCGGAAAAGAAGATGGCGGCGTCGACGTCGTGGCGGCGGACCGGCTGCAGGGTGATCTCGGAGGCCAGCTCCGGGCGCAGGCAGGAGTCCAGCATCGCGACCCCCTCACGCAGCTTGAGGTATTCGGGCAGCGAGCGGCCGGCCTGGCGCATGAACCACACCGGACGGCGGGAGGGCTTGCCGCCGCGGTAGGCGGTGATCAGCGGGGAATCCGCGGTGCGGCCATCCATCAGAGGGTGCCCGGCGTCAAGGCCGGAGAGTTCAGGAGTTGCCGCAGCGCGAGGAGTCATGACTTCGATTGTGCCGAAAATCAGCCCCAAAAGATAACGACAGCCTGTCACCGGCATGGACAGCGACCGGGGCCGCGACCCGGCCGTGGCGGGAATCACAGCCGCGCGTGGGCATTCCCACGCCGGGCAGTTGTTCTACAGGGGAACGAAAAAGCTATGATTGTGATGCTGTGGTTCTTTTTTCTCTGGTGGCGACCCACGCCGACATCGATCTCGAGACCGTTGCTCAGCTGAGCACCGGCGCTTCAGAGCTCGCCACATCCGCCCTCGCCGGATCGCCGGCCGTGGCGGGTGCCATTGTGCTTGCCACCTGCAACCGCTTCGAGATCTACGGTGAGGCGCCCCGGCAGGACGACGTCGAGGACGCCCGCCTCGCCCTTATCGCCCAGCTCAGCGGCTCCACCGGACTCAACGAACAGCTCGTGGCGCGTTCCTTCAGCACCCGCACAGGCGCGGACGTCACCCGGCACCTGTTCTCCGTCAGCTCCGGACTGGACTCCGCCGTCGTCGGCGAACGCGAAATCGCCGGACAGGTCCGCCGGGCCCTGATTACGGCGCAGCATGAAGGCACGGCCAGCGCCGGACTCGTCCGGCTCTTCCAGGCGGCGTCGAAGACCGCCAAGGACGTCGGGGCCCAGACCGCCCTCGGCGCCCGGGGCCTCTCCGTGGTCTCCGTGGCCCTCGACCTCGCCACCGAGCTGTCCGAAGGCCCCGACTGGTCCACCAAAAAGGTCGTGGTGTTCGGCACCGGCGCCTACGCCGGCGCCACCATGTCGCTGCTGCGAGAGCGCGGCTGCACGGACGTCTCCGTATACTCCTCCTCCGGCCGTGCCGCCGGTTTTGTCGCCACCCGCGGCGGGACCGCGCTGGACGGCGAGAGCCTCCCGGCGGCCGTCGCCGCCGCCGACGTCATGATCGGCTGCAGCGGCGCGGACACCCGCGTTGAAGCATCGGAACTGGCCACGGTCCGGGCGTCCTCGCCCCAGCCGCTGATCGCCATCGACCTCGCCCTCACGCACGATTTTGATCCCGCCGTCGGCGGACTCGACGGCGTCGAACTGCTCACGCTGGAATCGGTCCGCCTGGCCGCCCCGCAAGAACAGGCCGAATCGCTGGCCCAGGCCAGCAGCATTGTGGCCGGCGCGGCCAGCGCGTTCGAGCAAGAACGCGAGGCCCGCTCGGTGGACTCGGCCATTGTCGCCCTGCGTCGGCACACCATGAACGTGCTGGACACGGAAATGGAAAAGGTCCGGGCCCGCCACGGCTGCACCGCCGCGGCCGAGGAAGTCGAGTTCGCGCTCCGCCGGATGGTCAAGCAGCTCCTGCACGTCCCCACGGTCCGGGCACGCGAGCTCGCCGCCAACGGCCAGCAGGAAGACTACGTCGCCGCCCTGGAGGCCCTGTACGGCATCACGGTCGAACAGCCCGCGGCAAAGGCCGCCGACCCTGAATGCCCGGTTGAACACCAGGACCGTCCAACACCGGACGGCGTGCGGGAAATCGCCTAAGCGGCGCTTCCCGCCTGGGCTTAACCGCCCGACGGCGCTAGCTGGCTATACGGCGCGGCGAACGACCCGGCCGCGATGGCTTCCCGTCGGAGCCTCAACGATTCGATCCGCTCTCCTCGACCACGCGCCCGGACGACAATCGGCGACATGGTCCAGCACGCCAACCCGTCAGGCACTAAATCAGAGACAGGCCCGGGCGGTCGGTTTCTTCGGCCGGCCAGGGGTGCCCGGCCGTGAATACGCACCAGTCTGGGAAGGGGTCCGGCGGCAGTTCCAGGTTTGGATCCCGGTCGGGGTCCGGCGGCAGGTCCAGGTCGGGATCCCAGCCTGGAGCCGCGGGGAGGCCCCGGTCCGGGGCTGCGTCCGTTTCCGAGTCTCCGTTTGGGTCCGCGAACGTTTCCAGGGTGCCGGGTGGCCAGTGGGGTGGTCCCCAGTCCTGCTGTTCGCTGGGATAGTACCGGCCTGACGGGGAAGTCCAGCCTGGCGGTGTGTCTTTGCTGGCCCCGGAGGGTGTCCAGGCTGAGGCGTGTTTGAGGCGGTGGTGTTTGCGGCAGGGCTGGCCGAGGTTGGTGAGGCCCGTCGTGCCGCCGTCGGCCCAGGCCAGAAGATGGTCGGCGTCGTTGTCCAGGGACGGGTTGTTGCACCCGGGGAAGGGGCATCTGCCGTCGCGGAGCCGGAGCCATTGGCGCATGGTCTTCGTGAGGCGGTAGCTGGTCCGGCCGATTTCCAGCGGGGCCCCGTCGCGGGGATCGATCAGGACCCGGTGGAAGGAGTCGGCGCCGTCGGCGACCAGGCGGCGGGCCATGGACGGCGGGATCGGACCGTCTCCGTCGAGCATCGCCGGTTCCTCGGTGGCGCCGAGGAGGGATAGTACCGGGACGGTGATGAGGACCTGTGCGCGCGGGACCGGCACATCCCCGGCAAGGCCGTTGCCGTCGGTGCCGGTGTTCAGGAGCAAGGTGGCGGCGATGTCGGCGCGGAGCTGGGTCAGGGTGCGTGCCTCGTCCGGGCCCTGGAGGGCGCGGGCGGCGGCGGTGGTCCGGTCCCAGATCCCCGCGGCGGTATCGGCCGGCAGGTACGCGGAGAACCAGGCCATCCCGTCAGAGTCCGGGCGGAACTCGACCCGCCGGTCCTTGGCGCTTTTGCTGTGGCGTTTCTCGATGCTGTCCGGGTGGTGGCGTTCCCGCCAGGTGCGGGCTTTGCCGCGGAACCGGTGCGGGACGAGGTCCCCGGCCGGGCAGCCCCGGGCCGGGTTGGGGTCCAGGAAGTGCGCCTCCAGTGCGGCTGCGCCGGCCGGGTCCAGGTTCGCGGTTTCATCCACCATGGCCCGGGCGTGGGCCCAGGAGATCGTCCCGGCCTGCAGCGCCTTCAGGGTCAGGGGCAGCGAGGTTGTCAGGGCCTCGCACTGGCCCAGCAGGGTGCCGGCGCTGCTTTCGCTGATGGTCAGGGCACAGGCGACCTCGGAGACCATGACCATCTCCTGGACGGAGTGATCCTGCAGGGACTCCGACGGGGGCGCCTGGGCACGGGTGGCCTGGACGTAGTCCGCGGTCAGGAGCACCTTCAGCGCCGCGAACCGGGCCTCGACCCGGGCCGCCCCGCCGAGCCCGTCCAGGCTGGCATCCGCCAGATCCCGCAACGGATCAGCCCCCAGCGGATCAGACCCGGTGCCCCGGTGCGGCTCGGCGCTGGACTGATCGCCGTGGTCCGCCCCGGCGTCGGCGAAGGAAGCCAGCGCAGCAACGGACGCGGCGACCGCCGCCAGGGCCTCCCTGCTCTCTGCACTCCATACCGTGCCTTCCATACCCTCAGACTAGGACGTAGCTACGACAGTTTTGATGGTGCTGGCTATGACCATGCGATTGTCGGTGACGGCAGCGCTCAACGCCACTGAACCGCGGAGTTCAGCACCTAGTCATTGCCTCTTACCGAAAACGAGATCTTTAACCCGGCGGGTCCTGTCCCACCAGACCGTCCACAGATTCGCGTATGAGGTCGGCATGGCCGTTGTGTCGCGCGTATTCCTCGATCATGTTGAGCAGGATGTAGCGCAGACTGGGAAGTTCGAGGCTGTGGTTAGAGGCAACTGTGCCCCGGCGGCCCGGACCGCCGTCCTTCAGCGCCTCCGCGAATAGGCCCCGGGAGCGGCTCACCGCGTCGCGCCACCTTTCATAGAGTTGGTCGGAGGAGTCGTCGCTGGCAGAGTTCCAGTCCCAGTCAGGGTCAGCGTTCCAGTCCACGGCGTTCCACGGGGGGAGTTGCCTGCGGCCATGCAGCCACTCGGTGGACATGTCGTCCTCGAAACGGGCTAAGTGCTTGAGCATGCCGCCCAGTGTCATTGATGATGGGGCGAGCGCCGCCCGTAGGCCAGCCGCGTCGAGCCCGGCGGTCTTCCAAGCGAAGGTCGCCCGCTGTCGCTCCAAGAAGCCCAGCAGGGTGGCGGTCTCGTCACCGGCCATGGGAGGCTCGGGGCTCGTCTGGGCGGCTTGGTCTTTTTGGTCGTTCAACGGGTTCCTCCTCGTGCTGTCGGGCGATGCAAGGTTTGACGTGGAGTGTCCTGTTCAGGAACCGGAGCTTACATGGTAAGTCGGATCACCCTGACGTTTTCCTCCGGGGCGAGCGTAAATCCTGCCCGTACGTCCGTGGCTCACCAGGCGCTCCAATCGCCCGTTGGGGGATCCTTATCCGGGCATCTCAGTTGAAACGTGGGCCTAGGGGCTGTGGCATCCAGATCATTGGCAGTTACGGTGGCTCCATGAGGGACGGGAGGCTGCTCATCATGTACGGGACGACAGAGTTCAATGGCGCCCTCGACCACTACGAGACGGAAGGCTGGCGCCATGCGGAAACTGATCTACGGCATGAACCTGACCCTGGACGGCTACATCGCCGCGGCCGGTGATGACATCGGCTGGGGCGACCCGAGCGACGAACTGTTCCAGTGGTGGCTCGACCAGGAGCGGGCTAGCAGCCTGTCGCTGTACGGTCGCAAGCTCTGGGAGACCATGAGCTCCTACTGGCCGACCGGCGACCAGCAGCCCAATGCCACCCCGGCGGAGATCGAGTTCGCGCGGAACTGGCGGGACACGCCGAAGGTGGTGTTCTCCTCGACGATCGACAAGGTCGACTGGAACACCCGCCTGGTCACCGGCGACGCGATCGCCGAGATCACCCGGCTCAAGGCCGGGGACGGCGGCCCGATGAGCATCGGTGGCGCAACGCTCGCCGGGGCCGCCATGCGGGCCGGCCTGATCGACGAATACGCGCTGGCCACCTATCCGGTCCTGGTGGGCGGCGGCACTCCGTTCTTCACCTCGCTGGACAGCTGGGTGAACCTGAACCTGATGGAGACGCGGACGTTTCCCGGCGGCGTGGTCCTGAACCGGTACGAGACGAGGCGCTGAGAGCAGAAATATGGGCCTCGAAGCGTGCAAACAGTAAAGACAATAGTGTTGCCGCTCTTCATTCGGGCCGTATTCACGGGAGCACTTCTCGGCGCATTCGTCAGCGCGGGCATCTCCGGGTGTTCCACCCTTCAAGCGGCCCTCTACCCGGACAATTTGGACTTTGGGGCATGAACGGCGGACAGATCTTCTTCATGGCGATGCCACGCGACTTCACAAATGCTGGGCACCTATCACCCGAACTTCTTCCATTCTCCTTCGGAAACCACCTCGACGGAGCCGTCGACGACCTTGATAGCTGTCTGCTCGTCGATTGCGTAGGCCGGGCCACCAAGGTCGGCGGCCCACCGGTCTGCGTGGGCCGGGGTGTTGGTCGGGAAAGCGTTCAAGTGAGGGAAGATCGAAAAGTCCACCACTCCCAGGGTGCGGTCATCCGGCGCGGACGGCCACTCGACGAAGTACTCCCCGACCCGGGGCGTCATCACCATGCTTCCGGCACTCACTCCCACCCACACCGTGTCGGGCAGCGACGGCAGCAGGTCGGCCAGCCCGGACTCACGCATCCAATGGCACAGGTACGTCGCGTCGCCGCCGTCGACCAAGAGCACATCGGCCTCCCGAAGCCAGGGGACCCATCGCTCCGCCCCGATGGTGGGCAGCGCGGTGAGCTCGAGAACGCCGAGGGACGCCCAGCCCAGGCCGGACAAGTAACGGGAGTCTGGCACGGCGGCCAGTAGGTCATGCACCGATGCCGGTCCGCACATCGGGTGACCCCACTGAGCCGTCGGGACGACCAGGGCGTGGCACTGGGCGAGCGGCTTGTTGAGAAGCTGCACGAGCGCCGTGTGGATGCTCGGGTTTGTCACGCCGCCTGATGTAAGCAAGAGTTTCAAACGTGCCCCCAAAGTTCGCGCGCGGATGGTGGATGTGCCCGAAGACGCGGGACCGGGCTGGAACTCACCGACAGATCCGGTAAGCCCGCCCGTCTGGTGCTCGGCCCTTCAATAGGTACACACCCAGTAAAACTTTGTCCACAGTTCGGCATGGATTCAGACCTCACGTTGGTCTGTCCATCCATGAGAGAAATACAGCCCGACGCTGGCCGACCCTGCTGACTGTCCCGGTAAGGGATCCCTCTACGGGACTCTATCGATACCACTCGGCGTGCAGGCGCAGCGATTTAGGACTGACTCCGGGTTCGCATTTGAGAGTAGTGCCTGGCTGAAACCAAGAGTGGGCTTCGCCAGCATGTCCATGAACTCTAGTGGCATGTGTTTCCGCCATTTCCTGTTTGCGACGATCGTGGCTCGGACTGACTTCTTTCGGCGGGGTGAAGCGTGCCATACATAGATTGCTGGCGACCCCTCCTACCTCTGCACACCGTTGCCTGCGACCGAACTGCCCATCCGAAGTTGGTGAAAGGGTGGCGTGGACCCGAGGATAGCTGTGGCTACGGTTTAGTGTCCGGGTTTTCCACATCAGCTCGGGACAGCCGGTTAAGCCCGCTCGGGCCAGATTACTTGCTTTGGCCTGCATCGGCGTGCCCGCTCCAGAAACCTGCGCTGTGGTGATCGGCGGGGTGTTCCTCTGACCCGCTGGCGCGGTCGCGAAGGGACGCCATTCGCCGGCGCTGCGTGGCCACGAGGAGCAGGGCGATGACGAGAGCTGCCGCTCCGGCCGTTCCAGCGATTCCGGCCGGGGAGCTCCACGGGGTTGTCGCCGCGTCGCCGGGTCGGGTCGCGGCGGATACCGGTGCTGAGGCTGGGGCGGGGGCCGAAGCCGCAACTGCAGCGGCGGTGGCGTAGCGGGCCACGGAACCGTTTCCCGCGCCGCTGCCCGGGGTCGTCACGATGATGGTCCCGTCCGGAGCTACCGCGAGGCGACCGGGGTTGCTCCCTGTCGGGATGGAGGGACCGGTCGCTGTGGCCCCGGGCGGTATTACGGACAGGGCGGGACGTAGGGCGCTGGCCACGTAAAGGGCCCCGTCCGGCCCGACGGCGGCCTCCGTGGGTCCGCCCGGGACATAGATGCGGTAGGCCACGGTGTCGGCGCCCGGCTTGATGACAGCGACATCATTGGAACTGATGTTGGTGACATAGATCGTCCCGTCCGGGCCGGCGGCGATCCCGTGGGGGTTCTCTGTCCTCCCGGGCGTGGAGCTGACCTGGATGGTCCGCGAGACGGTGTTCGCCCCGGCCGGGATCACCGAGACCGTCCCGCCGTACTGGTTCGTCACGAACGCGGTGCCGTCCTTCGTGACCGCCACTTCCACCGGGCCGGCCCCGACCGTGACAATGCGGTCCACCGCCGATCCATTGGGTGCGATGACCGACACAGTGCCCTCGGCAGGGTTCGGAACGAAGACCGTCCCATCGGGTCCGGCGGCAATCAGATGGTTCCCATCCGACACCGGAATGCTCCGTACGACACCCGCCGCCCCGGCCGGGATGACACCCACCACTGCCTCACCCAAGGCACTGTCCTGCTGTGCCACGTACAACGTGCCGTCCGAGTCCAATGCGATCCCGGAGACATTGATACCCGTACTGAGCGTGCGCGAAGGCCGGGACGCTCCCGGCGGTATCACCCGAATCCCGCCGGTGCCGTAATCGCCCACGTACGCTGTGCCGTCACTGCCAACCACTACCCCGAGGGGTGTCCCGCCGACGTCGAGAATCTCGGCAGGAGCCCCCACGGCCGGTGCCGCCCCCAGGAAAAGGACCGCCGTCACCGCTGCGGCAGTCCTCAGACTTTGATGCTTCACGCTTTTCTACCCCCAATAGACGTGGCACCACACAGCGCCACAATGTCATTGCATGGAGCTTAGTCCAGCCACTGGCGACTTTCGGCCCTACGGAATCCGGACAGCATGTCCGTCGGTGTGCGGAAACAGCGCCCGCTCAGGGATCCTCCAGCATGCAGATGCGTCTAATCAGGACACGAGGATGATCTGTGACTCGGATGGAAGCTCAACACCCGTCGGGGTCTCAAACGCGATGGGCATTCCCCTCGCTCGGGACCATTGAGTGCTGTCGGTGACCTGCACATGCACGTGCGGTTGCGTACTGTTCCCTGAGTTTCCACACTGACCGATTACCTGGCCGCTTTCCACCACTTCACCGACGTCGACGCAGACCGAACTCTTGCGCAAGTGGGCAATCAACACGAACGGCCCGTCATCGCCCAGGGCTATCACGACATGATTGCCAGCTATCGCGCCTACCCCGCGCTGGATGCGCTGTGCCTGCCCCGCCATGTATGAGAAGAGCGTGAGTTGCGATCTTCGAGCTTCGTGATCGTCTTCGCCGTCATGAGTAATGACCACAGTGCCAGTGCTAGGTGCCGTTACGGCCGCACCGAATCCGACGAACCTGTCCGGTCGTTCCGTCGCTACAACTGCCCGCCAGTTCCAGGCGGCTGACCGTCCGTGAAAATCCACGGGGATGAAGTCGATGGCGAAAGTGGTCCCCATCAAATCCGTACCATGACTTGGCACCCGTCGCGCGGGGCTATTCCGCGCACGGAACCTGCCCGCCAGCGGGTACTTCAACACAACTGGACCGTGGTTACCTGGTGGAGGGATCATGCATTTCATTCTCATGCTCGTACTTAGAGAAAACTAGACCGCGCCCGCCCGTAAGCCGGTCCCCCACCGGTGCAAGCGCCACCCAAAATTTCACAGATCAAGATCGCCGCGTCTCCGCAACTGGTCGATTCCCGTAAGACCCGCCCGCAAAAATGCCCGGTGACGGGGGCTAAACGCTACACGCCAGACCGTCTCACAAATCTAGAGAGGCGAGGCGTCCCGTCGACCCGGCGCCCGCTGCCACGCGATGCCCTGCTTAGCGCCGAACGGTGTCGATTCTTCCGCGGCAGCCCGAAAGGACCGCGGCGGCCGATCCCGCAGAGTTACCGCCAGCCGCAGCGCCTGAGTAGCGGGGGACTCCAAAACACGGATGTCCCTGCATCGGCTCCCCTGCCGGCGGAAACGGTCAGTAGACCGGCTTGTCCGGCTCCACGTCCCGCACCCAGGCCAGGATGCCGCCGTCGAGGTGGCTGACGCGCTCATAGCCCGCAGCCCGGGCGGCGGCGAGGACGGCCGCGGACCGGGTCCCGGCCTTGCAGTGGAAGACGATGTCCATGTCCTGCGGCAGCTCGTGCCAGGCGTCGCCGGCCAGGATCCGGCCTTGCGGGATGAGAACGGCCCCGTCGATCCGGACGATGTCGTACTCCCCCGTTTCGCGCACATCGACCAGGTGGAAGTCCTTGAGTCCGGCCGTGCGGGAGGCCAGCATGGTGGCCAGCTGCGTTGCCGTCACGGTGTGTTCGGTGCCGGCCTCCGCGGCCGGCGTGATGCCGCAGAACGCCTCGTAATCGGTCAGCTCCGTGATCCGCTCCGCCTCGGGATCCCTGGAGACCTTGATTTCCCGCCACGTCCCGCCGAGGGCGTCGAAGAGCGCCACCCGGCCCAGCAGGGAACGTCCGACGCCGGTGATCAGCTTGACGGCCTCCGTCACCATGAGCGAGCCCACAGCGGCGCAGAGCATGCCGAACACGCCGCCTTCCCCGCAGGACGGCACCGAACCCGCGGGCGGCGCCTCCGGGTACAGGTCCCGGTACGTGGGGCCGAACAGTTCCCAGAACACGCTGACCTGCCCGTCGAAGCGGAAGATCGAGCCCCAGACGTAGGGCTTGCCGAGGATCGCCGCGGCGTCGTTCACGAGGTAGCGGGTGGCGAAGTTGTCGGCGCCGTCAAGGATGAGATCGTAGCCGGCAAACAGTTCCAGGGCGTTGGAGGCGTCCAGCCGGACGTTGTGCAGCCGGACCTCCACGAGCGGGTTCAGTGCGGCAATGGCGTCGCGCGCCGACTCGATCTTGGGCCTGCCCACGTCCGCCACGCCGTGGATCACCTGGCGCTGGAGGTTGCTCAGGTCCACGGTGTCGTCGTCGACGATACCCAGGGTTCCCACGCCGGCGGCGGCCAGGTACAGCAGCGCTGGAGAGCCCAGGCCGCCGGCGCCGATCACGAGGACCCTGGCGTTCTTCAGGCGGCGCTGACCCACCGATCCGATCTCCGGGATGATCAGATGCCGGGAGTAGCGTTCCACCTCGTCCGGGCTCAGGGCGTCGGCCGGTTCCACCAGCGGTCCGGGGGCCACGGACGCTGTTTCCGGCGTTGCGGGGGCTGGGCTGGGGGTGAACTTGGAAGCCATACTTCAATCTATGCCCGAAGATGCCGCCAGGTCATATTACCGGCACGTAAAGTGGACGTAACAGCAAGCGAAAGAAGGCCGACAGTGGTTCATCAGGCACCGGTTGAGCGGGGTCATACCGGGAAGTCACCGGACATCCCGGCACGCAGCGGACAGCGGTCGGCGCGGCTGCCCCGCGATGAGCGCCGGGCACAGTTGCTCGCGGCGGCCCAGGAAGTGTTCGTCGCCAACGGATACCACGGGGCCGCGATGGACGAAATCGCCGAGACCGCCCACGTCAGCAAGCCCGTGCTGTACCAGCACTTCCCGTCCAAACGCGAGCTGTACCTGGCCCTGCTGGACAGCCAGCTGAGCAAACTGATTGGGCTGCTGCTCGGGGCCCTCAACTCCACCACGGACAACGACGAGCGCGTCCAGGCGGTCATGCGGGCCTACTTCCGCTTCATCGCCAGCGACGACCAGGCCCACCGCCTCGTCTTCGAATCCGACCTCGTCAACGACACCGATGTCAGTGCACGGCTCGAAGCGTTCAACAAGACCTTCGCCGACGCCGTCGCCCGGGTCATCGCCGAGGACACGAAGCTGCCCGAGCTGGAGTCCCAGCTCCTGGGCCGCGGGCTCGCCGGAATGGCGCAGGTCAGCGCCCGGTACTGGCTGGAAACCGACGGCAATCTTGACCTCGATGTGGCCAGCGATCTGATCTACCGTTTAGCTTGGCGCGGAATCTCCCGCTTCCCCAAGGAAACCTAGACTACAAATAGAGATAACACCTGAGAACTTTGATTGGCTGGGAGGCCTTGTTGTGGAAGTAAAGATCGGCATACAGAACATCGGCCGCGAAATTGTCCTGGAATCGTCCCAGGAGGCCGACGCCGTGGCCAAGGTGGTCGGCGAGGCCATCGCTAAGGGCACGGAGCTGCGCCTGACCGACGAAAAGGGCCGCCAGATCATCATTCCCGCGAACGTGCTGGGCTATGTTGAAATCGGCGCCGAGGAAACGCGCCGCGTCGGTTTCGGCGCGCTCTAACCACCAGCAGTCCCTGCCGGCCGGCCGCGCTGCTGCCGGCCGGCACCCCGATCCGCAAGGAGTCCCGACATGCTTTCCCTGATTGTGGTTGCCCTGGTGACCGTGGCCGCGGGCTTTGTGGTGTGGGCCAACGACAAACGCCACGCCAAGTACGGCATCGCCGTGCCGGCCGGAGTGTCGCTGACCGTCGGGATGCTGAGCTGGATCGCTTTCATGGCCGCCGGGCTTGGCTATCAGCCGGGGCTGACCTGGATTCCGTGGGTGCTGCCCATGGTCCTGGGCGCCGCCGTCGCCGTGGCGGCCGTGCTGTACCTGGGCAAGACCCGGACCAGCCGCGACACGGCCCGGCTCACCGCCATCCTGCGCTACTAGCCGCCGGCCTCCCGACCTATTCCTGCGGGGGTTCCGCGGTGGCGCCGACAGCGGCTGCTGCGGCACCGGCGGCCGTGGCGGCAGCGACGTCCCGCCGCGTGACCCTGTCCCCGGCGTCGTGGGAGCTGTACCGCAGGAAGACCCGGTTGTAGCGCCAGTCCAGGTCCGGGTGGTGCTTCTGCTCCTCGGCAAGGCGTCCGACGGCGACAATCAGTTCCAGCGCCGCGGCCGCCGTCCGTACCTTGTAGACGGTGACGAGACCGCCCAGCCGGTATCTCCAGTCCGGCAACTCCGCCAGGGCTTCGTGGATCTGGCCCTCGCTGAGGATGTCGTCGGTGGCTGCCATCGCGGGCTCCTTTGCTGCCTAGAGGAATTCTGCCCGGCCCTCCATGGCCGAGGACGCCAGCGCGTGCTCCCGGCGCGGGATCCTGCCGGCCCTTTTCGCCAGCCTACCGGCGATCACCGCATGCTTGAAGGCCTCCCCCATCAGCACCGGATTCTGCGCCCGCGTCACGGCCGTCGCCAGCAGCACGGCGTCGCAGCCAAGCTCCATGGCCAGGGCGGCGTCGGAGGCGGTACCAATCCCGGCGTCCAGGACCACGGGCACGGACGCCCGCGAGACGATCAGTTCGATGTTGTGCGGATTCAGGATGCCCAGGCCCGTGCCGATCGGCGCACCCAGGGGCATCACCGCGGCGGCGCCGAGGTTCTCCAGCCGCAGGGCCAGCACCGGATCGTCGTTGGTGTACGCGAAGACTTTGAACCCGCGGCCCACCAGCTGTTCGGTGGCCTCGACGAGTTCGACGGCGTCCGGCAGCAGGGTGTGCTCGTCCGCGATGACTTCCAGCTTTACCCAGTCCGTTTCGAGGGCCTCGCGGGCCAGTTCGGCAGTCAGCACGGCGTCCTTGGCGGTGAAGCAGCCCGCAGTGTTGGGCAGCACCCGGATGTTGTGGTCCAGCAGCAGCTGGAACAGCGATCCGGTTTCCGCGGGCGAGTAGCGCCGCATCGCGACGGTGGTCAGCTCGGTGCCGGAGGCCAGCAGCGCGGCGCCCAGACCGTCCAGGCTCGGCGCCCCGCCGGTGCCCATGATCAGCCGCGACCCCAGCCGCACGCCGTCGACTGTGAAGGGATCTGCCGCGTCCGGTGAGATTGCCCGGGCCGCTGTCCGTGTGGTGTCCGCCATGCTGCTCATCCTCCCTGGACCGCCGTGACCAGCTCGATGTCGTCGCCGTCGGCGAGCGCGGTGCCGTGCCACTGGCTCCGGGGAACCACCTCCGCGTTGCGGGCGACGGCGACCCCGAGTTTCCCGCCGTCCGCGGACTGTCCGTTCGGCGCCAGCGGCCGGCCGGTGACCTGGCTGACGAGGGTGCTGACCGAGGCTCCGTCGGGGAGCACGTGCTCGGTTCCGTTCAGTCTGATGTTCATACCGTTTCCTTGCTGTGCTCGGGGGTGGTGTCCCGGTGGGTTGCGAATCTGTCGGGCCGGAAGTGGGCCCAGCGTGGGTCCGCGACGCCGTCCAGCAGTTGCCGGCAGATCTCCGCGGCGGCGGGGGTGAGCAGGATGCCGTGCCGGAAAAATCCGGTGGCGATGATCAGTCCGGCAACGTCGCCGGAACACGCGGATCCGGCGACCCGGCCCAGCAGCGGCGCGTTGTCCGGGGTTCCGGGACGGGCCCTGGCGGTGGCCTCAAGCAGTTCCAGTTCGGCGACGGCCGGGACCAGCTGCTGTGCGTCGCGCAGCAGCTGGTAGACGCCGCCGGCGGAGACGGCGCTGCCGGCCGGGGTGTTGCCAGCCGCCGTCGGGCTGCCGGCACCGAGGGCATCCTCCCGCTGGGTGGCGCCGATCACCACCGTGCCGTCCTGCCGGGGAACGATGTAGACCGGGACGCCGCGGACCAGTCCGCGCACCGTTGAGGTCAGCAGCGGCCGCAGTTTTTCCGGCACCCGGAGCCTGAGGATGTCGCCGTGGACCGGGCGCAGCGGCAACCGGAGTCCGGCGGGCAGGCCCTCGAGCGCGGCGGCGCCCAGGCCGTTGGCCACAATGGTTTCCCTGGCGCGGACGGTGCCGCCGCCGGCGAGGCTGGCGCCTGCGACCCGGCCGCCCGCCCAGAGCAGGCCGGAGGCGGGCCGGCGGATGGTGTGGCACTGTCCGTCGGCGGCCAGGAGTCCGCCGATCCGGGTGAGCAGGCGGCGGGGGTCCACCTGATGGTCGGCGGGAATGTCGAATGCGCAGGAGATGCCCGGGCTCAGGAGGGGCTCGCGCACCCGCGCCTCACGGACGGTCAGCGGTTCCACCGCGAGGCCGTGGGCCTGCTGGACGGCGCGCAGGTCCGCGAGCGCCCGGCGGTCGGCGGCGTCGGCCCCCACGGCGAGGGTCGGCGTCGTGAGGTACCCGGTGCCGGTGTCCGTCCCTGTATCCGTCCCTGAGTCTCCGGCTTCGACGGTCCGTCCCGCGGCCGGTTCACCGGCCAGTCCGGCCGCGAACGCGGGCCAGAGGCGGGATGATTCGAGCATGAGCTCCAGGAGGGTTTCCTCCTGGTAATGCAGTTCACTCACCGGGGCGAGCATGCCGGCGGCGGCCCAGCTGGCACCGCTTCCGGGGGCGTCGTCGATCAGGGCGACGGAACGGCCGGAGCGCCTCGCCGCCCAGGCGATCCCGTGGCCGACAACTCCGCCGCCGATCACGGCAACGTCGTAATATTCCTGGGTTTCGGCGTCATGGGCCGTCGCAGTGTCAGCTGCCGCGGACGAGCGGCGGGCGGATGTGGGGCCCATGGCGGATTCCTTCCCTACGCCGGTACTAACCGGATCAGGTCAAGCGGTCGGCTCTGACGCCCTCTCAGCCTGCCGGTGCCGGACGCCTGTGGCGTGGTCGGCTGCGGCGGGCTCCCGCGGTATTCGACCAGTTTAGAGGAACTAGGCTGGAGGCATGAGCCAGGACGCCGCCCACACCACTGCCCGCCTTTACCTTTGCACCGGTGCCCGCCAGGACCGCGGCGACTTTGCGGACTTTGTGGACGCGGCCTTTGCCGGCGGCGTTGACATCATCCAGCTGCGCGACAAGTCCCTGGAGGCGGCGGAGGAGCTGGAACTCCTGGAGGTCCTGCACGAGGCGGCCCGCCGGCACGGCCGGCTCTGGGCCGTCAATGACCGGGCGGACCTCGCCTCGCTCTCCGGGGCTCCGGTGTTCCACATCGGGCAGAAGGACATCCCCCTTGGTGCTGCGCGGGATTTCCTCGGCAAGGACACCGTGATCGGTCTCTCCACCCACAGCCCGGACCAGGTGGACGCGGCCATCGCCGCTTCCCCCGGCCGCAGCGGCCTGGACTACTTCTGCGTCGGCCCGGTGTGGGCCACCCCCACGAAACCGGGGCGCGCCGCCGTCGGACTCGAGCTGGTGCGCTACGCGGCCGACGCGGCCCGCCGGGCATCGGCCTCTGATGAGGGGAAGGTCGCGGGCGAGGTGCCGTGGTTCGCGATCGGCGGCATCGACCTCGGAAATGTGGAGCAGGTGGTGGAGGCAGGGGCGCGCCGGATCGTGGTGGTCCGCGCCATCACCGAAGCAGACGATCCCGCGGACGCCGCGCGGGCACTGCTCGCGGCACTCGACGCTTCGGGGAACTGAGCCCCGAGGGGAACTGAGCCCGCGGAAACGATCCCGGTCCGGGCCGTCCGGTCAGCCGGCCAGCCCGAGCTGGGTCATCCGGCGTGAGTGGTTCGCCGCCAGTTCGTCCATCAGCTCGCGGACCAGTTCCTTGGACCGGTCCTCGTCCGCGCCGACCAGTCCCCCGACGAACGAGTGCTCAAAACTCACCCGCTGGGCCTGGGTCAGTGCTTCCCCGAGCAGGCGCCTGGCCCACAGGGCCAGCCGCGAGGCCAGCCGCGGGTCGTCGGCGAGGGCCGTCTTGAGCCGCTCCCGCAGCACCTCCGTGGCTCCCCCGTCGGCCTGGATCTGCTCCACCAGGGCCCGGGTGCCGGCGTCGACGTAGCGGGATATGGCGCGGTAGAAATCGGCGGAGACGGTGTCGATCACGTACGCCTTCATCAGGGATTCGTACCAGTCCGCCGGGCGCGTGCGTTCGTGGAAGTGGTCCACGGACGGCTGGAACGGCAGCATGGCGGCCTCCGGGTCCAGGCCAATGGCGTCGAGTTTGGCGCTCACCAGCTCGTAGTGCTGGAACTCGATGACAGCGAGCCGGCCCAGCACCGCACGGTCGTGGAGGGAGGGCGAATACCGCGCATCGGAGGAGAGCCGTTCAAAGGCGGACAGCTCGCCGTAGGCCATCACGCCGAGCAGATCCATCAGGAAGCTGTTGTAACGGGCAGGATCAGCCGGGGATGTGCTCATGATCCAAGACTAATGGCGCAAATGAAGCTAATCTGATTTTCGTGTCCCATCATCGCCTGACCCCGAATGTCCACCAGCAGAAAAACCAACTTGCGGAGGCGCTCAACGCGCTGCGCACGACGCTGGAGCTGCCGGGCCCCTTCCCCGAGGACGCGCTCCGGGAAGCCAAGGAGGCAGTCGCCGGGCATGAGCTGCCGGAGCTGGATTTCACGCACATCGAGTTTGTGACCATCGATCCGGCGTCCTCCACCGACCTGGACCAGGCCCTCTTCATCGACCGTTCCGGTGCGGGCTACAAGGTCTTCTACGCGATCGCCGACGTCCCCTCCTTTGTGGTCCCCGGCGGCGCGCTCGACGCCGAAACCCGCCGCCGCGGCCAGACGTACTACACGCCCAACGGCCGGATTCCGCTGCATCCGGAAGTCATCAGCGAAGAAGCCGGCAGCCTGCTCGCCGGCCAGCGGTGCGCGGCGTTTGTCTGGGAGTTCGAGCTGAACGCCGCGGCCGAAGTGTCCGCGGTGCTGGTCCGCCGCGCAACGGTCCGCAGCCGCGCCAAGCTCAGCTACCGGGGGGTGCAGGCCGAGCTCGACGCCGGCACCGCCGCGCCCGTGCTGCAGCTGCTCAAGGAAGTCGGCATCAAGCGGGTTGAGCTGGAACGGCTCCGGGGCGGCGCCAGCCTGAACATGCCGGAACAGGAAATCGAGCAGCTGGCCGACGGCGGCTACCGGATTGCCGCTGCGCCGCCGCTGCCCGTGGAGGACTGGAACGCCCAGATCTCGCTGATGACGGGGATGGCCGCCGCTGAGATCATGCTGGCGGGCAAGGTCGGCATCCTGCGCACCATGCCGGCCCCGGATGAAGCCTCGCTGGCGCATTTCCACCGGCAGACCCGCGCCCTGGGAAAGCCCTGGGACGGCGAAATGAGCTACGGCGAATATCTGCGCACCCTGGATCCGACAGATCCGCGCCAGCTGGCGATCGTGCACTCGGCCGGCATGCTGTTCCGCGGCGCCGGCTACACCCCTTTCGACGGAACCGTGCCCGGGGCCGCCACCCAGGCCGCCATCGGCGCTGCCTACGCCCATTCCACGGCACCGCTGCGCCGGCTGATCGACCGGTTCGTCCTGGTGATCTGCGAGGCGCTCAGCAACGGCACAGCTGTCCCGACCTGGGCCCGCGAGGCCCTTCCTTCCCTTCCGGCGATCATGGCGACCTCGGACCAGTTGGCTGCCAAACTCGAGCGGCTCTCCCTCGACACCGTCGAGGCGGCGCTTCTGGTAAACCACATCGGCCAGGAGTTCGACGCCGTGGTGATTTCCGGGTCCAAGCCCGCCCGGAACGGGAAGAATGGGAACGGAAAAGCCGCGAACGTCAAGAACGGAAACGGCAACGGACCCTCCGGGATCGTGCAGATCGCCGAGCCCGCGGTCACCGCCCGCTGCCCCGGCGAACTGGAACCAGGCACACAGGTCCGGGTGCGGATAGTGTCCTCCGACATTGCCACCCGCGAGGTCCGGCTGGAGCTCGTGGGTTAGGGAATCGGCGGTGCTCCCGCGCGCCGCCTGCGGCGTCAGTCGAGGATCCGGTCCGCGTACAGCTAGACTGGAAGGGTAGATATGGATGCCCGGTCGTTGATTTCCTTGATTTCCGAATTCAACAAGCCCGCCCCTACGCGATCTTGAGATAGACCCGCTGGTCCCCAGTGCCAGCATTTAGATAGCCCGCGATCGGCTTCCACTGGAATTGCTTGCGCGCCTGAGCGTGCTCCGGAACGGCCACCCGGCCGGCCCCGTTGAGCAAGCAGCGCAGCCCAAAATGAATAAGGAAACTCCCCCGTGAGTGAATTGCACACGCACCAGCTTCTGACCGACGAATCCGGAAGGGAAACGCTCGAGCCGGAAGAGACCATTATCTCGGACGAGAAGCCGCACGAGATTGCCGAGAAAACCTTCGCCGACTTCAACGTCCGCGCCGACATCGTGGAGTCGCTGGCCGACGCCGGCATCACCCACCCCTTCCCGATCCAGGCCATGACCCTGCCGGTCGCCCTGAGCGGCCATGACATCATCGGCCAGGCCAAGACGGGCACGGGCAAGACCCTCGGCTTCGGTATCCCGGCGCTGCAGCGCGTCGTCGGACCGGACGATGCGGGCTATGACAAGCTCCCGGCCCCCGGCGCCCCGCAGGCCCTGGTGATCGTACCGACCCGCGAACTGGCCGTCCAGGTCGCCAATGACCTGCAGAACGCCGCCCGCAAGCGCAACGCCCGCATCACCACGATCTACGGCGGCCGTGCCTACGAGCCGCAGGTCGAGGCCCTGCAGAAGGGCGTCGAGGTTGTTGTCGGTACCCCCGGCCGCCTCATTGACCTGTACAAGCAGAAGCACCTCGTGCTGAAGAACGTCAAGATGGTCATCCTTGACGAGGCCGACGAAATGCTGGACCTCGGCTTCCTGCCCGACGTCGAGACCCTCATAGCCGGGACGCCCGCCGTCCGCCAGACCCTGCTGTTCTCGGCCACCATGCCCGGCCCGGTCGTCGCCATGGCCCGCCGCTACATGACGAAGCCGACCCACATCCGCGCCGCCGACCCGGACGACGAGGGCCTCACCAAGCGCGACATCCGCCAGCTGATCTACCGTGCCCACAGCATGGACAAGATCGAGGTCGTCGCCCGCATCCTGCAGGCCCGCGGCCGCGGCCGCACCATCATCTTCACCAAGACCAAGCGCACCGCGGCCAAGGTTGCCGAGGAACTCGTGGACCGCGGCTTCGCCGCCGCCGCCATCCACGGCGACCTCGGCCAGGGCGCCCGCGAGCAGGCCCTGCGCGCCTTCCGCAACAACAAGGTCGACGTCCTCGTCGCCACCGACGTCGCCGCCCGCGGCATCGACGTCGACGACGTTACCCACGTCATCAACTACCAGTGCGTGGAAGACGAAAAGATCTACCTGCACCGCGTGGGCCGCACCGGCCGCGCCGGCAACAAGGGCACGGCCGTGACCTTCGTTGACTGGGACGACATGCCCCGCTGGGGCCTGATCAACAAGGCCCTGGGCCTGAGCGTCCCGGAGCCCGTGGAAACCTACTCCTCCTCCCCGCACCTCTTCGAGGAGCTTGACATCCCCGAGGGCACCAAGGGCAGGCTGCCCCGCGACAAGCGTGTGCTGGCCGGCGTCGACGCCGAGGTCCTGGAGGACCTGGGCGAGACCGGCAAGAAGAACGCCCCCCGTACGGGACAGGGCACTGGCGGACGCGACAGCGCCCGCAGCGGCGGCCGTGACGCCGGCGCCACCGGCGGCGGTCGCGACGGCGGCCGTACCACCGGCGGCAGCCGCGACGGCAGCCGCGATACCCGCCGCAGCGGCGGGGCCAGCGCGAGCAAGGACAGCGGACGCTCCGGCGACCGCCGTCGTCGTCCGGCCGAGGCGGAAGCCAGCACCGGCCCGGCCGCCGAGGCACCGGCCAGGTCCGCCGCGAGCGCGCCGACCGAGGTCGACCGCGCCACCCGCGCACGCCGGCGCACCCGCACCCGCCGCCGCAACGGCGAAGTGGTTGCAGGCGAGGCACAGGCCGGGGCTCCGGCAAGCAGCACCGAGGCCTAAACCCCCTCATGACTGACACCGTCTGGGCGCCGGACGGCAGCAATCTGGTGGTACACGCGGACAACGCGGTGTACCTCCCGACGCTGCCGGACGGCGCCTTCACACTCATTTACGTGGATCCGCCCTTCAACACCGGCCGGGTCCAGAAGCGCCAGGAAACCAGGATGGTGCTCAACACAGGCGGCGACGGCGACCGGGTCGGGTTCAAGGGCCGCTCCTACGACACGATCAAGGGCGCGCTGCACAAGTACGACGACGCGTTCAGCGACTACTGGACGTTCCTGGAACCGCGCCTCGTCGAGGCCTGGCGGCTGCTCGCCGACGACGGCACCCTTTACCTGCATCTGGACTACCGTGAGGTGCACTACGCCAAGGTCATGCTCGACGCGATCTTCGGCCGCGAGTGCTTCCTGAACGAGATCATCTGGGCCTACGACTACGGCGCCCGCGCCAAGTACCGCTGGCCCACGAAACACGACAACATCCTCGTGTACGTCAAGAACCCGGCGAAATACCACTTCGACAGCGCCGAGGTGGACCGGGAGCCGTACATGGCCCCGGGACTTGTGACACCGGCCAAACGCGAGCTCGGCAAGCTGCCCACCGACGTCTGGTGGCACACGATTGTCTCCCCCACCGGCAAGGAAAAGACCGGCTACCCGACGCAGAAGCCCGAAGGCCTGATCCGCCGCGTGGTCGCAGCCTCCAGCCGCCCCGGCGACTGGTGCCTGGACTTTTTCGCCGGCTCTGGCACCCTTGGCGCCGTCGCCGCGAAGCTCGACCGCAGGTTCGTCTGCGTGGACCAGAACCAGCCCGCCATTGACGTCATGGCCAAGCGGCTCGCCCCGTATGCCGCCTTCACCGTCTTTCCAAGTTAACCCCGTTGCCCTATCACCTTTAGTGGCCATTCCGGCCCGATGGGGACCAAAACTGATAGGTCAACGAGGGGGTCAGCGGACCACCGGGGTTCCGGTTCCCTCTTCCTCGATCCGGGCGAACACTTCGGGTGAGGTGAGGTTCTCGCCGAGCAGGTTCGGCTTCCCGGCGCCGTGGTAGTCGGAGGACCCCGTAACCAGCAGCCCGTGCCGGTCCGCGAGTTTGCGCAGGAACACCCGGCCTTCCTCGGGATTGTCGCGGTGGTAGATTTCCAGCCCGGCCAGCCCGGCGTCGATCATTTCCTGGTAGACGCGCTCCCCCACGATCCGCCCGCGGGCGGACGCCACGGGGTGGGCGAACACCGGCACGCCGCCGGCGGCACGGACCAGTTCGACGGCGAACGCCGGGTCCGGCGCGTAGTGCTGCACAAAGTAGCGTGAGCGGGACGTCAGGATGGATTCAAAAGCCTCGGTGCGGTCCGCCACCACGCCCGCGGCGACGAGGGCGTCGGCGATGTGCGGGCGGCCCAGGGTGGCACCGGGCGCCACATGGTGGATGACGTCGTCCCAGCTCAGCGGGTAGTCCTCCGCGAGCAGGCTGACCATCCGCTCGGCCCGGGTGAAGCGCGCGTCCTTGGCCTTCGTGATTTCCTCCAGCAGCCCGGCGTGCGCCGGGTCGTGCAGGTAGCTCAGGAGGTGCACGCTGATCCCCTCCATCGTCCGGCAGGAAATCTCCATCCCGGGAACCAGCGCCACGCCGTGCCCGCGCGCGGCGACGGCGGCCTCGGCCCAGCCGTCGGTGGAGTCATGGTCGGTCAGGGCGACGACGTCGAGGCCCGCCTCCGCCGCGGAGGCCATCACCGCGCCGGGCGCTTGGGTGCCGTCGGATACATTCGAGTGGGCATGCAGGTCGATCCTCACCCCACCAGCCTAGTAGATCGCCGCCGCGGCGCCCCGGGGAAGGACGCCGCCGGCCTGTTGGCCTAAGCCGCTCCGCTGGTGAGACTATGGGACGGTGAAAGATGCAGATAACACCCAAGTCTCCGCTTCCCAGCCCCTCGAAGAGCGCGTCAACAACCGCTCACAGCGGCCCAGCTCCGACGCGTTCAAGGCGTTCATGGCCAGCAACTGGGCCCCGTCCCGCGAGCAGCTTCCGGAACGCGACGCCGTCGCCGGCCACGCCGCCACCCGCCGGCGCGCCATCTCAGAGCAGTTCAAAGGCGAACGCCTGGTCATTCCCGCCGGTCCGCTGAAGGTCCGCTCCAACGACTGCGATTACCGCTTCCGGCCGCACTCCGGCTTCGCGCACCTCACCGGACTGGGCCTGGACCACGAGCCCGACGCCGTGCTCATCCTGGAACCCGTGGAGGCAGGCAAGGGCGACGACGGCGGCCACCACCACGCGACGCTGTACTTCCGACCGCTGGCCGGCCGCGACACCGAGCAGTTCTATGCCGATTCCCGCTCCGGCGAATTCTGGATCGGCGCCCGTCCGACGCTGGCCGAGTTCAAAGCCCTCCTCGGACTGGACACCGCGGACATCAGCGAACTCGAACTGGGCATCACCAAGAACGTAGGCGCCCCCGAAATCGGCGGGATCTCCATCCGGCTGGTGCGGAAGGTGGACGAGAACATCGACGCCCTCGTGGACACCGCCCGCTACAACACCGCCAAAGACCCGGAGAACCTGGACCTGGGCATCCTGGACGCCCTCGACGAGAAGCTCTCCGAGGCCCTCTCCGAACTGCGACTGCTCAAGGACGAGTGGGAAATCGAGCAGATGAAGACCGCCGTCGCCGCCACGGTGCAGGGATTCACGGAGGTCGTCAAGGTCCTGCCGCGGGCCCTCACCCACCAGCGCGGCGAGCGTGTCGTCGAAGGCGCGTTCTTCGCGCGTGCCCGGGAGGAGGGCAACGAACTCGGCTACGACACCATCGCGGCCTCCGGCAACAACGCCACGGTGCTGCACTGGACCCGGAACACCGGCAAGGTCAACGCCGGCGAGCTGCTGCTGCTGGACGCCGGGGTCGAGGCGGATTCGCTTTACACCGCGGATATCACCCGCACGCTGCCGGCCAACGGCACCTTCTCCGAGATCCAGCGCAAGGTCTATGAGGCCGTGCTGGACGCCGCCGACGCCGGTTTCGCCGCCGCCCAGCCGGGCACCCGGTTCCGCGACATCCACACCGCGGCGACCACTGTGCTGGCGGAGCGGCTGGCCGTCTGGGGCCTGCTGCCGGTCTCCGTGGAGGAGGCCATCAGCCCCGAAGGCCAGCAGCACCGCCGCTGGATGCCGCACGGCACCAGCCACCACCTCGGCCTCGACGTGCACGACTGTGCCCAGGCCAAGCGCGAACTGTATCTCGACGGTGTCCTCACCCCCGGCATGGTCTTCACGATCGAACCCGGGCTGTACTTCAAGGATGAGGACCTCGCGATCCCGGAGGAGTACCGCGGCATCGGCGTCCGCATCGAGGACGACATCCTCATGACCGCCGACGGCCCGGTCAACCTCAGCGCGGCCCTGCCCCGCAAGGCCGACGACGTCGAATCCTGGATGGCGGGAATCTACCAGGACGCGGACGGCCCGACGGCGTAACCCCGTTCCTGACGGCTGCCTTCCTGGCAGTCACCGCCGCTGACACGCAGAAGGCCTCCGCCCGGATCACCGGGGCGGAGGCCTTCTGCGTTGCGGGTACTGCTGCGAAATACTGCTGCGAGTTACTGCTGCGAACCGCCGTCGTCGGGACCCTGCTTGGGCGTATCGGTGACGCGGACCCCGTACTGCGGGCGGCCGTCCGGCAGGTCCGGGTACGCGAACCCGGCGGGCTTGGCGACCTCCTCCGTCTCCGCTGCAGTGTCGGCGGATCCTGCCGGTCGGATGTGGGGCTCAGCCTGCTGGCCCGCGGCCGGCTGGTGGCCGGGCTGCTCGGCACCGGGCTGCTGCCCGCCAGGCTGCTGCCCGCCGGCGTCGGGGGTGCGCTGGCCGTACGGGTCGTTCCAGGCCGCGGGGCGCTGCGGGGCGTGGCCCTGCTGGCCCGGCTGCTGGGGCCCCTGCCCGGGACCGGGCTGGTACGGCTGGTGCTGGTAGTCGCGCTGGGAGTAGCCGGCCGACCCGGCGGAGGCCGAGGCGTCATGCTGGGTCATCGGAAGCTGGTGAAGGAGGCGCCGCGCCTCGTTCGCCGCCTCGAAGGAGACCACGACGTCGTAGTTGGTCGCCACCACCTGGCTCGTGGACGTGAAGTCGCGTTTGCCCTTCTGCATGGCGTACGTGACGATGCCGAACAGCATAAAGAAGGCCGCGCCCATCAACACGGAGGTCACAATCGAGAAATATCCCGGCGTCGTGGAGAAGAAGGAGAGCATGATGCCGACGAACAGGCCGAACCACATGCCGCTCAGGGCACCCGACAGGGCCACCCGGGGGTAGGTCAGCCGGCCGGTGACCCGCTCCACCATCTTCAGGTCATTTCCGACAATCGAGACCATCTGCACCGGGAACTGCTGGTCGGCGAGGTAGTCCACCGCCTTCTGGGCATCCAGGTAGGAGTTGTAGGAACCGACGGTGTCGCCCTTGGGGACACTGCGGGCCTCGTCCGGGCCGTTGGGGGCGCCAGCCCTGGGAGCACCAAAAATGTTTGACATATGCCTATTCTTACCTATCCGGCTGGGCACCGGCTGTAAATTCAGCTAAAAGAGAGCGGACTCGGTAGCCTGTACAGGTGAGCACAAATCTTTCGCGGGTGTTTGTTGCGCGCCTCCTCGGACTCGACGTCTTTGACCCACTGGGCGACCGTCTGGGCCGGCTGCGCGACGTCGTCGTGCTCTCCCGCGGAACCCGGGGCGCCCCGCACGTGGTGGGCATCGTCGTCGAGGTCCCCGGGAAGAAGCGCGTTTTCGTGCCGATGACCCGGATTACCTCGATCGACCAGACCCAGATCATCTGCACCGGTCTGGTGAACCTCCGGCGCTTCGAACAGCGCGGCGCGGAAACCCTCGTCGTGGCCGAGATGTTCGACCGCCGCGTCACGCTCGCAGACGGCAGCGGGGACGCCACGATCGAGGACATCGCGATGGACAAGCACCGCTCCGGCGACTGGTTTGTCAGCAAGCTCTTTGTCCGCCGCGGCCATTCCCTCTCCCCGCTGAGCCGGCTGCGCCGCAACGAGACCCTGATCATTGACTGGGCGGACGCGCAGCAGGGCGCGCGCACCGAGCCCCAGGCCGCCACCCAGTTCGTCGCGACCCACGAGGACCTCAAGCCGGCGGACTTCGCCGAAGCCCTGCAGGAGATGAGTGACAAGCGCCGCTTCGAGGTTGCCAGCGAGCTGCAGGACGAACGCCTCGCCGACGTCCTGCAGGAGATGCCCGAAGGTGACCAGGTGGAGATCCTTTCCGCCCTCGACGTGAACCGTGCCGCCGACGTGCTGGAGGAAATGGACCCGGACGACGCCGCCGACCTCCTCGCGGAACTGCCCAGCGCCCAGGCCGAGGAACTGCTCCAGCTGATGGAACCCGAAGGCGCCGAAGACGTCCGCCGTCTGCTCGAATACGACGAGGACACCGCCGGTGGCCTGATGACCCCGGTCCCGGTCATCCTGCCCCCGGAAGCCACTGTCGCCGAAGCCCTGGCCCATGTCCGCCGCGAGGAGCTCTCCCCGGCCCTGGCGTCGTCGATCTTCATTGCCCGGCCGCCGCTGGAGACGCCCACGGGCCGGTTCCTCGGCGTCGTGCACATCCAGCAGCTGCTGCGCTTCCCGCCGCCCGAGCCGCTGGGGAACCTGGTCGACAAGACCCTGGAGCCGGTGTCGGACCAGGCCCACATCAGCGAGGTGGCCCGCACGCTGGCCACCTACAACCTCAACTCGCTCCCCGTCGTCAACAGCGACGGTCGGCTTGTGGGGGCGGTGACTGTTGACGATGTGCTGGATCATCTGCTGCCCGATGACTGGCGCGCCCACGAGGACGATGTCCCGATAAGGAAGCTTGGAGGCCGCATTGGCTGATAACAGCGCACCACGGAACCCCCACGTCCGGCCGGGCAGCAAATCGGCCAAGGGAAGCCTCGATACACCCCTGAGCGGCCGCCAGCGGATCCTGCCGAAGTTCTCCCCCAACCCGGACGCCTTCGGCCAGACCACGGAAGGCTTTGCCCGCTTTATGGGCACGCCGCAGTTCCTGGTCTACATGACGGTGTTTGTCGTCCTCTGGCTGGCCTGGAACACCTTCGCCCCGGAGGAGTGGCAGTTCGATTCGCGGGCCCTCGGATTCACGCTGCTGACCCTGATGCTCTCGCTGCAGGCCTCCTACGCCGCGCCGCTGCTGCTCCTTGCCCAGAACCGGCAGGACGACCGTGACCGTGTCTCCCTCCAGCAGGACCGCCAGCGCGCGGAACGCAACCTCTCCGACACCGAATACCTGACCCGGGAACTCGCCTCGCTGCGGATCGCCCTGCGGGAAGTCGCCACCCGCGACTACGTCCGGGCCGAACTGCGCAGCCTGCTCGAGGACATGCTGGAGGCGCAGGAGGAACTGCGCACCCACGATCCGTCCGCCGGCGTCCACGAGACACCGCGGGACAAGGTCAAGGAAAAGCTGAAGGAACGCCGCGACAAGCAGCGCAGCCCCCGGACCCAGCAGATCCCCCGGGTCAAGTCCGACAGCAGCAAGGACTCTAAACCCGCCAAAAAGTCCGACACCGCACCGGACGCGCTGCAAGGTGCCGGGCCGGACAATGCCGGCGCACCGGCGCACCCCGTTTCCCCCGAGAACTGAGCCTTCACCGCATGAACCCCAGCCAGCACAGCACCACCCAGGGCATCTCCGCGGCCTCCCCTCTGGAGGGGGCCGTGCACGCCGCCCTCGCCACCGTGATCGATCCCGAACTCCGCCGTCCCATCACCGAACTCGGCATGGTGGACGCGGTGGAGGTTTCCGACGGCGGCCGGGTGCGGGTCTCGGTGCTGCTGACGATTGCGGGCTGCCCGCTGCGCGGGACCATCACCGCCGACTGCGAGGCGGCGCTGACCGCCGTGCCCGGTGTCACCGGCGTCGACGTCGACCTGAAGGTCATGACGCAGGAGCAGCGCGACGCCCTCAAGGAGCAGCTGCGCGGCGCCGGCGGGCAGCGCGGGATCCCGTTCAACGACCCCGGCTCGCTGACCAGGGTGTACGCGGTGGCGAGCGGCAAGGGCGGCGTGGGCAAGTCCTCCGTGACGGTGAACCTCGCCTGCGCACTGGCCGCCCAGGGGCTGCGCGTGGGGATCGTGGACGCGGACGTCTACGGCTTCTCCGTCCCGGCGCTGATGGGGATCACCCAGGCCCCCACCCGGGTGGATGACATGATCCTGCCGCCGGTGGCGTACGGGGTCAAAGTCATCTCGATCGGCATGTTCGTCACCGGCAACCAGCCGGTCGCGTGGCGCGGTCCCATGCTGCACCGCGCCCTGGAGCAGTTCCTCACCGACGTCTACTTCGGCGACCTCGACGCCCTGTTCCTGGACCTGCCGCCCGGCACCGGCGACATCGCCATCTCCGTGGCCCAGCTGCTGCCCAAAGCCCAGATCCTCGTGGTGACCACCCCGCAGGCGGCTGCCGCGGATGTGGCCGAGCGGGCGGGCGCCATTGCGACCCAGACCGGCCAGGCCGTTGCCGGCGTCGTGGAAAACATGTCGTACCTGGAAATGCCCGACGGCGGCCGGATGGAGCTCTTCGGAAGCGGCGGCGGCGCTGTGCTCGCCGAACGGCTGTCCGCCACCGTGGGTACCGACGTTCCGCTGCTGGGACAGATCCCGCTGGACATCCTGCTGCGGGAGGGCGGCGACGCCGGAGTTCCCCTGGTGCTGGGCCGACCCGAGACCCCGGCGGCCGCGGCACTGCTGGACATCGCCGGGAGGCTCGCCACTGTCCCGCGCGGGCTGAGCGGCAAGCCGCTGGGCCTGCAGCCCCGCTAAGTCGCTTCGGAGTCGAAGGGCGCCGGCTCGCCGTCCGGAAGCCGCTCGACCGTCCGGGCCGGCGGGTGTGCCGCAGCGGCAGCAGCGACAGTGGCCACCGCCGCCGGGGCGCCGGCGCTGACCGGCTTGCTGTCATCGTCGAGGAGCGCCTCCTTGATGATCCGGCGCGGATCGTACTGCCGGGGGTCGTACTTCTTCCAGTCGACGTCATCGATATCGATGCCGACTTCTTCCTTGATCTGTTCCCGCGCGCCCGACGCCATCCGGCGGACTTCCTTGACGATGTTGGCAAGTTTCTGGGTGTATTCGGGCAGCCTGCTGGGACCAATCACCAGAAGGCCGATGATCAGCAGAAGTAAAAACTCCGGTCCATTGATTCCAAGCACTGTAGGAAGATTACCCTCTCAATCGGAGCTGGGACGATTCGGCCGTGACACACGGTGCATCCCCATGGGCTGGTGCCCCCGCCGAGGTGAGATGTCGCGCCCATTGCGGAGCATCCCATGGGCGCGACATCTCACTTCGGGCCGGCATCGGCACGTCACGGGGCCAGCAGCTCCATAATCCTGCCCAGGCCGCGCTCCAGCCGCGCGGCGAAATTGTGCCCGGCGCCGGACCCTGTCCCGTCCCCGGGGACCGCCCCTGTGCCGTCGACCGCGCCGTCCTGCCCGGATCCCCCGTCGCCGGGCGTCGCCGCGGCCCGGGCGCGTACCAGGGTGGCCACACCGTCATCGGCCTGCTCCGCAGGCTGGTCCGACACGTACGTGAAGGTGACGTCGCCCGCCTGGTAGATCGCGGCGAAAGGTGCAGCATGCCTGACCCACAAGGTCCCGCGCTCGGCCCCTGCCCCGTCGCCAGTCGCCTCGGTCCCCGCCGGCACCGCTGCGGAGGTGAAACCGTCCGACGTCGCCGGCCGCCCAGTCAGTGCGTTGACCGGTGCCGGCAGGGCGGTTTGTGGCCAGCCGTGCGGACCGCCGGATTGCCCGGGAACGCCACTGTGCCGTGCGCCGCTGTTCTGTTCGCCGCTGTTCTGTTCGCCATTGCGCTGTTCGAGGACGGTCGCGAAATACCGGCCGTCGGTGAGGCGAAGTTCCAGGATGTCACCGCCGGCGAGCACCCCGGTCCTGGCCCAGACGAGGTGGTAGCCGAGTTCGCGGAGCTCGGGGCAGGTCCAGCCTTCGGAGCGCAGGGCGGCGAGCTGCTCGCCCGTGAGTGCCCCGGCCGGTGTGAAATCGGGTTCGCCGGTAAGGCTCCACCCGGCCGGTGCCCCGGCGTCGACGGCGGCCGCAGCCCCGGAAGCAAGGTCCCGCTGCAGAAAGACGGGGGCCGGCGCTCCGGCAGCCGCCGGGGCGTGGTCCCCGCCCATCAGGTACGCCGATCCGCCAAGCAGGGCTGTGGCGGCTGCCGCGGTCCCGGCGCCGAGCACGGCAGCACGGAGTGCCGGACGGAACCCGCGGTCCGCCGCCGGGCGGGTGGGCCGTTGTTCATTGCGGGCCAGTTCCGCAGTGCGTGCCAGCAGCCGTGCGGTCAGGTCATCGCTGGCCACGGGCACTTCGGCACCGCGCAGCCGCTCCAGGTACTGCCGTTCCCGGCGCTGCCGGAGCCGGCATTCCGCGCACGAGTCCAGGTGCCGGGGCCGCCGTTCGTGCGGGCCACGGAGCAGTCGTTTCAGCAGACGCATTGCCTGGTTCAGAGGAGACCGGCGATGCGCGGCATCTTCAGCCGCGGCTTCAGCGAGGCCTTGGCGGTCTGCGGCGGCCGCGGGTCGCGGTGTGCGAGCTTCTCGCGCAGCATGGTCCGGCCGCGGTGGATCCTGGAGCGGACGGTGCCGAGCTTGATGCCCAGGGCCACGGCGACCTCGTCGTAGGACAGGCCTTCCAGGTCGCAGAGGACGACGGCGGCGCGGAAGTCCGGGGGAAGCTCCTCCAGCGCGGCCTGCACGTCGACGTCAAGGTTGTTGAACTCGAAGCTCTGTTCCGGGCCGGGCTCGCGTCCGGGCAAACGGGATTCGGCGTCGTCGGCCAGTGCGTCGAAGCGGATCCTGCTCTTGCGCCGTGCCTGGTCCAGGAAGAGATTCGTGGTGATCCGGTGCAGCCACCCGTCGAGCGTGCCGGGCTTGAAGTTCTCCAGCGAGCGGAAGACGCGGACGAACACTTCCTGGGTGAGGTCCTCGGCGTCGTACTTGTTGCCGGTGAGCCGGTACGCGAGGCGGTACACCTTCGCGGAGTGGTTGGTCACCACTTCCTCCCAGGTGGGCCGGACCCACTCGGCCTCCGCCGCGGGCTGGGACTCTTCAGTTGCAGGGACAGCTGCCACTACCGACATTGTCCGCTCCCCTCGTGGATGGTGCTTACGCCGTGGACGGTGCTTGCGGCTGCAAGCTCCTGCATCCTTGATTCGGCGCCGATCACCACGCGGATGAGCGGATATTCATCATTTCAAATCAAGCTGGGAATTTCCTGACGCCGGAGTGCCTTCCGCCCACGGCAGAATGGCCGCCGACGCCGCCGCATCACGCCGCCCCTCACGCCGCTCTGCCCGGGCCGCAGTGTGACCGCCGCAGCGGGGGCGCCTCCCGGCCGGGTACCACCTGACACAGTACGCTGGAGTGAACAATCCCCCTGCCGCCCAGAAAGCGAAGTACATGAGCGCCGATAAGTCCACGAGCTGGTCCTACGCAGAAGATCTGCCTGCCGAGGATGAGGTCCTGATGCACGCGCGCGAACGGTCCTTCGAACTGGGCGTCACCCCGGTCGGCCCGGGCGTCGGAGCCGTCCTGACCGTCCTGGCCGCCGCCTCAAAGGCCCAGACCGCCGTCGAAATCGGCACCGGCGCGGGCGTCTCCGGCGTCTGCATCCTGCGCGGCCTGGGTCCCCACGCCGTCCTGACCACCATCGACGTCGACGTCGAACACCTCAAGGCCGCACGGGAAGCGTTCCAGGAAGCCGGCAGCCCGGCCAACCGCACGAGGACCATTTCCGGCCGCGCCCGCGACGTCCTCCCCCGGCTGACGGACGCCGCCTACGACCTGGTCTTCATCGACGCGGACAAGCCGAGCTACCCCGGCTACGTGGAACAGGCCATCCGCCTGCTCAAGTCCGGCGGCCTGCTGATCGTCAACGACGCGCTGGACAAGGACCGCGTCGCCAACCCGGCCGCACGGGAGGCCACCACCGTGGTCCTGCGCCACGTGGGCAAGGCCATCCGCGACGACGACCGCCTCGCGTCGGCAATGCTGCCCACCGGCGACGGCCTGCTGGTCGCCGTCAAGAAGTAGCCGTCGGCAACTCACTGTTCGGGGCGGCTGGCACCTCCGCGGGTAAAACGAAAAGCGGGTGGGGGGGGGGGGGGGCGCCCGGGGGGGGGGGCCCCCCCCGCCCGGGCGGGGGGGGGGGGGGGGGGGGGGGGCGGCCCGGGCGGGGGGGGGGGGGGGGGGGGGCGGGGCCCGCGCGCCGCGCCGCGCCGCCGCGCCCCGCCGCCCCCCGGGCGCGCGGCGGCGCGGGCCCCGCGGGCGGCGGGCGCGCGGGG